>FR887054.1 GCA_000436735.1 Firmicutes bacterium CAG:170
TATGGAAGAAAAGACCGCTGGAACGATTTTATTGCGCTGTCGCGCCTGAGCCTCTAACCTTTGGCCTCTTCACTTGGCTCGTTTCTCTTCCGCAGCCAATAGAGACTGCCAAGCAGAAACGGGCAAAACCAGAAAATCTACGCATGGATTCAAGGCAGATACTTTTCGATTTTGCATACATAAATATTTGACGCAGCGAAATTTTAGACAGCAGAAATTCTGTAGGCCGCCCGAAGGGCGTTTGGACTACGGCTTGTGTAACGAAAATACATACAATGCAACGACTTGTTTATCAGGCGCGAAGCGCAATTCCGCGTCCCCAGCGCCTCTTTTCTCCCCATTCTTTTCTGGCAAGACAGAAAAGAATGGGCCGTCGGAGACACACCGCGCCATTCCGGCGCACACTTCCCTTAGAAAATAACCGAAAGGAACAGATACCATGGAAAAAATCAGACCACACACGCTATCCGGCTTCATGGAGCTGCTGCCCGGGCCGCAGACCCAGCTGGAAGCCATGATGGAAATTCTCCGCCGGACCTACAGCCTCTACGGCTTCACGCCGCTGGACACGCCCGCCATCGAGGCGGCCGACGTGCTGCTGGCCAAGGGCGGCGGCGAGACGGAAAAGCAGATCTACCGCTTCCAGAAGGGCGACAGCGACCTAGCGCTCCGCTTTGACCTGACGGTGCCGCTGGCAAAATACGTCGCGCTGCACTACGGCGAGCTTTCGTTCCCCTTCCGCCGCTATCAGATCGGCAAGGTCTATCGCGGCGAACGCGCCCAGCGCGGCCGCTTCCGCGAGTTCTATCAGGCGGACATCGACGTGATCGGCGACGGGAAGCTGGACATCTCCAACGAGGCAGAGATCCCGTCCATCATTTACAAGACCTTCTCGCAGATGGGTCTGCGCCGCTTCCAGATCCGCGTCAATAACCGCAAAATTCTGAACGGCTTCTACGCCATGCTCGGCCTGAGCGAGCAGTCCGGCGATATCATGCGCACCGTCGATAAGCTCGACAAGATCGGCGCGGAAAAGGTCCGCACGCTTCTGGTCGAGGAATGCGGCCTTGCGGAGGAGCGCGCGGACGAAATCATGCGCTTCATCGCCATCCGCGGCACGAACGCGGAGGTGCTCACGGCGCTCGAGGGCTACCGGGGACGCAATGAGGTCTTTGACCTCGGTCTGGACGAGCTGACGGCGGTCGTCAAATATCTCGGCGCGTTCGGCGTGCCGGAGGAAAACTTCGCCGTAGACCTGACCATCGCGCGCGGACTGGATTACTACACCGGCACGGTCTATGAAACGACGCTGCTCGACCACCCGGAGATCGGCTCCGTCTGCTCCGGCGGCCGCTACGACAATCTGGCGGAGTATTACACCGACCGGGCGCTGCCGGGCGTCGGCATTTCCATCGGTCTGACCCGCCTTTTCTATGTCCTCGGCGAACAGGGGATGCTGAATCCCGCGCGCAATACCGCCCCGGCGGATGTGCTGGTGCTGCCGATGACGGACGATCTGACGCAGGCCGTCCGGACGGCCACTCTGCTCCGCGACGCCGGTATCCGCACGCAGCTCTACTGTGAGCAGAAGAAGTTCAAGGCGAAGATCCAGTACGCCGACAAGCTTTCGATTCCGTATGTGCTCTTCCTCGGCGAGGATGAGATCGCCTCCGGGACCGCCTCGGTCAAGTGCCTTGCCACCGGCGAACAGACCTCCGTGTCCATCGCGGAGCTGCCCGCCTTCCTGGCGGCGGGCCTTGCCGGTCAGGATCAGAACACCGTAATTCTTGAAAAATAAAGAGCAACAAAGAAAGAAGGAAAAAACTATGATGCAGTCCAGAACGCATACCTGTGGCGAGCTTCGTCTGGCGGACGTCGGAAAGACGGTCACGCTGGCAGGCTTCCTGGAGAATGTCCGCGTCGTCGGCAGCAACTTTGCCTTCGTCGTCCTGCGCGACTTCTACGGAACGACGCAGCTCGTCGTGGAGACGGAGGAGATGATGAACATCATCAAGTCCATCAACAAGGAATCCACCATCAACGTCACCGGCGTCGTCCGCGAACGCGCCAGCAAGAATCCGAAGCTGCCCACCGGCGAGATCGAGGTCGTACCCAGCAGCATCACCGTCCTTGGCCGCTGCCGCTACAACGAGCTGCCGTTCGAGATCAACCGCAGCCGCGAGGCCGACGAGACTCAGCGCCTCAAGTACCGCTATCTCGACCTGCGCAATCCTGCCGTCAAGAACAACATCATCCTGCGCTGCAACGTGGTCGCAGCCATCCGCAAGGCCATGATGGAGCACAATTTCCTTGAGATCACCACCCCGATCCTGACGGCCTCCAGCCCGGAGGGCGCGCGCGACTATCTGGTTCCCGCCAGAAAGCATCCCGGCAAGTTCTACGCCCTGCCGCAGGCTCCGCAGCAGTTCAAGCAGCTGCTCATGACCTCCGGCTTTGACCGCTATTTCCAGATCGCGCCGTGCTTCCGCGACGAGGACGCCCGCGGCGACCGCAGCCCCGGCGAGTTCTATCAGCTCGATATGGAAATGGCCTTTGCCGCGCAGGACGACGTTTTCGCCGTCATCGAGGACGTGCTCCCGCCCATTTTTGCAAAGTTCGGCAAATATAACATCGCCTCCGAGGCGCCTTTCCGCCGCATCGCCTATAACGATGCGCTGGAGACCTACGGCTCCGACAAGCCCGACCTGCGCATCGACCTTGTCCTTCAGGACATGACCGAGCTGGTCAAGGGCAGCGAATTCGCGCCGTTTGCCGAGGGCAACGTCGTGAAGGCCGTCGTCGTCCCGAGCTGTGAGCTGACCCGCAAGCAGATCGACAAGCTCTGCGCCGACGTTGAGGTCCAGTCCGGCAGCAAGCCCTACTGGTTCAAGGTCGAGGCCGACGGCACGCTGGCCGGCGGCGTGGCAAAGTTCATGCAGCCCCATGCCGAGGCCGTCGTGAAGGCGCTCGACCTCAAGCCCGGCTGCTTCGTCGGCGTTGCCGCCGGAAAGCGGACGGCCGCCATCAAGACTGCGGGCGTGCTCCGCAACAAGCTCGGCGCGCTGGTTCCCGGCCACATGGACAAGGAACGCTACGAGTTCTGCTGGGTCGTCGATTTCCCGATGTACGAGATCGGTGAGGAATCCGGCGAGCTGGAATTCTGCCACAACCCGTTCTCGATGCCCGGCGGCGGTGCGGAGACGCTCGATAAGGCGATCGCCGGTGAGATCGATCCGCTGACCATCACCGCGCAGCAGTACGATCTGGTCTGCAACGGCGTGGAGCTTTCCTCCGGCGCAGTCCGGAATCATGACCCGGAAATTATGATCAAGGCATTCCAGCTCGTCCGTCTGGGCGAGAACGACGTCAAGTCCAAGTTCCCGGCCATGTACAACGCCTTCTGCTATGGCGCACCTCCCCATGCCGGCATCGCTCCCGGCATTGACCGCATGGTCATGCTGCTGGCCGGTGAGGACTCCATCCGCGAGATCATCCCGTTCCCGATGAACAAGAACGCGCAGGATATCCTGATGGGCGCTCCCAGCGAAGTCACTCAGAAGCAGTTGGACGAGCTGCACATCTGCTGCACCGCGAAGGAAGAGGAATAAGCTCTGCAATACCATAACAAACGCCCGGGCAAAAACGTCCGGGCGTTTTTGCGCGGCTGGCTGGATTTTCTCTGCTTTTGTGCTATGTTTTTCATTTTCTTTCTGCTCAATTGGATAGAAATGGTGAAAGGCGGTTGCTCAAAAGAGC
>FR887055.1 GCA_000436735.1 Firmicutes bacterium CAG:170
GAGACGGACGCCACGCAGGTGCTCGATCTGCAGCTTTACAGTGAGCGTGCGATCCTGATCGACGCGGATACCAACACTGTTATTGCGGAAAAGAATCCCGACGACCGCATTTTCCCGGCGTCCATGACGAAGGTCATGACGGCGCTGGTCGCCTGTGAGCAGATCGAAAACTGGGACGATACCTTCACCATGACGCAGGCCATCATTGACCCGCTGTATCTGGCGGACGCCTCGCTGGCAGGATTCGTGGACGGCGAGAAGGTGCCGCTGCTCGATCTGGTCTACGGTGCGATCCTGCCGTCCGGCGCGGAGGCGACGGAGGCACTGTCCATTTATGTGGTAGGCTCGGAGGAGGCCTACGCAGAGCTGATGAATGAAAAGGCGGCGGCGCTCGGGCTGACGGATACACACTTCGTGGACGCCAGCGGTCTGCATGACGAGCAGCATTATACGACGCTCCGCGACATGGCGATCATTTTGCAGGCGGCCATGGACAACGAAATCTGCCGCGAGATCCTCTCGACGACCTATTACACCTGCCAGCCGACGGAGCAGCATCCCGATGGCCTCAAGATCTTCAATAAATTCCTCTCCCGTGTGGAATATCAGGATCTCAAGGGCGGCGAGATCCAGGGGGCAAAAACCGGCTACACGGCGCAGGCCATGAACTGCTGCGCAAGCTTCGGCGTAAGCCCGAAGGGAAGGAACCTGATCTGCGTGACCTCCAAGGCGTGGACGGGCGATTTCTGTATCGACGACCATGTTGCACTCTACAGCCAGTACGCGGACGCGGCGAACTGAATACGGAAAAAGGCAGGCACATCTGTGCCTGCCTTGGTTTTATAAATTAAGGCTCAGTCCTCGCGGAACTCGACGCAGCCCGGCTCCGCCTTTTCCAGAATGGCGAGAGACTTAAGATTGACGCCTGCCTCACGGAGCTTGTCGCCGCCGTGCTGGAAGCCCTTCTCAACGGCGCAGCCAATGCCGACCAGCTCACAGCCCGCTTCCTCCACGATCTCGCACAGGCCGCGCATGGCCTCGCCGCGCGCAAGGAAATCGTCAATGATGAGCACGCGGTCTCCGGCATGGAGCCACTCCTTGGAGACGATCAGGGTGACCTTTTTCCGATAGGTGTAGGAGACGATCTCACTGCAATACAGGCCGCCTTCAATGTTGTCGCTTTTTGCCTTCTTGGCAAAGACGAGGGGCTTGTTGTAGCGGTATGCACAGATCGCGGCAAGCGCGATGCCGCTGGCCTCCGCCGTCAGGACCACGTCCACCTTGGACATGTCGAAATATTTTGCGAATTCATCGGCAAGCTCAGCCATGAACTGGCAGTCCACGCGGTGGTTCAGGAAACCGTCCACCTTGATGATGTTGCCCGGAAGGACCTTGCCTTCCTTGCGAATTCGTTCCTTGAGTGCCTCCATAATCCATTTCCTCCTTCAGAAATAAAAAACGGCAGCAGAAAAGCTGCTGCCAATGCCGCCGGAGCGGTATCCCGCTTCAGCGTTTTCTCCAATAGTCACAGCTTTCTTTGCGGCGCTGCGGTAGAAACATCCGGGCCATCTATCCGGAACTATATTGGCAGAGACGATATTTGGATGTGAGATAGTCTACACCACGCGGACAGCTTCGTCAACTGTTTTTTGCCGAAAAACTCACTTTGCGTAGCATTCCGGACGAAGGATGCCGATATAGGGAAGATTCCGGTAATAATTGGCATAGTCCAGACCGTAGCCGACGACAAACTCATTGCCGATCTCAAAGCCGCAGAGGTCGGTCTTGTACTCGCTGGGATGCGCGCCGGCCTTGTCGAGGAAG
This sequence comes from Firmicutes bacterium CAG:170, assembly GCA_000436735.1. Taxonomy (GTDB): domain Bacteria; phylum Bacillota; class Clostridia; order Oscillospirales; family Oscillospiraceae; genus CAG-170. The sequence goes on from FR887055.1 coordinate 1,825, forward strand.
GAGACGGTCGTGACCGACGCGGGCTTCCGGGCGGAGAACAGCTCCTTGAGATACTGCATGGTCAGACCGGAGTCGATGATGTCCTCGACGATCACGACGTGACGGCCGGTGATGTTGTTGTCAAGGTCCTTGATGAGGCGCACGACGCCGGACGATTTGGCGTTCTGACCGTAGCTGGAAACGGCGATGAAGTCCATGTCAATGGCGCAGTTCATGCAGCGGCAGAGGTCGATATAGAAAAAGGAAGCGCCCTTGAGCACGCAGACGAGGACGGGACGCTTGTCGCCGAGCTGTTCGGTCAGCTCAGCGCCGAGCTGCTCCACGCGTGCGGCAATGGCTTTTTCGGTAAAAAGGACACGCTCGATGTCCTGTTCAGGCGTTCGGATCAGCATGAGAAAATCTCCTGTTCTGCGTAAAATGTGCTGGACAAGCCATAGCGCATACATTATAATCAGAGAATAGGAATAAGTAAAATAGATATAATTAATCTGAAATATTAAGATGACTTATGGAGGCTGAAATGGCAGTCAAATTGGAGCTTTACCGTGTGTTTCAGGAGGTAGCCAAGATGGGCAATATCTCCGCAGCGGCGCAGAATCTGTATATTTCCCAGTCCGCGGTCAGCCAGTCGATCAAGCAGCTCGAGGAGCAGCTTCAGGTACGCCTGTTCTCCCGGAGTACGCGCGGCGTGATGCTGACCTCCGAGGGGCGGACGCTTCTCGAGTATGTAACGCGCGCGCTGGGGCTGATCCAGAACGGAGAAGAAAAGCTGGCGCAGTCGCGGCAGCTGCTGACCGGCGAGCTGATCATCGGCGCGAGCGACACCGTGACCAAAACATATCTCGTTTCGCGTCTGGAGGCGTTCCACAAGGCATATCCGGACATCCGCATCCGCATCCTGAACGGCACGAGCCGGATGGTGCTCGACTATCTGCGCGGCGGTCAGGTGGATATCGCCTTTGCAAGCGAAGAGCAGGACGCGGAGGTCTACTGCGTGCGCCACTGCGTGGACACGCATACCATCTTTGTCGCTGCGCCGGACTATGACTGCGACTTCGACCATCCGTACACCGTGCAGGAGATCGCGGAATTCCCGCTGATTTTGCTCGAACGCAAGGCCAGCTCCCGTCTGTATGTCGAGCGCTATTTCCAGGAGCACGGCGTGACGATCCAGCCGGAGATCGAGCTTGGGTCGCACAATCTTCTGGTCGCGCTGGCGCGGATCGGACTTGGCGTCGCCTGCGTGACGGAGGAATTCTCCCTGTCTGGGCTTGGACGGGGCGTGATCCTGCCGCTGAAAACCGACTTTACCATCCCGCCGCGCGCGGTCGTGATGTGTACCCTTCGAGGCGTCACACCGACGCCCGCCGCCAACCGCTTCATGGATTTCGTGACGGCCAGCAACAAAATGGCCTACGATCCGGGCCATTCCTACCATTTCACGAACGGATAGGGGAGCGCCTCGGACACCGGAAGAAAAACAGCATGAGAGAAACGACGGCCCGCACCGGAACACCGGTGCGGGCCGTTTTGCGCGATCATTGCATGGTTTTCAGATAATCAAGGATCGTCCGGACGTAGTCGTCCACCCGCAGTACGGTGGACAGGTGTCCGCCAGAGACACAGGAAATTCTTGGGCGGTGCATCAGCCGGATAAGATCCTCCTGCATTTTCCCGGAGAAGAAATCCTGATCGGGCAGGATCAGGAGGATCTTGCCTGCCAGCACCGCAAAATCTGCTGCCGTGACCGGCTTTTGATGCATCAGGTCGGCAAACAGGCCGGAAATATGTACGTCCTTTTCCTGCTTGTAGTCCTTGAAGATCGTCTCAAACATCTCCTGCGCGTAGGCAATCTCCTCGGCGCTTTCGTTGCGGATGTGGCTCATACCGGCCTTGATGAGCCTCGGCTTGAGCTTTTCATAGTTGCAGTGCTTCATATACCAGAGCATGAGCGGCGCGAGGCGGTATTTCCTTTTCAGGCTTTTCAGCGTGTTTTCGTCCATGCCGCCGGTCGAGATCAGCACCAGTCCGCCGGTCTCGCCCGGATACCTCTGCACATAGATCTGCGCGACCATGCCGCCGTCGCTGGCGCCGACAAAGATCGGGGAGCGGATGCCGAGCTTTGCGAAGAATGCGTGCATTCCCGTTACGAGCGCCTGATTGGTGCGCAGCTCCTGCGGATAGTCGAAGAGCAGAACGCGGCAGGCTTTGGAGAGCAGCTCTACATAGTCCATCCACATTTCCAGCGTGTTCATGCCGCCGTTGAGCAGCACAAGTGTTTTTCCGACGTGCTGTCCGCTCAGAACATAGCGGAAGCTGGCTCCGTCCACCGTCAGATACGCGCACGGGTGCGCGGCTTCAAAGGCTTTCAATTTTTCAGAGTACAACATATTTTTCACATGTCCTGTCTATGAGATGGCCGATGTACGGCCCGGTTTACAGCATGTGATGCTGCGGCAGCGGCGGCAGGACGTTCTGCTCCATGAGCGACCGCAGCAGCGCCGCGAAGCCCTGCGGGTCGCGGATCTGATACTGCATGTGGTCATAGCCCTCCCAGACCGGGAAGTGGGCTGCAGGATAGGCGCGCATGACTGCGGCGCGGTATTTGAAATGATCCTCGATGCTGCCGAACGCAAAGTAATACTAAAGCCTAATTAAAACAATTGATTA
>FR887056.1 GCA_000436735.1 Firmicutes bacterium CAG:170
GGCACTGGCTGCCAGCGGCGCGAAGGTCGCGCTGCTGGGCCGTACATACGCCAACGTTCAGAAGCTGGCCGACGAGATCACCGCCGAGGGCGGCACTGCGAAAGCCTACGAATGCAACGTGCTGGACAAGGCCGCAGTTATGGCCTGCCATGAACAGGTGCTGGCCAACTTCGGCCCCTGCGACATCCTCATCAACGGCGCAGGCGGCAACCACCCCAGCGCGACAACCGACAAGGAATACTACGAGCCGGGTGACCTGGACGCCGCCACCAAGAGCTTTTTCGATCTGGACGAGACGGGCGTTGCCTCCGTCTTTAACCTCAACTTCATGGGCATTCTCATTCCCACGCAGGCGTTCGCCCGCGATATGGTCGCGCGCGAGGGCTGCAATATTCTCAACATTTCATCGATGAACGCCTACACGCCGCTCACCAAAATTCCGGCGTATTCGGGCGCGAAATCCGCTGTGTCGAACTTTACGCAGTGGCTGGCGGTGCATTTTTCCAGGGTTGGCATTCGTGTGAACGCCATTGCGCCGGGCTTCTTCTCCGGCAAGCAGAATGCGGCGCTTCTGTGGAATCCGGACGGCACGCCGACGGCGCGGACGAAGAAAATTCTGGCTGCGACCCCAATGGGCCGCTTCGGACAAGCGGAAGAACTGCTTGGAACGCTGCTGTTCCTGCTCAACAACGAGGCTGCGTCGTTCGTGACCGGCGTGGTCATTCCCGTGGACGGCGGCTTCTCGGCGTACAGCGGTGTCTGACATGGAGGATATCTATAAAATCGCCGCGAACGGCGGCATTTCGGACGCGGAATTAAAAGAAGCGCTTGAGAAATCTCTGGAAGGACGAACGCTCAAAAAGGTGCTCATCATCCCGCCGGATTTCACGCGCTTTCACTCGCAGGCGGGCAAGATTACGAGCATTTACTATCAACTGCTGACCGCACAGGGCGTGCAGGTCGATATCATGCCTGCACTCGGCACGCATGAGTCGGTCTCCAAGGCACAGTGGGAGGCTATGTTCGAGGGCGTTCCGTATGAAAACATGATCGTCCACGACTGGCGGCATGACGTGGTGAAGATCGGTGAAGTCCCTGCAAGCTATCTGGAAAAAATCACAGAGGGGCTCTGGCACGAAGCTGTCAGCGTGGAGATCAACCGCCGCGTGATGGACGAAAGCTATGACCTCATCATCTCGCCCGGTCAGGTCGTGCCGCACGAGGTGATCGGTATGGCGAACCACTCGAAGAATCTGTTCGTCGGCGTGGGCGGCAGCGATATGATCAATAAATCACACATGGTCGGCGCGGTCTATGGCATGGAGCGCATGATGGGGAAAGACCATACGCCCGTGCGGAAAATCTTCGACTATGGCATGGAGCATTTCCTGAACAGTCGGCCCATTCTCTTTGTTCTGACCGTCTGCACGGCTCCAAAGGGCGAGAGCGTGATGCACGGTCTGTTCATCGGCGAGGGGCGCAGCTGCCTGACAGAAGCCGTGAAGCTGGCGCAGGAGAAGAATATCGATTTTGTCGAGCACGGCATCCAGAAATGCGTGGTCTATCTCGATCCCAGTGAATTCAAGAGTACATGGCTCGGCAATAAGGCGGTTTACCGCACCCGCATGGCGATCGCCGACAGCGGAGAGCTGATCATCTTAGCGCCCGGCGTGACGAAATTCGGCGAGGATGCGCAGGTGGACAAGCTGATTCGCAAATATGGCTACCAGGGCAGACTACATACGCTCGAAGAATTCAACAAGCCGGAAAATCAGGACCTGCGTGACAACATGGGCGCGGCAGCGCATCTGATTCACGGTTCATCTGACGGCAGATTCTCCATCACCTACGCTGTGAAGGAAATTCCCCAACAGGAGATCAAAAGCGTCGGCTTCCTGAGCGCAAGCTATGACGAGCTGGCGAAAAAATATGATCCTGAAAAGCTGCACTACGGCTATAACACCGTGGACGGCGAAGAAATCTATTATATCCCCAACCCCGCGCTGGGGCTATGGATCAACCGTGAAAAATTTGAGGGCTGACTATGAAAGCATTTATGGACAAGGATTTTCTGCTGGAAAATGAGACGACCAAGACGTTGTTTCATAAGTATGCGGAAAACCAGCCGATTTACGACTATCACAACCACCTACCGCCGCGCGAGATCGCGGAGCGGAAGCAGTACGAAAACCTGACGCAGCTCTGGCTGTCGGCAGATCACTACAAATGGCGCGCCATGCGTGCCTGCGGCGTGGACGAGCGGTACATCACCGGTGATGCGCCGGAGTACGAGAAATTCCAGAAGTGGGCGGAGGTCGTGCCGCAGCTGGTCGGCTGCCCGCTGCATCACTGGACGCATCTGGAATTGCAGCGCTATTTCGAAATCTACACGCTGCTGACGCCGCAGACCGCTCCCGCCATTTGGGAGGAAACGGCGGAAAAGCTGAAGGCCTACGACGCGGTTTCGCTCCTTGAAAAAATGAACGTCCGCGTGCTCTGCACGACGGACGATCCGGCGGACACGCTGGAATGGCACAAGAAGATCGCGGCTGACCCCACGATCCCATTCCGTGTTCTGCCGTCGTTCCGACCGGACAAGTATCTTGGCGGAAACCCGGACGCAGAACGTGCGCTGTGTGAGAAATATGGCACAGACAGCGTGCCGGAAGCGCTGGAAAAGGCACTGGACTATTTCTGCGAAAACGGCTGCAAGGTCTCCGACCACGGGTTCAGCAAGTTTTCCTACGTTCCGGGCACAAAACAGGCGGAGCTGCTGCACGTCCTCGGCAAAGCGTATCATGCGCATGGCGTTGCCATGCAGCTGCACCTTGGCCCCATCCGCAACCAGAATCCGCGCCTGCTTGTGGAGGTCGGTCCGGATGCGGGCGGCGACAGCATCGGCCTCACGACCGATCCGTTCCAGCTTGGCGCATTCCTCGGCGAGCTGGAACGCGAGGGATGTTTGCCGAACACGATCCTGTACAACCTGAACCCGACCGACAACGCGATGCTCGCTACGATGGCCGTGAACTTCGCTCCCAAAGTCCAGTTCGGCGCGGCGTGGTGGTTCAACGACACGATCCGCGGCATGCGCCGCCAGATCGATGAGCTGATGGAAAACGGGCTGCTTGCGAAGTCCGTCGGTATGCTGACCGACTCACGCTCGTTCAGCTCGTTCCCACGCCATGAGTATTACCGCCGCATCCTCTGCCAGAAGCTCGGAGAGCTGGTCGAGGACGGACAATACCCAGCGGATGAACAGGCACTGGGAAAGATTGTGGAAAATATCTGTGGGAAGAATGCGATCGCATTTTTGTACTTATAACCGTATAATGGCCGACCCACACGCGGAACGATGCAGAGTGAGACGGGAAGAATGCTCATGTCATTCTTCCCGTCTCGTTCTGTTCTTGCTTTTACATCACCTGTGCCATGAAATTCTCCATCTTTTCTGCGGCGCTGTAACCGTCAAACCTCCCCGCGTATAAAAAGGCCGCCATCTCAAAGCGAGTTGCTGCTCACCGAGATGGCGGTCTTTTATTTATGAGGCATATAGCATTCTTCCGGGGCATTTGCGGGAAGCAGCTTTTCAGCCCATGCTTCATCAGTTTCGCTCAGTTGCGGCGCGTTTTGCAGAACCCACAGCAAATATCGGTAATGTCGTGAATGTGTTATGCTGCAATTATGGAGAGGTGATACTTTGGACGCTACTACAAGGGTTATATCGATCACCATGTAATCCCGCGCTTGGGCGATACGCCGTTAAACAAACTGACCTCGCTGGATATCCAGCAGTTCTATAAAGATTTGCTGGAAAACGGCAGAATTCGTGAGGATACAAAAGCCAAAAAACGGGGCTCAGCAGCACGACTGTGCATGGCATCCACGTCATGCTGAAATCCGCTCTGAAGCGCGCGGTGCAGGAACGGCTGATTCCATTCAATCCAGCAGAGTTCTGTATCCCGCCCAAGATCACGAAACCGGAACTGCAGGTGATTCCATCGGAGCGATATCAGTCCTACCTGCACGCGGCAGAACAGCGCGGTGTCCTGCCGATGTTTTATCTGGAGCTGGCTACGGGACTTCGGAAAGGGGAAAGCGCGGCGCTGCTCTGGTCGGATTACGACGCGCAGACGCAGACCATTCATGTAACAAAACAGTACCTTTTCTACAATGGTCAGGGCACTGTGTCCCCGCCCAAATCAAGCACCTCTGTCCGCTACGTTTCCATCCCGGAGGAAGCTGCAAAGCTGCTGGAGCAGGAGCATGAAAAGCACCCGAAAAATCCCTACATGTTTCCTTCCCCGGTAACCGGTGAAATGTATCACCCGGACGCCATCGTGAAGATCCACCGCAAGATCTGCAAGGACATTGGATTGGAGCACGTCAGATTTCATGACTTGAGACATAGTTTCGCCACGACCGCGCTGCAATCCGGCGTGGACGTGAAAACGGTCTCCACCATGCTCGGTCACAGCAGCGCAGGATTTACGCTGAACGTCTACACACACTCGACCAGTCGGATGCAGCAGGAAGCAGCTAGAACCGTCGGAAAGGTCATGCCAAAGATGCTCGAGCGTTGAAAACCGCAATAATAAACTCCCGGCTGCCTGAAAAAAGCAGCCGGGATTCTCGTTTTCATCTCATTTTGTCCAACCAGGCACGTTTCGTCCCATCGCCGTTGGCGTCAGGGTTGGCGTCAATGTCGCTGAGTGGAGGACACGCAGACTTCTGCTCAGTCGGTATTCTCCCCGGAAGTCCGCACGGAACTTGCAGCTGGAAGGTGGATTCGCTTTTTCTGCGGAAAAAGCCACGGCGGTTGCAACGTGCC
>FR887057.1 GCA_000436735.1 Firmicutes bacterium CAG:170
TCCGCGGTCGGGGATTTATTCAGAGGTTCCCTATAGATCAAGGCCGGAGCTTCCGAGGAAGCTCCGGCCTTTTACGGCTCTCATTCCAGAATGATCCAGTTCTGCGCACGCTCCGTGACGTAGCCAATCTGCGCCGCAGCCGGGATCTCCTGCCGCAGCGCGTCCAGACACGCCTGCGCGTCCTTTTCCGCAACGGCGATCAGAAGTCCGCCGCTCGTCTGAGGGTCGTAGAAGATATCCTCCAGCGCACGGGATATCTCTCCGGCCCTTGCGGCGCCCGCGCCCGCATAATCGCGGTTGCGGTACGCGCCTGCCGGGATAAAGCCCATCGCGGCCATTTCCAGCGCTTCGGGATGGAACGGCACCTTCCGGCTCTCGATATGCAGGCTCATGCCGCTGCCCTGCGCCATCTCATAGCTGTGGCCCATCAGTGAGAAGCCCGTCACGTCGGTGCAGCTGTGGATCTCATAGCGGAGCATGATGTCCCGTGCCGTTTTGTTGAGCGCTGCCATCTGGCGGTAGATGCGCTCCAGCACCGGCTGCTCGACCAGTCCCGCCTTCGCCGCCGTCGTCAGAATGCCGATCCCAAGCGGCTTTGTCAGCAGCAGCACGTCACCCGGACGCGCCGACGCATTGGTCAGCACCCTCTTCGGATGCACGAAGCCCGTGACCGCCAGACCGTAGATCGGCTCCGCGCCGTGAATGGTATGGCCGCCGGTGATGATCGCGCCCGCCTCGTAGGCCTTGTCGTAGCCGCCGCGCAGAATTTCGCGCACCGTTTTGTCGTCCATGCTGTCCGCAACGCACAGGATGTTGAGCGCCAGCTTCGGCTCTCCGCCCATTGCATAGACGTCGCTCAGGGCGTTGGCCGCGGCGATCTGGCCGTAGAGGAAGGGGTCGTCCACGATTGGCGGAAAGAAATCGGTCGTCTGGACGATGGCCATATCCTCTGTGATCTGGTAGACGCTCGCGTCGTCGCTCTTGTCGTAGCCGACCAGCAGCTGCGGGTCGCTGTGCGTCCGGAAGCCCTCCAGCAGCTGTGCCAGCGTTCCGGCTCCCGCCTTCGCACCGCAGCCCGCGCAGGAAGCAAGCTTTGTCAATCTGACCTCAGTTTCCATCATTCCGCTCCTTTGCCTGATATACGCACACATACCCGTCCGGCTCCGCGCGGACGATCTGATCGATCTCCGAGGCGCATACGCCGGACGGCTCGACATACCGCTCCTCGCAGCGCACACAGGTCCCGCAGGAGCTGGAAAGGTCGCGCGGGACCGGCATGGCCTTCGCCGCGATCCCCTGCTGTTCGCAGAGCTTTTTGTAGCGGATCGCGCCAAAATGGGAGAAAAATGTCGCAATGTAAAACATGGCTTACTTCCGGCAGATCAGCGTATAGACGCCGTCTGCCTCGCTGACGCTGACGGTATAGCCCTGATGCTCGGCATAGCGGGTCACGTTTTCCCGCGAGGCCGTGTTGTCCACCAGCACCGTGTATTCATTATCCTTTGCCATCATGGCCTTGCGGAGCATAATGACGGGTTCCGGGCAGGAATAGCCCTTTGCATCTACAGTTGTCATTTCGTATTCTCCTTTCGGAAGGTATTGACACATGCGACCACGAGCGCGACGGCAATGCCGATCACGACCGCGATCTTGCCGTTGGCCGTCGGGCCGTTGCCGGAGGAAGCGAGGCCGAAGTTGTGGCAGAAGGCCGCGCCCGCAAGCAGGCCGAGGATCGTCACGGCGCTGTCGCTGCTGCCCTCACCGGCCAGAACGAGCTGACGCAGCGGGCAGCCGCCCAGCAGCACGCAGCCGAAGCCGACCAGCAGCATTCCAAGGAAGTTCCACAGGCCGTCGGTATGCGCAACGGGCTGCTCGGCAAAGCCGAGGGTGAAGTATTTGGCCTCCGTCACGCCGGTCAGGAGCAGGTTGCAGGCCAGCGCGCCGATCAGGATCGCCGCAAAGCCGAGGATGAGCTTCGTCTCGCGGAACAGCACCAGATCGCGCACGCCGCCGACCATGCAAAGGCGCGTCCGCTGGGCCAGCGCGCCGACGATGAGTCCGGCCGCGAGGCTGATAAGGATGGGCGCATGGAGCGCACCGGGGCCGGCTCCGGCCTCGGAGAAGTGGATGAAGGCGGGGGCCAGAAGCAGCAGCGCAAACACCGCGAGGGTCAGGATCACGAACACGCCGCCCTCCGGCTTGGTGAGCGCATAGCTGCGCTTGAGGGTGTAGCCCTTATTGAGGAAGAAAACGCCCGCCAGAATGCCGCAGACAAAGCCCGCCAGGCCCAGCAGCGCATTGAGGTCGCCGCCCGCCAGACGCAGGATCATGCGGAACGGGCAGCCGAGGAACATCAGGCAGCCGACCATCACAAACATGCCCAGCACAAAGCGCGTGACCGGCGCGCTTCCACCACGCGCGGAAAATTCCTTCTTGCAGAGCGCCATAAGGAAGCTGCCCAGCACAAGGCCGATGATCTCCGGCCGGATGTACTGCACCGCCGCTGCCGAGTGCAGGCCGAGTCCGCCCGCCGTATCGCGCAGGAAGCATGCGATGCAGAAGCCCATGTTCTTCGGGTTGCCGAACAGCACGAGCAGCGAAGCGATCACGCCGATCACAAGACCGGCAAGGATCATGTTTCTCTTTTCATGTTTCAGTGTCATACGCTCTCTTCTCTCTTGCAGTATTCACAAAAATTTTTTGTGTTACTAAAATTTTATGATACTTTCCGTCGAAAGTCCAATTGTCTTTTTGGATAACGCCCATGTATTTATCGGAATTTCTGATGAATTTATCAGCTATCTTCACCGCTGCGATTGCGCGGCGGCCCCGGCTGTGCTATAGTATTTATAAAAGTATGAGGAATTCAAAGGAGGCGGCCGTCTTGGATACGATTTATCTCGACAACGCCAGCACGACCTTCCCGAAGCCCGCCTGCGTGCCGGAGGCGATGCTCCGCTACATCACCGGCTGCGGCAGCAACATTGCCCGCGGCGGCTACAGCGCCGCCTACAGCGCCGAGGAAATGGTTTTCGAGACGCGCGAACGCATCTGCTCGCTTTTCGGCGGCGAGGACAGCCGCTGCGTCGTTTTTACGAAAAATGTCACGGAGAGCCTGAACGTTCTGCTCAAGGGGCTGCTCCGCCCCGGCGACCATGTTCTGGTCTCCTCCATGGAGCACAACGCCGTCATGCGCCCGCTGCGTCAGCTCGAGGCGCAGGGCGTTAGCTTCAGCCGCATTCCCTGCCGCGCAGACGGAACGCTGATTGCAGAGGCGGCGGAGCCGCTGCTCCGGCCAAGCACAAGGGCCGTCGTCATGACGCACGCCAGCAACGTCTGCGGGACGCTCCTGCCCATCGCAGAGATGGGTGAGCTTTGCCGGCGGCACGGCCTGCTTTTCCTCGTGGACAGCGCGCAGACGGCGGGCGTTTTTCCCATCGATATGCAGGCCATGCACATCAGCGCCCTTGCCTTCACCGGCCACAAAGGCCTCTACGGCCCGCAGGGCACCGGCGGCTTCGTGCTCCGGCCGGAGCTTGCCGCGCAGCTCACGCCGCTGATCGCAGGCGGCACCGGCAGCATGAGCCACACGGAATTCATGCCGGACTTCCTGCCCGATCGCTTCGAAGCGGGCACTATGAATCTGCCCGGCCTCGCGGGCCTGCACGCCGCGCTCGGTTTTCTGTCCGAAACGGGCATGGACGCCATCCGCGCGCACGAAGCCGCGCTGACGGAGCGCTTCCTTGCCGCGCTGCGGCCGATGGCGGCGGAGG
>FR887058.1 GCA_000436735.1 Firmicutes bacterium CAG:170
CTCTCCCCGGTCACGGCCCGCGCCTGATAGCCGCGCGCCTTCTTTTTGACCTCGCAGACCTCGCAGCCGCACACGACCGTCACGCCCGCCGCGTCCAGCGCAAAGCGCAGGACATCCACGACGCTGTTCGCCTGATCGGAGAAGGGATAGACCCGTCCGCCCGGCTCCGTGACCGTTACAAGGCCGAGCCTCCGGAATTCCGCCAGCGTCGTTTCCACGCCCCATGTCCGGAGCGCAGGCAGGGCAAATTCCGGCTGCTCGCCGTGATAGTGCTCCGGCCCCAGCTCCCGGTTGGTCAGATTGCAGCGTCCGTTTCCCGTCGCCAGCAACTTCCGCCCGACGCGCGCCTGCCGCTCCAGCAGCGTGACGCTGTTCGCCGGATCACGCGCCGCCGAGAGCGCCGCCGCCATTCCACTGGCGCCGCCGCCGATAATCAGCACCTTCATAGTGCCGCCTCCCTTCCTGTTTTCGTTTAGTATACCGGAAATTTGAATTTTTCTCAAGTGTCAGCCGCAGCGTCTTTATCTTTTGCAAAAGCTGTAGTATAATAAAATATTGAAAGCGAGGCGAGGCAATGGAAAAGCGTGAAAAAATCGAAAAGCTTGCGCAGGACAAGGACGAGGCCATGCTTCTGGCACGGGTCTACGACCGCATCACCCTTGCCGCGCAGCGGAACATTCCCGCCGCGACCTGCTTTCTCTCACCGCGCGAACAGCTTCTGACGCAGCAGCTCCTGCGCGGCACGGAGCTGCACTTCTTCGGAGGCGCCGCCGGAACGGAGCGCAATATGTGCTGCTGGCTGCCGGATTATCTGGACGAAGGCTGGCTCTCGTCGGAGGACGGCCCCTGTGCCGCCGTCTGCGCGGAGTTTTTTGCAGGCGACAGGCTCTCGCACCGTGATTTTCTCGGCGCGCTCATGGGCGCGGGCATCAAGCGCGAGACAGTCGGCGATATTTTCGTCCGCGATGGCCGGTGCGATTTTCTCGTCACGCGGGAGATTCTCCCCTACGTCCTGCAAAACCTGACCTCTGCCGGACGGGCCAGACTGACGCTTCGGGAGCTGGCGCTTTCCGAGCTGGAAATTCCGGCCGCGCAGGTCAAGACCGTGCGCGACACGGTCTCTTCTCTCCGGCTGGACAGCGTCGTATCCGCGGGCTTCGGGCTCAGCCGCGGCAAGGCCGCGCTGTATATCGAAAGCGGCAAGGCGGAGCTGAACCACATGCCGTGCGTCAAATCCGACAAAACCGTCTGCGAAGGCGACGTGGTCTCCGTGCGCGGACTGGGAAAGATCCGGCTGGAGGAGCTCTCCGGAACAACAAAGAAAGGAAGGACCGGCATTGTCATCAGCCGGTTTGTGTGAATTTTATGAAGCAGGAACGGATCGACCGCATCAATGAGCTTGCCAGAAAGGCAAAGGCCGAAGGGCTGACGGAGGAGGAGCTTGCCGAGCGCGACGTGCTCCGCCGGGAGTATATCGACTCCGTCAAGGCCGCGCTGTGCTCGCATCTGGACAACACCTATATTGTCGATGAAAAGGGCAACAAGCGCCCGCTGCACAAAAAGAAGCCGGAGGACGGAAAGGTCATCCAGTTTCCCAAAAAGTCCTGACAAGCAGAAACGTCCCGGCGCTGCAAATGCAGCGCCGGGCGCTTTGTTCTATGCGGTTTGCTGTTCAGCGCTCAGGAATTGCTGTCGGAATAGCGCAGGGCGTAGAGCATCTTTGCGACCTCGCCGCGGGTGACATTGCCGGTCGGGTTGAGCTTGCCCTTGGAGCCGCTGATGATGCCGCGCTCCACCATGGCGGCAAGCTCCGGCCGCGCCCAGGAGGCGACGCGGCCCGCGTCGGTGAACTTATCCAGAACGCTTTCGTCCTCCTGTTGGAGCTTCTGGCTCCGGGCGAGAATGACCATCGCCTCCTGACGGGAGATGGTGGCGGTGGGCTTGGCGTAGAGCTTGCCGTTCGAGGAGGAGCCGCTCATGTAGCCGAGCTGATAGGCGGCCTTCATGGCGTCCTGCGCCCATTTTGCGATCTTATCGTTGTCGGCATAGGGCAGATCGGACTTCGTATAAAGCGTGACGTCCACGTCGAGGAAGCGCATCAGCGCAACGACGAACTCCTGACGGGTCATGGAGTCGTTCGGGCGGTAGTAGAGCTTGCCGTCGGACCCGGTGGAGCCGGTCAGAACGCCGTCGAAGTACAGCTCGTTGACGTAGTCCTTTGCCCAATGCTTGCTCATGTCCGCGAAGGGGTTGGCGGGTGCGACGGTGATCTTTGCCTCCGCCGTCACATCGCCATAGGAGACGGTGATGGTGCCCTCGATGCGCTGCGCGGTATCGGCAGCCTTGAAAACGCCGTTTTTGTCGATGGCGCCGATGCCGCCGGAGACGGTCCATTCAAAGCTGCTGTTCTGCGAGGCGACGGTGCGCCCATAGTAGCTGGCGACGGCCGCAAGGCTGGTCGAGCTGCCGCCGGGGACGGTCGCCTCCGTGAAGGAGACGTTGGAATCGGCCTTCTTGAGCGAAAGCTCCGTGATCGTATCGAGGACCGGAAGCTGGACGCGGGCGCTCAGATCGCCGGAGACGGCGGAGACGGTGACATAGCCGCTGGCGTCGTCGTCCACGGTCAGCACGCCCTTCGCGCTGATCTCGCCGCCGTCCGCGCCGAAGGCGACCTCGTCGGGAAGCTCGGCGGGCATATAGTTACGGTCGGCGGCCTTTACGGTCATATTGAGCTTTGCGCCGGGAAGCACAGCCTGCGCGCCGTAGGGATACAGGCAGAGCATATCCGCATCCTCGGAGCGGGTCGTCTCCCGCACGAGAAAGATGAAGTTTGCACAGGCGCGCAGCGCGCCGTCCTCGGGCTGGTTGACGGTCGCGCCGGAGGCGTAGCCCGGATAGATCGCGCCAAGAGAGGTCGAGCCGCCGCCGTCGAGATTCAGCGCCGTGACGCAGCCAAGCTCCGCCATGCGGTCGGCCAGCTCCGCAAGATTCATGCCGGAGGAGCTTTTGCCGCCGTCCACGGTGTAGAGGACGAGGCCGCCGTTCTGGTCGATGCCGACAGCGGTGCGGGCGGCGCTCTTCTTTTCAGAGTCCAGCGTGAATTCCTCGCACGGAATGCCGCGGTCAACCAGCAGCTCACTACCGGAGCAGGCATACTGCACCCGCGTCCATTCCGGCGCACAGGAGGTGGTGACGACCACGCGGTCGCCGGACTTCAGCGCCTTCACATTGTCCAGCGCGGTGGGATAGATGCTCGCCTCCGAGATGGCCAGCACGAACGAGCCGTCGGGAATGGTGCAGGAGGCGGTCGCGGAGGCCGTCTTGACGACCTCCAGCTCGATGGAGCCGTTCAGCGGAAGCGCTGCGTCGGCGCCGTTGACCGGCTCGAGCAGGACGTTGTAGGCAGAGACCTTGTTCTTGGTCTTGCTGTCATAGTCACGGGAATACAGGCCGATGCCGTTGGAATCGTTCAGACGCTTGTTGTAGAAGATCGAGGTCTGATAGCCGTCGGACAGGCGGACGTTGATGGAAAGCTCGGGGCTGCCGATGATCGCGCTCCCGTCCGCATAGAAGCCGACGGAGGGCATGTCGGTGCTGGCGCTGCGCAGCACGCCGTCCGTGACCAGCAGGCCGTAGGGAAGGCCGGTCTCTGTTTCAAAGAAGGAGGCGTTGATGCCCGCGACGATGCTCAGACCGTCCTCCGAGAGCTTTTTGGCGATCTGGCTGATGGTGCTTGCGCCGTAGATCTCCTTGCCGTAGGCGATGATCGGCTGCACGTCGCGGTCCTTCGTGTAGCGCACATAGTTTTCCTGCGCGCCGGAAAGGCCCTTCGTCGTAGAGATCAGCTGCGTGCCGCTGTAGAGGCGTGTGGTGTCGGCAAGGTCGATGCTCTCGCTGAATACGCTCTGATCCAGCGCGGCAAAGACGCTTCCCGCGAGCAGGCAGACTGCCAGAAGCAGCGCCGGAAGAATATGTAGGATCCGTTTCATAATTTGACTCCTTTGGTCGAAATACAGATTTCTGACTACCATGTTAACATAATTGTGTCAGATTGTAAATGTTTTTTCCTTCCTGTCAAGCTTTTTGCTTGACAGGCGGAAGAAAATCGTGTATGCTATACAGGCTGTAAAGGGGGAAACCTTGCCGGCAGAGGAGGGCGCATGAAACAGGACGCATATGCCATGACTCTGCTGTTTGATTATTACGGCGAGCTTCTGACCGAGAAGCAGAAGACCTGCTTCGACCTGTATTACAATCAGGATCTTTCGCTCAGCGAGATCGCCGAGGAGGCCGGGATCACCCGTCAGGGCGTACACGATACACTGGCGCGCGCGGAAAGCGTCCTCCGGAACATGGAGGACAAGACGGGCTGCATCGCTCGGGCTGAGAGAACGCAGGCGGCGCTCCGGGAGATCTGCGCATCGGCGCAGGCGCTGCTTTCGGTGCCGGAGGCGTCGGCGCAGGCCAGAAAAATTCTCTCCGCCGCGGAAAAAATAAAGGAGTAAGCGAATGGCATTCGAAGGTCTTACCGAAAAACTGTCCGCCGCCTTCAAAAAGCTGCGCGGCAAGGGACGGCTGAGCGAAGCGGACGTCAAGGAGTCCATGCGGGAGATCCGTCTGGCGCTTCTGGAGGCGGACGTCAGCTACAAGGTCGTCAAGGACTTTATCAAAAAGGTGACCGAGCGGGCGGTCGGCGCGGATGTGCTCGAAAGCCTGACTCCGGCGCAGATGATCGTCAAGATCGTCAACGAAGAGCTGACTGCACTGATGGGCAGCGACAATCAAAAGATCCGTATGGCCTCCCAACCGCCCACGATCGTCATGATGGTCGGCCTTCAAGGTGCGGGCAAGACTACCCACACCGGCAAGCTGGCGGGCCTGTTCAAGAAGCAGGGCAAAAATCCGCTGCTCGTCGCGTGCGATATCTACCGCCCTGCGGCCATCAAGCAGCTCCAGATCGTCGGCTCGCAGGTCGGCGTTCCGGTCTTTGAGATGGGCCAGACCAACCCCGTCGATGTGGCGAAGGCGGCCATTGCGCACGCGGTGCGCCACGGAAACGATATGGTGTTCTTTGATACGGCGGGCCGTCTGCATGTGGACGAGGCGCTGATGGAGGAGCTGAAGGCCATCAAGGCGGCGGTCAAGCCGAATGAGATCCTGCTCGTGGTCGATGCCATGACCGGTCAGGACGCCGTCAACGCGGCGCAGACCTTCAACGAGTATCTGGACATCGACGGCGTGATCCTCTCCAAGCTCGACGGCGATGCGAGAGGCGGCGCGGCGCTCTCGGTCAAGGCTGTGACCGGCAAGCCGATCAAATTCATCGGCGTGGGCGAAAAGCTCGACCAGATCGAGCCGTTCCATCCCGGCCGCATGGCCTCGCGCATTCTCGGCATGGGCGACGTGCTGACGCTGATCGAAAAGGCAGAGGCTGCGTTCGATCAGAAGAAGGCCGAGGAGCTGGAGAAGAAGCTCCGCAGCAACAAATTCACGCTTGCCGATTTCTATGACCAGCTGACGCAGCTCAAGGGCATGGGCAGCCTGGAGGATCTGGCAGGCATGATGCCGGGCATGAACGCCGGCGCGCTCAAGGGCGCGACCGTCGATGAAAAGGCCATGGCGCGCACCGAGGCGATCATTCAGTCCATGACGCCGTATGAGCGCGAAAATCCCTCCGTCCTGAATCACAGCCGCAAGCGCCGCATCGCGGCAGGCTCCGGCGTGAAGGTCGAGGACATCAACCGGCTGCTCAAGCAGTTCGATATGATGAATCAGATGATGAAGCAGTTCTCCGGCCCCGGCGCGTCGAAAAAGATGAAGCGCATGGGCAGAATGGGCGGCTTCCCCGGAATGCCGGGCATGTAAACGTCGTTTCAGCGCAAAGCTTTACGAAAATACATTTTGAAGAAGATAATTTTTGGAGGAAAAACAAATGGTTAAGATCAGACTCAGAAGAATGGGCGCCAAGAAGAATCCCTACTACCGCATCGTCGTCGCCGACTCCCACTTCCCGCGCGACGGCCGCTTCATCGAAGAGATCGGCACCTATGATCCGCAGAACAACTCCGCTGTTACGGTCGATGTCGAGAAGGCCCAGCAGTGGATCAAGAACGGCGCACAGCCGACCGATACCGTCCGCGGTCTGCTCAAGAAGGCAAACGTTCTGTAAGCCTTAAGGAGTAACAGAATGAAGGAACTTTTGCTGTACATGGCAAAGAGTTTGGTTGACAATCCGGACAAGGTCGAGGTAAACGAGATCGAGGGCGAGACCACAACGCTCGAGCTTCGGGTCGCGCCGGAGGATATGGGCAAGCTGATCGGCCGTCAGGGCCGCATTGCCCGTGAGATCCGCACCATCGTAAAGTCGGTCGCGCAGCGTACCGGCCAGAAGGTCACGGTCGAAATTGTTGACTGAATACAAGCTCCGCCCGTGAG
>FR887059.1 GCA_000436735.1 Firmicutes bacterium CAG:170
ATCGATGATGCGGCAGCCGATCACGCCCGCCGCGTTGCAGCCGAAGCCCATGCAGGCCGTCAGTGCCTGCTTGCCGCAGCCGCCGCAGCGGCTCAGGCCGTGATCCATCAGGAGCGCCAGACGCGGCAGATAGCCGGAATCCTCGAGCAGCGTAAAGAGCGGAAAGAAGATCGCCGCCGGAGGCAGCATCACCGACACGACTCTTCCGGTCGTCGCAAGCACGCCGTCCAAAAGCGGAGCGGCCAGCCATCGCGGGAGCCTTGCCGCCTCCGACGCCTGCCAGAGCAGCGCGCACAGCGCGTCAAAGCCGCGCTCCAAAAGCGCCGACGGCGCATTTGCGCCGCGCACCGTCAGCCAGAACACCAGAAGCAGCAGCGCCGCAACGCTCAGCCAGCCCGTCAGCCGCCCCGTCAGGAAACGGTCCATGCGGGCCTGTCGCGCGGCGTAGGCGCTTCTCTGCGGCGTCTGCACCACGCGCGAGGCGATCTCCTCCGCACGATGTACAATGCGCTCCTGCGCGGTCTGCGCCGTTCTCGACGCTTCCTCCGATCCAGCCTCCGACTCTTCAAAAGCGCCGCAGCGGCGCGGTCTCGGGCTTTCAAAGCCATCCGTCACATTGCGGATGCGCTCCAGCAGCGCGTCAAGCCCTTCGCGGCGGCCCGCCGCCGTCCCCACGACCGGGACGCCCAGCTCCCGTTCCAGCGCATGCAGATCGATCTCGATCTGCATTTTTTCTGCCTCGTCAAGCAGATTCACGCAGACGATCAGCTGCGTCGTCAGCTCCATCAGCTGCAAAACCAGATGCAGATTCCGTTCGAGACAGGTCGCGTCGCACACCGCAACCACGCACTGCGCCTGCCCGCTGCGGATGAACTCCGCCGCCACCCGCTCCTCCTCCGAGCAGCCGGTGAGCGCGTAGGTACCCGGCAGATCGATCAGCACATACCGCTGCGCCTTGTATTCAAGCGATCCCTCCGCAACGGCGACCGTTTTCCCCGGCCAGTTTCCGGTGTGCTGCTTCCGTCCGGTCAGCGCGTTGAAGATCGTGCTCTTTCCGACATTCGGGTTTCCGGCCAACGCAAGAACGCGCGCCTGCGCGTCATAGCCCCCGAAAACTCCGGTCTCCCCCGCCGCACCTCTGCCGACCGACTGCGCCGTCAGTCCCATGGCGCTTCCGGCCTGACCGTGATCTTCTCCGCGTCTTTCCGCCGGATGGCGACGGACGCACCGCGGATCTCATAGACGATCGGACTGCCGGACGGCGCGCGCATCCGGCAGCGTACCGCCGTCCCCGGAAGCAGCCCCAGCTCCGTCAGCCTTCCCGTGAGCTGCGCGCCGGTCTCCAGCGCCGCGACCCGCGCA
Organism: Firmicutes bacterium CAG:170; assembly: GCA_000436735.1. Lineage (GTDB taxonomy): Bacteria > Bacillota > Clostridia > Oscillospirales > Oscillospiraceae > CAG-170. Next base: position 1,363 of record FR887059.1, read on the forward strand.
CATTCGCCGTCCGTCAGCTCGCACAGCTTTTTTCTGGATCCATTCATGACCGCACATCCTTCCGTGTGGCATTTTTCGCTCTCACGCTCAGGATATTCCGCCTGGAGGCAAAATGTGAGGCCGGACAAATGTCCGGCCTCACGGCTTATGCTGTTCAATTTTTCACTTCGTCCTACGCGCGAGGCCTATGCGCTCAGCTCACGCCCCATGACTATGCGATCTCCCAGAACAGATCCATCATTTTGACGGTGTTGTCCGCGTGGGCAAATACGATATGCAGCGACTGCCCGCCGACCGTATTCAACGCCAGCGAATAAAAGCTGTTTGCGACAAATTGCAGATATGCATAGTCCATATCGCTGTGATCGTAGCCGTAAACCGCCTGATATTCCGCGCCGTTCAGCGTCACGCCTCTGTCCGGCATCCGCGCAAGCACGCTCTGCATGGAGTCGCCCAGCCGGATGCCGCGCGCGGCGGGCAGCTCCGCCGTCTTGTTCAGGTCGGTGTCCTCCGCAAAGCGGAAGGAAACGCTGCTGAGACGGCGGACATAGCTCTCGTCGATGCTGCAATAATATCTCACGCCCTGCTTTTCCAGCGCGGGCAGACAATCCGTATTGACCGGAACGACTGCCGCGTCCGTGCCCAGAAGCTCCAGAAGCGTGTTGTAGTCCATGCCCATCTGCACGCCGTTTTCAAGCGTCATTTCCGCATCCGAGACCGGAAGGCTTTCGTCGCCCAGCTCGGCGGCGGGCTTTTCAAAGGTGCTTGCCGTCATGGAAACGCTTTCGCCGTCGGCGTCAATATACTCCACCCGTCCGTAGCCGCTGCAAAGCGACTGCTTTTCCGCTTCGCCTGGCGTATAGCGGAGCGTGCCCGTCTTGCCGTTCTCGCCCTCGGATGTGAACGTCAGCGTGACTTCGCCGCTGTCCTCCTGTGTGAGCGTCCAGCGCGTTTCCGTGCCGGAGAAGCCCTCCAGCGGCCAGAGCTGCGCGTTCGGGAAAGAATGATCGGCAAGCCACTGCACCTTCCCGCTCAGGACTGCGCCGAATATTCTCCGTGCGTTGACCAGCACGCCATAGTTGACGGGCGCTTCACAGGCCGTCGCGTCCAACCGCAGCTCCGGGATCGCCTCCCATGCGGCCCGCATCATACTGCCGCCGCGCGGCGCGTGCTCCGCGATCCAGTCCGCGCCGTCCATGCGGTAATGGGCGGAATAGAACTGGAACATGCCCGCAAGTCTTTCCCACAGATAGCTGTAGTCAAGCTCCTTTTCCCAGTGGGCGGGGTCGTCCTGCACCAGTTCCTCCACAAGCCGGAACAGCACCGCCGCCTCGCACTCGTCCGAACAGAGCGCGTCGCGCTCCTCCTCCGGACGCGCAAGGAGCCGCCGCATGGCCTCGGCGGCTGCTTCCTCCGGATGCGCGAAAAGCGCTTCCTTTTCCGCGTCGCCGCCCGTTTGCAAATACGCCTCCAGGAGCGCGCCGACATCCGGCTGCGGCTCCGGTTCCTCTTCGCTCTCCGGCTCCTCCGGAACGGTGGACTCGTCCGGCTCGGAAGCCGGAGGCTGCTCATCGGTCTGCGCCGGGACCAGCGGCGCGGCTGGGCCAATCTCTTCTTCCGCGCAGCCCGCAAGCAGCGCGGCCAGCGCCATTGATACCAGCAGCACCGTCAGAATTCTCTTTTTCCGCATGGCGTTTTCCTCCATTTCGCGGCCCTCGGCCGTCCGCAGCGCTCCGGCTTACAGCGAAAAGCGCTGATATTCCTCGCCGGTCAGAAGCTCCTTCCAGACAAACGCGCCGTTTTCGTAGATCATATAGCTGTGCGCCGAGCCGTTTTTCGGGATGGAGACCGAGCCGGGATTGAGATAGGTAAAATCGCCGCAGTCCTCACACGCGGGGATATGCGTATGCCCGTGCAGCAGGATATCGCCCTTTTGGAACGACAGCGGATGCGCCTTGTTGATCACATGCCCATGCGTCAGATAGGCCGCCCTTCCCTCCAGCAGCAGGAAGCCATAGTCGGCCAGCACTGGGAAATCCAGCACCATCTGATCGACCTCGCAGTCGCAGTTTCCGCGCACGCAGAGGATCTCCGCCGCATGCGGATTGAGCATGGCAAGGACCTCCTTCGGCGCGTAGCGCTCCGGCAGGTCGTTGCGCGGGCCGTGATAGAGAATGTCCCCCAGCAGAATCAGGCGCTCCGCGCCCTCCTTCGCATAGCGCTCCAGCAGTTTTTCCGTATAAAATGCCGACCCGTGCAGGTCGGAGGCAATGAGAAGCTTCATGATCGTGCTCCTTTTGCAGAATAAGATGATTATATTTTACCGCAAACCACCGCAAATGAAAACCCCTCCGGGAAAATCAAATCTTAATATTTTTTCCCATTGTATCTTCATCTTTCATCCGATATGATAGGTGCGAGAGGTGAGGAGCATGTGCCATGTACTGGTCTGCGACGATGAAAGGGATATCGTTGCGGCGCTGAAAATCTATCTGGAGGCCGACGGATATCACGTCCTGACGGCGTCCAACGGCCGCGAGGCTCTGGAGGTCTGCGGAAAGGAGAAGGTCGATCTGATCCTGCTGGACATCATGATGCCTGGCATGGACGGCATTACCGCCATGTCCCGTCTGCGGGAATTCTCCAACGTCCCCATCATTCTGCTCACGGCCAAATCCGAGGATACGGACAAGGTCCTGGGTCTGAACGTCGGCGCGGACGACTATATCACGAAGCCCTTCAATCCCGTGGAGGTACTGGCGCGCGTGCGGTCGCAGCTGCGGCGGTATTTGCAGCTCGGCGGCTCCGCCCCGAAGCCGGCCGTTCTGCGCATCGGCGGCGTTGAGCTGGACGACAATGCCAAAACCGTCACTCTGGACGGTGAGCCGGTCGCGCTGACGCCGAAGGAATACGACATTCTGCATTTCCTGATGCAAAATCCCGGCAAGGTGTTCTCCCCCGCCGAGATCTACCGCACGGTTTGGGCTGAGCTTCCGCTCAACGCTGACAATGCCCTTGCCGTCCACATTCGCCACATCCGTGAAAAAATCGAGATCAACCCCGCTGACCCGCGCTACATCAAGGTCGTGTGGGGCAAGGGCTACAAAATGGAGGCTGATACAAAGTGAAAAAGCTACAAAACAGGCTGTGGGCAAAGCTGCTGGCCGGTTTTCTGCTGATCGTGTTTGCATTCAGTGCGCTCGCTGCCGGACTCGCAGGTGCCATGCTGGCTGCGTCCGGCGTTTATGACGACGGCGGCACAGCGAAGATCGACACGCTCTTTGCAGACATAAGCCCCTCGCTTGACGCGGCCATGAGCGACGCGCTGCGCTATTACCGGCTCTACCGCAGCCATTCGGAGACGCCGGATGCCTACGATCCGCAGTGGGAGGAGCCGTATCTCCACCGCTTCGCCCCCGAAAACTCCAATTTCTATTTTGCCGTATACGATGCGCAGGGCACGCTCGTCTTTTCCGGCGGCGCCGGTGAGACGCTGAAAAACGGAAAGACCGATTTTGCCGCAAGCCGCTATCGCTGCCAGCAGAGCACAGTGTTTGACGTGCAGACGGACCGCCGCGCCGTCAGCAAGCGCGTCATCATCGAAGGCGATGAGAATTTCTGGAATTATATCAACGAGCAATATTTACGCGAGGACACCTCCGGCTTCCGCTATGAGATCGTGGAGGAAACCGAGCGCGGCATCACCGCCGACGTCAGCTATGACGAGTTCCGCATCGAGCTTTACACCCTTGTGGGCTATGTGCGCGAAAACATGACGGCTGATGACAGCCTGCGGCAGGAATACCAGCTCCTGAGCTGGGCCGTGTCGCACCGCGTCCTTCTGATCGTGCTCGCTGCACTCGGGGTCGTCGGTATGCTGGCGATGTTCGTGTTCCTGATGTATGCCGCCGGACACGCCGCCGGGTATGAGGGCATCCATCTCAATTGGTTTGACCGCATTCCGCTCGATGTTCTGACGCTGCTCTATCTGCTCCCGCTCCTGTTCGGGGTCAGGCTGTTAAACCTCATCAGCTTCCCAAGCGACACCGGCAGCATGCTGGTTTTGCAGGCTGCGCTGGTTGCCGCATACCTCATCTGCGGCCTTTCGCTGCTGCTTTCCTATGCCTCGACGCTTGCCTCGCGCATCAAGGCGGGCACATGGTATCAAAACACCGTCATCTGGCGCGTTCTGACATTCCTCTGGCGTGTGCTCTGCCGCCTCGGGCGGACGGTGCGCTATCTCTGCCGCAACCTGCCGCTTTACTGGAGGTCGGCGCTCGTCTGGGCCGGGCTGTGTTTCATCGAGCTGATCTTCATCATGATCACCGGCTGCACCGGTTCGTTCTTCGTGTGGTGGCTCATCGGGCGCGTGCTCCTTACAGCGCCGCTTATTCTGGCCGTTATCAACATGAAAAAGCTCCGCGACGGCGGAGAAAAGCTCGCCTCCGGCGCGCTCACCAGTCAGATCGACACGTCGCGTATGTTCTGGGAGTTCAAGCGCCACGCGGAAAACCTCAATTCCATCGCCGACGGGATGCAGAAGGCCGTGGAGCAGCAGATGCGCTCCGAGCGGCTAAAAACGGAGCTGATCACGAACGTATCCCATGACATCAAGACCCCGCTGACCTCGATCGTGAGCTACGTTGATCTGCTCAAGAAGGAAAAAATGCCGTCCGACGCGGCGCAGCAGTATCTCGACGTACTCGACCGGCAGTCCGCGCGGCTGAAAAAGCTGACGGAGGATCTGGTCGAGGCTTCGAAGGCCTCCACCGGCAACCTCTCCTGCACGCTTGAGCCGACAGACGTCAACGTCCTGCTCGGGCAGGTCATGGGCGAATATGAGGGCAAGCTGGAGGCCGGTCAGCTGGAGCCAATCGTGCTGGAGGACCCCTCCTCGCCGAAGATCCTGGCCGACGGGCGGCTGCTCTGGCGCGTGTTTGATAACCTCTTAAGCAACATCTGCAAATACGCCATGCCCGGAACGCGCGTCTATCTTTCCAGCGCTGTGGAAAACGGCAAGGTCGTGATCTGCTTCAAGAACATTTCGCGCAGTGCGCTCAATATCTCCGCCGACGAGCTGATGGAGCGCTTTGTGCGCGGCGACAGCTCCCGGAATACGGAGGGCAGCGGTCTCGGCCTGTCCATCGCGCAAAGCCTGACCTCGCTTCAGCAGGGCACGTTCGCGCTGAGCGTGGACGGCGATCTGTTCAAGGCGTCCGTCACCTTTGACGCGCTTTCCTGATACTCCCCATGTCCGGCGGGCGCTGCCCGCCGGACATTTCTGAATTCTTTCTGAATTTCCGCCCTGCCGCATTGACAGGGATTCCCGTTTCGACTAGAATATTGGTTACAGAAAGGAAACAAACCCATGCGCAGCGTCTGCGCATACGAACGGCGGCAGCCTCGCCAACACGGCCTGTGCCGCCGCCATAGAAAGAAAGGTATTTTATGATGAAAAACAAGTTTGCAAAAAAGCTTCTTGCATTCGTGCTGACCGGCGCGATGCTGCTGGCTCTCGCCGCCTGCACCAAAACACCGCAGGAGCCGGAAACACCCGCCGTTCAGCCCTCCGAGCCGGAGACGCCTGTAACGCCAGAGGAACCGTCTCCCGCCGAATCGCCCGCAGAGCCGGAGGAGCCCGTGCCCGCACAGCCGGAGCAGCCGTCTGACCCGGAGCCGGAAGCGCCCAAGCTGGCGACCGACGAAGAGCTTCTGCGTCTGGTCGAGATGCAGGACACCGACCGGCCCGCACAGACGCCCTTCCTGATCTCGCGCACCGACAGCGACAGCTCCGTGGTATTCCGTGTGGAGTTCCGCTCCGCTTCCGGCTGGCTGCTCTACGGTGCAAAGGAATATGAGGCCAGCTTCAACGACGATGGCGGCCATCTGGTCTCCACGATGTGGCTTTCCACCTATGACACGCCGCAGCTCTCCGCGCAGGCGACCGATCCGGAGGCTCTCATGTCGCTGGTCATCAATATGGAGGTCGGTATGCTCGGCGAACACGGCTTCAACTTCTCCGATCCCAGCGAATTTACCTCCGACGAGCTTTACACGGCGTATCTTCTCCTTGCAGCGGAGGAAGAGCTTCAGGCACGCTACAACGAGGCGGAGCAGAAATATTTTATCTCCACGCGCCACATTACCGCCGTCCTTGACCGCTATTTCAAGGACTACAGCTTCGATATCACGCAGTGCAGCCAGTACGATGCCACCTTTGACGGCATCGTCACGAGCACGGTCAGCGGCTTCGGCGGCAACCGCTTCATGAAGATCCTGAACGTCTCCCCGAAGGAGGGTACCTTGGAGGTACGCTTCGACGCCGACTTCTACGCGGACGAGACTGAAAAGGACGTTACCATGCAGAAGTCCTATACCATCGAATTTTACGACGACGGATATTACTACCTATCCGCGATGGAGTTTGTTGTCAACTGAATCGTTTTCGACACACGGACACCGGAGCCAGCCGACGCGGCTGGCTCCGTTTTCTATAAATTCACGAAATGTTCACGATTTTGCTTGAAAATGGGCTTGACTCTTGCCATGGTTTGCGCTAATATGTGTTTTTCAAAAGAGCTTTTGAAAGAAAACAAGGAGGCAAGCCTATGGAAACTGCTTCTGCGGCGCGGCCCTATGTCGTGGGCGTGGGCGCTGCCAATCTCGATATTCATGGCCGTCCCAAAAAAGCGATCGTCATGCACGACAGCAATCCCGGCCATATGAACGCCTCTGCCGGAGGCGTTACGCGCAATGTCTGCGACAACCTTGCCCGGCTCGGCGCGGATGTGCGGCTGATCTCCGCCGTCGGCACCGATCTCTACGCCGATGTCATCCGCCAGGAATGCACAGCGGCAGGCATCGATGTGTCCCAGCTCTGCGTGGCTCCCGGCTGCGCGTCCTCCACCTATCTTTCCATTCTTGACGAGCACGGCGATATGCTCGTCGCCCTCTCCGATATGACGGTTTTGCAGGAGCATTTGACGCCCGAATTTCTGGACAGCCGCGCGGAGCTTCTGCAAAACGCGGCCATTGTGACCTGCGACCCGTGCCTCACGGAGCGGACACTTCTGCATCTGCTCGACCTCTGCGAGGGCCGGACGCCGGTCTACGTCGATCCGGTTTCCACCGCCTACGCGCGTGTGCTCGCGCCGCACATCGGCCGTTTCCACACTGCGAAGCCGAACGTTCTCGAGCTTTCCATTCTCTCTGGCCGCGAGATCACCGACGAAGCCAGTCTGGAGGCCGCAGGCGCTTCCCTTCTGGACAAGGGTCTGGAACGGCTGCTCGTCAGCCTCGGCAAGGACGGCTGCCTGTACATGGACCGCAGCGGCACCGTGCTTCGCCGGAAGCTCCGCCCCGTCGAGCAGATGGTCAACGCCACCGGCGCGGGCGACGCTTTCATGGCCGCCGTCATTTACAGCACGCTTTCCGGCTTCGATCCGGAAAAAACGCTTCACTATGCTCTGGCGGCCGGGATCGCCGCCATTTCCCACGAGAGAACCATTCATCCCGGTATGTGTGTATCACTCATTGAAAAAATCTGGAAGGAGTATCAACTATGAACAATCTGCATGAGTATCTGTCCGTCACCCCCGAAATTCAGGAGGCCCTGCGTGAAAACAAGCCCGTTGTCGCGCTGGAGTCCACCATTCTGAGCCATGGTATGCCCTATCCCCAGAATCTGGAGTTTGCGCACAAGGTGGAAGCCATCATCCGCGAAGAGGGCGCTGTCCCCGCGACCATCGCCATTCTCGATGGCAAGATGAAGGTCGGCCTGAACGATGAGGAGCTGCTCCGCATGTGCAAGGCGGACGGCATCGGCAAGGTCAGCCGCCGCGATCTGGCGACCTATCTTGCGACCGGTATGCCCGGCGCGACCACCGTTACCACGACTATGATTATCGCCGCGTATGCGGGCATCCGCTTCTTTGCGACCGGCGGTATCGGCGGCGTGCATCGCGGCGCAGAAAAGACCATGGATATCTCCGCCGACCTTCAGGAGCTTGCCAACACGCCTGTCTGCGTTATCTGCGCAGGCGCAAAGAGCATTCTTGACCTCGGCCTGACGCTGGAATATCTGGAGACCAACGGCGTGCCCGTTCTCGGCCTGCGCACCGACGAGCTGCCCGCCTTCTATTGCCGCACCTCCGGCTTCAAGCTGGACTATAACTGCCCGGACGAGGAGACCGTCGCCAAGATCATGAAGACCAAGTGGGACATCGGCCTCAAGGGCGGCGCTGTCGTCGGCAACCCGATCCCCGAGGAATACGCAATGGATCCCGTCGAGATGAACAAGGTCATCGACCGCGCGGTCGAAATGGCCAACGAGCAGGGCATCCACGGCAAGGCGACCACGCCGTTCCTGCTGGCGCACATCGTGGAAATGACCGGCGGCCATTCTCTGGATTCCAACATCCAGCTCGCCTTCAACAACGCACACGCGGCCAGCAAGATCGCTGTCGCCTACAGCAAGATGTAATTTAGAGGCCCTGCATCGCCGGAAATGCCTGCCAGCAGGCTTTCAGCCCGATGTAATTGAAGCAGTGAAATCAGCAGACAAAAGCTGTGTGGATGGTATCCCATCCACACAGCTTTTTTAAGCGCAGCCGCTGGCCGCTCTGCGCTGAATTGAGCAAACGCTGTCTGCGCGAAAAGCGACCCGTCCATTCGTGCATTTGTCCTGATATTTTTCCGCCCTCCGCGCATACTACTTGCAGAAACGGAGGGATCATGATGATCGAACAGGATACGATCCGATTGCTGCGGGAATGCGACGCGGGAATTCAGATGGGCGTTTCCGCCATTGACGACGTGCTGGAGCGCGTACAGGCCCCGGACATGTACCGCCGTCTGTCTGCCTGCAAGCGCGCCCACGAGAGCCTCAAAACGGAGATCAACGTCATGCTGACCGACTGTCACGACGACGGCAAGGCTCCCAATCCCCTTGCGCAGGGGATGTCGTGGCTCAAAACGAACGCTGCCATGGCCATGAACGGCTCTGACCAGACGATTGCCAGCCTCATGACGGACGGCTGCAACATGGGTGTCAAATCGCTCGGGCGGTATCTCAATCAATACGAGGCCGCCAGCGAGGATTCCAAGGACATCACAAAGCGTTTGATCGGTCTGGAGCAGAAGCTCTCTGACGATCTGCGCGAATACCTGTAAAAAATGCCCGAAGCTTTCGCTTCGGGCATTTTGCTATTCGCTTTACTTCTTTTCCTTCTTGACAAACAGCGCGCCGAATGCCATCACGACCGCAAACACGATCAGATACCAGACATTCTCCATTCCGTGCCCGACGATGCAGGCATAGACCATGAACAGGGCGCCGATGATCGCAAGGATCGGCAGCACAAAGCGCCGCATCACGGATTCGTCCTTCTCCTTCTTGATCCAGCAGATGAAGATCGGCAGGTACATCGCATAGAGCGTGACGATGGGAATTTCCGAGGAATCGAACGCAAACGGGCCGCTCCACGTACCGGCAAGATTGGACAGGTAGAAGTAGGTGCCCCAGATGCCGCAGACAAGCAGTGCAAAAATGGAGGAGTTCGCGGGCATATTGGTTCTCGGATCGATCTGACGGAAGATCTCAGGCGCGGGGCCTTCGCCGCGGGCCGCCAGACTGTAGAGGCCGCGGGAACAGCCCAGCATCAGGCCGTTCATCGTGCCCATGCAGGAGATGGCGATGAACAGATTGAGGATGTTGCCGAGAACGCCGCCGAAGATGTTGACGAATGCGGAGGTCGCACCCTCGTCCATCAGAGTCTCAACAGTCGCGCCGCCGGCCACGCCGACGTAGTACGCAATGTAAACGGCAATGATGATGATACCGCCGATGATGAGTGCCTTGGGAAGATTCCGCTTCGCGTCCTTCAGCTCGGCGTTGATGGAGGTCGCAATGATCCAGCCCTCATAGGCGAAGGCCGTTGCGCAGACTGCGGAAAGCAGGAGATGTCCGGTCGAATATTGCTCCGCATTTTCCGCAACGAATGCGAAGTTGTTCGCCAGCATATGGGTCGGGCTGACCAGACCGGAGATGATGCCGACGACTGCCATGAGGCCCAAAGGAATCAGCTTGATGATGGTCGTCGTGGTCTGGAATTTACCGGCCAGCTTCGGAGAGATAGCGTTGATGAAGTACGCACAGCAGAGGAAGAGCATCATAAGCGCGATGCACTCCGGGCCGATGACACAGCCGCCCTGTTCGGCGGGGATCACCAGCGGGAAATTGGGCCAGCAGGAGGTAATGAATACGAGGGTATAACGCGCGGACAGCCAGCAGAGAACGGAGGTAAGACTCGGGTAATAAATCGCGGTCATGAACCAGCCAACGAAATAGCCGTAGCGGCTGCCGACGGTTGCTTCGGCATAGTCTACGATACCGTTGACTTTTTCATACTTCTGCGCCATCGTGGCAAACGTCAGGATGCTGACCAGCATGATGAGGCCGCCGATGACCCATGCAATGATTCCGAGCGGCATATTGCCTTCGGTCTTTTGCAGAATCGTCTGTGCCTTGAAAAAGACGCCTGAGCCGATGACAATGCCGACTACGAGACAGATCGCTGTGAAAAGGCCATACTTTCGTTCCAGTTTGTGTTCCATGTTTTCCTTATCCCCTTGTTTTGAATTATATCTAAGCCCTTTCTGTGTTGGAACGCCGGAAACCACAGAAAATTGCGTTAGACCGCAGTAACGTGACACCTCTTTTGGTATAGCTGGATCTCTTTGCTGACGCAGAGAGCATGCGGGGAAAATGCCGGGAAACGATTGAAAAAAGCTGGTGGACGCTATTGAGATTCCTTCATAAGCTTGCGGCGGGCAAGGTTAATCGTGCCCTCCTGCATGGAGTTGATCCATTGCAGGCTCTTACCGCAGCCGTTTGCCACGCAGGAGTCGGCGTCGTCCGCGATAAAGCATGGGATCTCCGTCCGCTCCGCGATAAGCTTGTCAAAGCCGTACAGGAGGCTTCCGCCGCCGGTCAGGACAATGCCGTTCTTGGCGATATCCGCCACAAGCTCCGGCGAAGAGTGCTCCAGAACAGACAGTACCTCGTCCACGATCTGCCGCGCCGGGCGCTTGAACGCCTCCATCAGCTCCAGTGAGGTCACGCTCTGCTCCTTCGGCAGGCCTGTCTTGAGATCGCGGCCCTTGACAGTCATGACCGCGTCCTCCGGCCGCTCATAGACGCAGCCGATCGTGATCTTGACCTCCTCTGCCGTGCCAAGCCCGATGAGCATGGCGTAGCGCTTGCGCATGAAGGCCACGACAGCCTCGTCGAAGGTATCGCCCGCGATCTTGATGGATGAGGAATTGGCAATGCCGTTGAGGCTCAGCACAGCGATATCCGTCGTACCGCCTCCGATATCCACGATCATGTGTCCGTCGGGGCCGGAGATATTGAGCTTCGCGCCAAGCGCTGCGGCAAACGGCTCCTCGATCAGGTAGACGCGGCGTGCGCCGGCCTCCATGGTCGCCTGAATGACTGCACGCTCCTCGACCTCCGTCACGCCGCTCGGGACGCTGACGATCACGCGGGGCTTGATGAGCGCGAAGTGAATGATCTTTTTGAGAAACTGCTCGAGCATTTTCTCCGTCATTTCATAATCAGAGATCACGCCGTCGCGCAGCGGGCGAACCGCTACGATGTTTCCCGGCGTTCTGCCCAGCATATTGCGGGCGGCGGCGCCGACCTGCAAAACCTTGCCGGTGTTCTTGTCAACGGCGACGACGGACGGCTCGCGCAGGACGATGCCGCGTCCCTCTTCATAGACCAGAACATTGGCGGTTCCAAGGTCGATTCCGATGTCTCTGGACAGCTTCATATTGGGTATCACCTTTCGTTACGTTCTCTCGGTGTGGCCAGCGCCGCGCAGACAACGTTCTCCGCGCCGGCCGTTCTCAAAACCCGCGCGCACTCGCTCAGCGTCGCGCCGGTCGTTACAATATCGTCGATCAACAGGACGCGCTTTCCGGCAAAGCGTTCCGCCTGATAGGGGCCATATGCCCCGGCGGCGTTCGCCATACGCTCGGAGGCGTCGTTCAGCGTGGACTGGGCACGATTATCCGTGAGCTTTTCCAGCGTGCGCACCGGCTCCATTCCAAGCTCCCGCGCTGCGCTCCGGCAGAGAAGCTCCGCCTGATCGTAGCCGCGTTCCTTTTTCCTCTGGCGGCTGACAGGTACCCATGTCATGATATCATATTTCCCTGTCAGTTTGTCGTGGATCGTGACGGCCATCCATTTACCGTACTGTTTTGCATACCAGTCTCTGCCGCCGAACTTGTAGCGGAGGAAGGAATCGCGCAGCTTTTCTTCATAAAAGAAGGTTGCCGCACACCTTTCCGCAAAGCGGACATGCGGGTCAGCGCCGTCGAATTCCGGCAGCGTATCCATACACCTGCCGCAGACAGTCCCGGCGCCCGGCTCCAGAAACTCATGGCAGATCAGGCAGCGCGGCGGATACAGCAGGTCGAGCAGCCGGTCAAGCAGTTTCATGATCGTTCCCGGCTTCTCTTTCCAGCCGGAGCTTGAGACCGCTGTAGCGGCGCTGCTGGCGGTCATTGCGGGTCATGGCGGCGATGATCTCTTCATTGCCGACGATGATAAAAAGCTCTCTTGCGCGCGTGATGGCTGTGTAGAGGATGCTGCGCGTCAGCAGCAGCTGCGAGCCGCTCCATGCCGCGAGGATCACCGCGCGGTATTCGCTGCCCTGACTCTTGTGGACGGTCATGGCATACGCAGGCTCCAGCTCCCGCAGCATATCAAAGCCGTAGCTGGTCTCGCGGTCGTCAAAAAGGACGGTCACTGTCTCTGCTGCAAAGTCTATCCGGGTGATCGTACCGATGTCCCCGTTAAAAACGCCGGTTCCGGCGCCGAGGCCGTCCATCCTCTTCCACATTATATCATAGTTATTTCGAATTTGCATCACCCTATCGCCCTCACGATAGGAAAAATCAGCAAATTGTTTCTCTTTTTTTCCGGGCGCAGCCGGATTCAGCACAGCCTGAAGGGCCTTGTTGAGCGTGACGGTACCCGTTTCGTGTCTCCGGGTCGGAGACAGCACCTGAATTTCCGAGGATGGAATGCCCATGTTTTTCGGAAGGCGCGTCGCGCAAAGCTCCTGGATCGTCTGGACGACGGACTCGCCGGAGCGGCGCTTCATAAAGAAGAAATCCCGATCCTTTACCGTCAGCACCGGCAGCTCACCGTGGTTGACGGCGTGCGCATTCATGACGATCAGGCTCTCCTGAGCCTGCCGGAAGATCTCCGTCAGCCGAACGGTCTTGGCAATGCCGCTGCGGATAATATCAGAAAAGACGTTTCCCGCGCCGACGGACGGAAGCTGGTCCGGGTCGCCGACCAGAATCAGACGGCAGCCGGGCTTGAGCGCCCGCAGGAGCGACATCATCAATTGCAGATCGACCATCGACGTCTCGTCAACGATCATTGCCTCGCAGCGGAGCGGCTGATCCTCGTCGTGGAAGAAGGCCATCGCGCCGGTCTCCGGGTCAAACTGTGCCTCGAGCAGCCGGTGGATGGTCGTCGCGTCGCGGCCCGTCACCTCGCTCAGGCGCTTGGCAGCGCGTCCGGTCGGCGCAGCCAGCTGCGTCTTGATCTCCAGCGCGTCAAACAGATCCAGAATACCGGTCATAACGGTCGTTTTGCCGGTGCCGGGGCCGCCGGTCACCAGCAGCAGCTGATAGGAAGCCGCGTCGCGAATGGCCTGAAGCTGGCTCTGTGCGTATTGAATGGCGTTCTTCTTCTGAACGCTGGAAAGCGTCTTTTCAAGCGTGCGCGGCGGCTCGATGCGCGTCCGCGCCATCCGCGCGAGGCGCTCGGTGATATACTGCTCCGCCTCGTAGAACTCCGGCAGATAGCAGGCCGTCAGTCCCGCGATCTCGCTGCGCACCATCCGCTCCTGTTCACTCAGGCGGTCAAGGCCGCGCTCCACGGTATCGCTGTCCAGATTCAGAAGCGCAGCTGTCGCCGGGATAAGCTTCTTCTCCGGAATAAATGTATGCCCGTTCGTCAGGTTATAGGAAAGCTCAAACAAAATGCCCGCTTCCACGCGGCGCTCGTCGTCGGCCTCCACGTCCATTTCCAACGCAAAAGCGTCCACAGCCGCGAAATCCGCACCGAAATACGGCTCCGTAAGCAGATAGGGATCGTCGCGTAGCGCATCCTCGGCAAGGTCGCCGTAAACGCGGAAAAGGCGCACAGCCAGCTCCGGCGGGAGGCGGTGCAGCGTCAGGAATTCGATCAGACGGCGCACGCCAGCCTGACGGCGGAAGCTCTCCCCCATCTCGATGGCTTTTTTCCGGGAAATACCGGGGATCTGCGCAAGCTTTTCCGGCTCATTTTCCAGAATCTCCATCGCATGAATGCCAAAAAGCTGCAAGATTTTTTCTGCGGTCTTTTCGCCGATGCCCTTGACTGCTCCGGAGGCCAGATACGCAAAGATCTCGTTTCCGGTCTCCGGCATCAGGCGCTCCAAAAACTCCGCCTCGAACTGGCGGCCATGGCTCGCATGGTAGCCCCATTTTCCCGTTACGATCAGACGTTCGCCGGGAACGGTCATGGGGACAGTTCCAACGACTGTGATCTGCTGGCCGTCCTCCGTGTTCAGCCGCAGGACGGCGTATCCGTTTTCCGGATTCTGATAGACGACCGTCTGAACCGTCCCTCGAATCATTTCTTCCAACTGCTGCACGTTTACGACCCCGTTTTGAATAAATCTGAAAGGCGCTCCTCCGGGAGGAGCGTCACGAACTCCCATTTTTCGCAAAGCGCCTGCACGATCCGCCCTCCGGTCTCACTCAGCCCCACATCCAATAGATAGACGCTGCCGGAGGTCAGCCCGACCTCCCGAAGCCATAGAATTCCGCGAATCGCATGCTCCAGCTCCTGCGCATCGCCGGAGACCGGGTACAGCATTTTCAGCGCTTTTCCGCCGAACGGTCTGAGAAAGCAGCCTGTGACGCACCATAAAAGCAGGATCACGCCGCAGACCGACAGAATCGCAACCAGAATCTCAAAAACCATTTTCTCACCTCCTGCTCTCATACTATGCAGAAGGCGGATGAGCGGCTGATTTGATTTTACTACAAATTCCCCGTAATTTCCACATATATTTCTTCGAAATCGGAAAAACCACAAAATATGCCGCAGCCGGACGGCTGCGGCATAAAGTCTCCAGAGAGACAGGGCGTTATGCACAAAGATCATACGGAAAAAATGTTCGTCTTGTCCTACACGCAGCCATGCTGAAATAAGAAAAAGAGGACGCCGAAGCGTCCTCTTTTCAAGAGAATTAGTCCTCGTTGATGGCGATGACAACGCCGGAACCAACGGTACGGCCGCCTTCACGGATAGCGAAGCGGAGGTTCTTCTCGATAGCGATCGGGGTGATGAGCTCGACCTTCATGTCGATGTTATCACCAGGCATGCACATCTCAACGCCGTCGGGCAGAGTGATGATGCCGGTAACGTCAGTGGTTCTGAAGTAGAACTGCGGACGATAGTTGTTGAAGAACGGGGTATGACGGCCGCCTTCGTCCTTGGACAGAACGTAAACCTGACCGGTGAACTTGGTGTGCGGATGGATGGAGCCGGGCTTGGCCAGAACCTGTCCTCTTTCGATGGACTTCTTGTCAACGCCGCGGAGCAGAGCGCCGATGTTGTCGCCAGCCTCAGCGTAGTCCATCAGCTTGTGGAACATTTCGATGTCGGTAACGACGGTCTGCTTCTTCTCGTCGGAAAGGCCAACGATCTCGACCGGCTCGTTCTTCTTGATAACGCCACGCTCGACACGACCGGTAGCGACGGTGCCGCGGCCGGAGATGGTGAAGACGTCCTCAACCGGCATCAGGAACGGCAGAGAGTCATCACGGGGAGGAGTGGGGATCCAGGTATCGACAGCCTGCATCAGCTCTTCAATGCACTTGTACTCGGGAGCCTTCGGGTCGGTGGACTCGGAAGCCAGAGCGTTCAGAGCGGAGCCGCGGATGATGGGGGTGTCGTCGCCGGGGAAGCCGTAGAAGTCCAGAGTCTCGCGGACTTCCATCTCGACGAGCTCGAGGAGCTCTTCGTCATCGACCTGATCGCACTTGTTCAGGAAAACGAGAACGGAAGGAACGTTAACCTGACGGGCAAGCAGCAGGTGCTCCTTGGTCTGAGCCATGGGGCCGTCGGAAGCAGCGATAACGAGGATCGCGCCGTCCATCTGTGCAGCGCCGGTGATCATGTTCTTGATATAGTCAGCGTGGCCCGGGCAGTCAACGTGCGCATAGTGACGGCCCTTGATCTGATAGTTGTCCTCGCCGGTCTTATAGTTGTGGCCGATGCGGTCGTTGGTCTGATACTCAACGTGAGCAGTGTTGATGGTAATGCCGCGCTCGCGCTCTTCCGGTGCCTTATCGATGGAAGAATAGTCGGTGTACTCAGCATCGCCAAAGAAAGCAAGGTACTTGGTGATAGCAGCAGTCAGCGTGGTCTTGCCATGGTCGATATGACCGATGGTGCCGATGTTGACATGGGGCTTATCCTTAATGAATTTCTGCTTAGCCATGAAAATATCCTCCTTAGTTTGTAAACGTACAAATAATTGTTGAATTCGTCTTCCTCATCATACACGACAAATGCAGTTTTGACAAGGAAAATTTCAAAAAACAATACAGAAAACTGTATCGGATCAATAACCTCTGCGCTTCTTGATGACCTCGTCGGCAAGATTCTTGGAAAGCTCCACATAGTGGCTGGGTTCCATGGAGAACTGGCCGCGGCCCTGCGTGCGCGAACGGAGGTTGGTGGCATAACCGAACATCTCGGACAGCGGAACATCGCAGTCGATCTGGTGCGCGCCGTTGCGTGCTTCCAGCGACCGGACGGAGCCGCGGCGGCCGGAGATGTCGCCGATCACGTCGCCCATATACTCGTCAGGGACGATGATGCTGACCTTCATGATCGGCTCGAGGATGACGGGATCCGCTTTTTGGCAGGCTTCCTTGAACGCCATGGAACCGGCGATCTTGAATGCCAGCTCGGAGGAGTCAACCTCGTGGTAAGAGCCATCATACAGCGTGACCTTGACATCGACGACCGGGAATCCGGCGAGAACGCCGGCCTCCATCGCACCGCGAATGCCTTGTTCAACCGCAGGAATGTATTCCTTCGGGACGGAGCCGCCGACGGTGGCGTCGATGAACTCGAAGCCCTTGCCGCTCTCGTTCGGCTCGACGGTGATCTTGACATGGCCGTACTGGCCCTTGCCGCCGGACTGACGCGCGTACTTGGTCTCCTGGTTGACCTTCTTGCGGATGGTCTCCTTGTAAGCGACCTGGGGTGCGCCCACGTTCGCTTCCACCTTGAACTCCCTCAGAAGGCGGTCAACGATGATCTCCAGATGAAGCTCGCCCATGCCAGCGATGATGGTCTGGCCGGTCTCTTCATCGGTATAGGTCTTGAACGTCGGGTCCTCTTCCGCCAGCTTTGCCAGCGCAATGCCCATTTTCTCCTGACCGGCCTTTGTTTTCGGCTCGATGGCCACACGGATGACCGGCTCGGGGAATTCCATGGACTCGAGGATGATCGGATGGTCCATATCGCAGAGCGTATTGCCGGTGGTCGTGTTCTTAAGGCCCACGACGGCGGCGATATCGCCGGAATAGACGCAGCTGAGATCTTCTCTGTGGTTGGCGTGCATCAGCAGGATGCGGCCCATACGTTCCCGAACATTTTTGTTGGTGTTGAGCACCGTTTTGCCGGCCTCCAGCGTACCGGAATAGACCCGGAAGAACGCCAGCTTGCCGACGTAGGGATCCGTCGCAATCTTGAACGCCAGAGCGGAGAACGGCGCGCTGTCATCAGCTGCACGGGTCTCCTCTTCCTCGGTTCTGGGATTGACGCCGGTGATCGCGGGCTTGTCAAGAGGCGACGGCAGGAAATCGACGATCGCATCGAGGAGCTCCTGAACGCCCTTGTTTTTGTAGGACGAGCCGCAGAGAACGGGGATCACCTTGTTGGCGATGGTCGCTCTGCGCAGCGCGGCCCGGATCTTCGTCTCGGGGATTTCTTCTCCCTCGAGATAGAGCATCATGATTTCTTCGTCCTCGTCAGAGATCTGCTCGAGCATATGATCCCGATACTGCGCGGCAAGCTCTGCCAGCTCCTCGGGGATCTCTTCCTCGCGCATATCCTTGCCCAGCTCGTCGTAGAAGACATACGCCTTCATGCGGATCAGATCGACGACGCCGCGGAAGGTATCCTCCGCGCCAATGGGCAGCTGAAGCGGAACTGCCGTACACTTGAGACGGTCGTCCATCATTTTGAGGACATTGAAGAAATCGGCGCCCATCATGTCCATTTTGTTGACGTAAACGATACGCGGGACATGATATTTGTCGGCCTGTCTCCATACAGTCTCGGTCTGAGGCTCCACGCCGCCCTTTGCACAAAGGACGGTCACAGAGCCGTCGAGCACGCGCAGGGAACGTTCGACCTCAACG
This sequence comes from Firmicutes bacterium CAG:170, assembly GCA_000436735.1. Lineage (GTDB taxonomy): Bacteria > Bacillota > Clostridia > Oscillospirales > Oscillospiraceae > CAG-170. The sequence continues at coordinate 19,876 of FR887059.1, forward strand.
GTGAAGTCCACATGTCCCGGCGTGTCGATGATGTTGATGCGCACGCCCTTCCAGTGACAGGTCGTCGCAGCAGAGGTGATCGTGATGCCACGCTCCTGCTCCTGCTCCATCCAGTCCATGGTGGCGGTGCCGTCATGGGTCTCTCCGAGTCTGTAATTGACACCGGTGTAGAAAAGAATACGCTCTGTCGTCGTCGTCTTTCCTGCATCGATATGAGCCATGATGCCAATGTTTCTCGTATTCTCAAGTGAAAACTGTCTTGGCATGCTGCTCTCCTTTTGTAATTACCAGCGGAAGTGAGAGAATGCCTTGTTGGCCTCTGCCATCTTATGCGTATCCTCACGCTTCTTGACGGCGGAGCCGGTGTTGTTGCAGGCGTCCATGATCTCGCCGGCCAGGCGTTCTCTCATGGTCTTCTCACTTCTTGCGCGGCTATAGTTGGTCAGCCAACGCAGACCCAGGGTCTGGCGTCTTGCGGGGCGGACTTCGATCGGCACCTGATAGTTGGCGCCGCCGACACGACGGGTCTTGACCTCCACTGCGGGCATGATATTCTCCATGGCCTGCTGGAAGGCTTCAAGGCCGGATTTTCCGGTCTTTTCTTCGACGATCTGGAAAGCGCCATAAACGACCTTCTGAGCGACACCCTTCTTGCCGTCGAGCATGATGCTGTTGACAAGCTTGGTGACCAGGACAGAGCCGTAGATCGGATCCGGAAGAATTTCTCTCTTGGGAACGTTACCTCTTCTTGGCACTTTGCTTCCCTCCTTCATAAAATGATTTCATAGGTACTTCGGAGGTTCCTTGTCCTCCGTTCTTTGTGCCTGCCAAGAGGTTTTACGTTCATATATATAAAAACTCTTAGCAAGGCATTGCCTTGCGAAAGGCATCATTGCAGTAAGTGCCGGAAGATTACTTCTTCTTGCCAGCCTTCGGCTTCTTCGCGCCGTACTTGGAGCGAGCCTGCATACGACCCTGAACGCCCTGGGTATCGAGCGTACCACGGATGATGTGGTAACGAACGCCAGGCAGGTCCTTGACACGGCCGCCGCGGATCAGCACGACAGAGTGCTCCTGCAGGTTGTGACCGACACCGGGAATATAAGCAGAAACCTCGTAACCGTTGGTCAGACGCACACGGGCGATCTTACGCAGAGCGGAGTTCGGCTTCTTCGGGGTGGTGGTACGCACAGCAGTGCAAACGCCTCTCTTCTGAGGAGAAGACAGGTCAGTGGCACGGTTCTTCAGGGTGTTGATGCCCTTCTGGAGTGCCGGAGCCGTGGATTTGTAAGTGGACTGTTCTCTGCCCTTTCTTACAAGCTGATTAAAAGTAGGCATGATTTTTCCTCCTTTCTCGAATGATGCTGTTTTACAGCTTTTATATTGTCCCGAAATATCACAGGATATTCCGCAGGGACCAAATTGTGGTGCGCTAGCGCACGATCGCGGCGGCCGCAGAGCTGACCGCGATGCCGCAGGCTTTTCCAAGCTCACTCATCGTGATGTCTGTGACGACCTCCACGCCGTTTTCACGGCACTGCGCCAGCAGCGGCCCGGTCAGCGCAGGATCTGCGTCCTTCGCCAGAAACACGAGCTTTGCCGAACGATCCTTCAGCGCGCGGCGAAGCTGTTTGATGCCAACCACTTTCTTTGCGGTTTTCAATTCCTCCAGCATTGCTGTACCTCCGGGGTCGTTGGTGCGGGCAGACCCGCACAATCATGAATTATAGCAGAATGAACGAACTTCGTCAACAAGAATTGTCAAAATTACCTTTACTTTTTTCTGAAATTTTGCAGTTTTCGGGGTTATGTACGCACTGTACACGCAGTTTTCCATACTGCGCGGCCACATTCCCCTGTCGCTGCTCTTTTCAGCCCGCTTTGGTAAAAGATCGGGCGCCCGGAGGCGTCCGATCTTTTATGAAAGCTCGTTCCTTACAGCTTTTCCTGATCGATCATTTCCTGCGTCACGATGGACTCGGGCGCGGTGACCTCTTCGAAGTCGCGGTAAGCGGCAAGGCCCGCGCCTGCGGGGATCAGCTTGCCGATAATGACGTTCTCCTTCAGGCCGATCAGGTGATCGATCTTGCCCTTGATGGCAGCGTCGGTCAGGACCTTGGTCGTCTCCTGGAAGGAGGCCGCGGACAGCCAAGACTCCGTAGCAAGGGAGGCCTTGGTGATGCCCATGAGGATCAGGCTGTCAGTCGCATAGCGCAGGTCGGTTTCGCCGGCCTCGATGCGCTGACGGATCTTCTCGTTGGCGTCCTCGAACTCGTACACGTCGATCACAGTACCGCTGAGCAGCTCGGTGTCGCCCGGCTCCTCCACGCGCACCTTGCGCATCATCTGACGGATGATGACCTCGATGTGCTTCTCGTTGATGTCAACGCCCTGCTGACGGTAAACCGCCAGAACGCCCTGCGTCAGATAGTCCTGAACAGCCTCGATGCCGGAGATGCGCAGCACGTCGTGCGGGTTGAGTGCGCCGTCGGTGATGGGCTCGCCCTTCTTGACGCGCTTGCCATGCTCGACCTTGAGTCCGACGGAATACGGGACCTGATACTGCTTGACCTCGCCGTCATCGGCGGTAACAGTGATATTGCGGAGCGCCGTGCGGTGGGAATCGTCCACATCGACAACGCCGTCGATCTCGGAGATCTGCGCCATCTTCTTCGGCTTTCTGGCCTCGAACAGTTCCTCGACTCGGGGAAGGCCCTGCGTGATATCGTCGCCGGCGACGCCGCCGGTGTGGAAGGTACGCATGGTCAGCTGCGTGCCCGGCTCACCGATGGACTGTGCGGCAATGATGCCGACGGCTTCGCCGAGGTTGACCAGCTCAGAGGTGGCCAGGTTCATGCCGTAGCACTTCGCGCAGACGCCGGAGCGTGCCTTGCAGCCAAGGACGGAACGGACGTAGATGCGGTCGATGCCGTGTGCCTGGAACTTGGCGGCGTCCTCTTCCTTGAGCATGACGTCCTTGGAGTGGAGCAGCTCGCCCGTCGCGGGATCGGTGATATCGTAGACCGGATAACGGCCGCGGATGCGGTTTGCGAAGGAGTCGATCATCTGGCCCTTTTCATAGTAGTCGCCCTTCCAGCTGCCGCTGGTGGAGCCGCAGTCGAACTCGCGGATGATGACGTCCTGACAGACATCGACCATTCGGCGGGTCAGGTAACCGGAGTCTGCGGTACGCAGCGCGGTATCGGTCAGGCCCTTACGAGCGCCTCGGGAGGAGATGAAATATTCCAGAACGGAAAGGCCTTCACGGAAATTCGCCTTGATCGGGATCTCGATCGTGCGGCCGTTTGTATCTGCCATCAGGCCGCGCATACCGGCCAGCTGACGGATCTGGTTCATGCTGCCTCGAGCACCGGAATCGGCCATCATGAAGATCGGGTTGAAGCGCTTAAGGTTGCCCTGAAGGGCATCAGTAACGTCCTTGATGGACTTTTCCCACTGCTGAACGGTCAGGCGATAGCGCTCGTCATTGGTGATGAAGCCGCGCTTATACTGACGGTCGATCTTGATGACCTCCTGCTCCGTCTGGTGGATGAGATCGTATTTCTTTTCCGGGATCTCCATGTCCGCGATGGAAACGGTGATAGAGGCCTTGGTGGAGTACTTATAGCCGAGGGCCTTGACCTTGTCGAGCATTTCCGTGGACAGCGTGAAGCCGTTGATGCGGATACACTTGTCAATGATCTTGCCGAGCTGCTTCTTGCCGACGACGAAGTCGATCTCCAGCGGGAACATATCGTCCGTGCTCTCGCGCTTCTTGAAGCCGAGGTTCTGCGGGATCGCGTCGTTGATGATGAGGCGGCCGACGGTCGCATCGATGATGCGGTGTTCCTTTCTGCCGTCGATCTCCAGCTCCTTCCAGACGCGGATGGGGTCGTGCATATCGACCAGACCGTCCGCATAGGCCATCATGGCCTCGTCCTCGGAGTGATACATCTTGAAATACTCTCTGGGCTTGACGGAGCCGTTGTCAAAAGCTTCCTTCGCGTAGGCGCCGACGGTACGGACGAAGATGTGATTCTCTTCCTTGATATCCGCCGCGTTATCCCACACGTTCCAGATATAAATGACCTCGTCCGGCGCGATCTCGCCGTTTTCGAGCGCCTTGACGGCCTGCTCGAGCGTCTGATAGGAGCCGGGAATGGTCTCGGGCCGGTCAGTCTCGTTTTCGAGCAGCTCGCCGCGCGTACGCAGATAGAGCTGATAGTCCGGACTTTCGGGATCGTCCCAGATGTTCTTGAACCAGATGGGCTTCTCGGGCGCGAGCTTGCCGCAGTCGAGCAGCGGCATGGCCTCGTGGATGGTATCGAACGCATCGATGTCGTAGCGCTGATAGGTCAGGTAGTAGGTGCCGAGGATCATATCCTGCGTCGGGACCGTGACGGGCTTGCCGTCCTGCGGGCGAAGCAGGTTGTTGGCGGAAAGCATCAGCATACGGGCTTCCGCCTGTGCTTCTGCGGACAGCGGAACGTGAATTGCCATCTGGTCGCCGTCGAAGTCGGCGTTGAACGCCGTGCAGCACAGCGGATGGAGCTTCAGCGCGCGGCCCTCGACCAGCACCGGCTCAAATGCCTGAATGCCGAGACGGTGCAGCGTCGGCGCACGGTTGAGCATGACCGGGCGATCCTTGATGATGTCCTCCAGAGCGTCCCAGACCTCGTCCTTGCCCTTGTCGATCATCTTCTTGGCGGACTTGATGTTGTTGGCAAGGCCGTCCTCGACGAGCTTCTTCATGACGAACGGGCGGAACAGCTCGATGGCCATTTCCTTCGGCACGCCGCACTGATAAAGCTTCAGCTCCGGGCCGACAACGATAACGGAACGGCCGGAATAGTCAACGCGCTTGCCGAGCAGGTTCTGACGGAAGCGTCCCTGCTTGCCCTTGAGCATGTCGGAAAGGGACTTGAGGGCGCGGTTATTGGCGCCGGTGACGGCACGGCCGCGGCGGCCGTTGTCGATCAGGGCATCCACCGCCTCCTGAAGCATACGCTTCTCGTTGCGGATGATGATATCCGGCGCGGAGAGCTGAATGAGGCGCTTCAGGCGGTTATTTCTGTTGATAACGCGGCGGTACAGGTCGTTCAGGTCGGAGGTCGCAAAGCGGCCGCCGTCGAGCTGAACCATCGGGCGAAGCTCCGGCGGAATGACCGGCAGCACGTCCATGACCATCCACGTGGGGTCATTTCCGGACATACGGAAGGACTCGACGACCTCGAGGCGCTTGATGATGCGCAGCTTCTTCTGGCCGGAGGCATCCTTGAGCTCACTGCGGAGCTGCTCGGAAAGCTCGTCCAGATTGATCTGGCTCAGAAGCTCCTTGATGGCCTCTGCGCCCATACCGGCCTTGAAATCGTCCTCATACTTCTCGCGCATGTCGCGGTATTCCTTTTCGGAGAGGATCTGATTCTTGGCCAGCGGGCAGTCGCCGGGATCGGTGACGATATAGCTGGCAAAGTACAGAACCTTTTCCAGAATGCGCGGGCTGATATCCAGCAGCAGGCCCATCCGGGACGGGATGCCCTTGAAATACCAGATGTGGCTGCACGGCGCGGCCAGCTCGATATGGCCCATGCGCTCACGGCGCACCTTTGCCTTGGTGACCTCGACGCCGCAGCGGTCGCAGATCTTGCCCTTGTAGCGGATCTTCTTATATTTGCCGCAGTGGCACTCCCAGTCCTTCGTCGGCCCGAAGATGCGCTCGCAGAACAGGCCGTCGCGCTCAGGCTTCAGGGTGCGGTAGTTGATGGTTTCCGGCTTCTTGACCTCGCCATAAGACCATTCGCGGATCTTATCCGGGGAAGCAATACCGATTTTGATTGCGTCGAATGTTGCATAGCTCATTGTATTGCCACCTCCTTATTCTTCGTCGGCCGCGTCGTCCGCGCCGTCCTTGAGATCGTCCAGCAGGCCGAGCACGTCGTCCTCGTCCTTCAGCTCGTAACCAGCGTCGGCAGCCTCGTCCTCTTCGACATCGTTGCCGACCGGGCCGTCATAAAGCGACAGTTCTTCGTCGTTGTAATTGCCGTTGTAGCCGCCCTCATCTTCGTCCTCGTCCTTGAGTTCGATCTCCTCGCCCTGCTCGTCAAGCACCTTGACGTCGAGGCAGAGGGACTGAAGTTCCTTGACCAGGACCTTGAAGGATTCCGGAACGCCGGGCTTGGGCACGTTGTGGCCCTTGACAATGGCTTCATAGGTCTTGACACGTCCGGTCACGTCGTCGGACTTGACCGTCAGGATCTCCTGGAGGGTATAGGCCGCGCCGTAGGCCTCGAGGGCCCAGACTTCCATTTCGCCAAAGCGCTGGCCGCCGAACTGCGCCTTGCCGCCCAGCGGCTGCTGCGTGACGAGGCTGTACGGGCCGGTGGAACGGGCGTGGATCTTATCATCGACCAGATGGTGGAGCTTGAGGTAGTACGGATAGCCGACCGTGACGCGCTGGTCAAAGGCTTCGCCGGTACGTCCGTCGTACAGGACGCTCTTGCCGTCCTCGGCAACGCCGGCCTGCTTGAGCAGCTCGCGGATCTCCTTCTCGTTCGCGCCGTCGAAGATCGGCGTTGCGACCTTCCAGCCCATGGAATGGGCGGCGTAACCGAGGTGGACCTCCAGAACCTGACCGATGTTCATACGGGACGGAACGCCCAGCGGGTTCAGAACGATGTCCAACGGCGTGCCGTCGGGCATGAAGGGCATGTCCTCCTGCGGCAGAATGCGGGAAACAACGCCCTTGTTGCCGTGGCGGCCCGCCATCTTATCGCCGACAGAGATCTTACGCTTTTGCGCAATGTAAACACGGACGACCTTGTTGACGCCGGGCGCCAGCTCGTCGCCGTTCTCACGGGTAAATTCCTTGACGTCCACAATGATGCCGGCCTCGCCGTGCGGGACCTTGAGGGAGGAATCGCGGACTTCTCTTGCCTTTTCGCCGAAGATCGCGCGCAGAAGGCGTTCCTCGGCGGTCAGCTCCGTCTCGCCCTTCGGCGTGACCTTGCCGACCAGATAATCGCCGGAGGTGACCTCCGCGCCGACGCGGATCACGCCGTTTTCGTCGAGATCCTTGAGGGTATCCTCGCCGACGTTCGGGATATCGCGGGTGATCTCCTCGGGGCCGAGCTTGGTGTCTCGGGCCTCGGTCTCATACTCCTCGATGTGGATGGATGTGAACACGTCCTCGCGGACAAGGCGCTCGTTCAGAAGAATGGCGTCCTCGTAGTTGTAGCCTTCCCACGTCATGAAGCCGATGAGCACGTTCTTGCCGAGCGCGATCTCGCCCTGCGAGCAGGCGGGGCCGTCGGCGATGACCTGACCGGCCTCGACGCGCTCACCGACCGAGACGATCGGGCGCTGGTTGATGCAGGTGCCCTGGTTGGAGCGTGCGAACTTCGTCAGCGTGTAGTCGACGATATTGCCGTCGTCATAGCGGACGGAAACGGAGGTCGCGGAAACGCGGGTAATGACGCCGGGGCCCTTGGCCGTGATGCAGACCTCGGAGTCCACTGCGCACTTGTGCTCGATGCCGGTGGCGACGATCGGCGCCTCCGTGACCATCAGAGGCACGGCCTGACGCTGCATGTTCGCGCCCATCAGCGCGCGGTTCGCGTCGTCGTTTTCCAGGAACGGGATGAAGGCCGTCGCAATGGAGGTCATCATCTTCGGAGAGACGTCCACATAGTCGATCATATCGCGGTCAACGGAAATGATCTCGTCGCGGTGACGGCAGGTCACACGCTGGTTGACAAGACAGCCGTTCTCATCGACCGGCTCCGCAGCCTGCGCGACGTAGTAATCGTCCTCGACGTCCGCGGTCATATATTCGACGGTATCGGTGACGCGGTGGGTGCCCTTTTCGACCTTGCGGAACGGAGCCTCGACAAAGCCGTATTCATTGATGCGGGCATAGGATGCCAGATAGTTAATCAGGCCGATGTTCGGGCCTTCAGGGGTCTCAATGGGGCACATTCTGCCGTAGTGCGAGTAGTGAACGTCTCGCACGTCGAAGGAAGCGCGCTCACGGGACAGGCCGCCGGGGCCGAGAGCCGACAGACGGCGCTTGTGCGTCAGCTCTGCCAGCGGGTTGTTCTGATCCATGAACTGAGACAGCGGAGAGGAGCCGAAGAACTCCTTGATGACCGCCGTGACAGGACGGATGTTGATCAGGCTCTGCGGCGTCACGACGTCGAGATCCTGAATGGTCATGCGCTCACGGATCACGCGCTCAAGGCGGGTGAAGCCGACGCGGAACTGATTCTGGAGCAGCTCGCCCACGCAGCGCAGGCGGCGGTTGCCCAGATGGTCGATGTCGTCGGTCGTACCGGCGCCGTGGACCATGGTGATCAGATAGTTGATGGAAGCAAGGATATCATCCTTCGTAATGTGCATCGGGATCAGCTCGCTGTGGCGCTCCTCGATGGCCTCCTCCCAGCCGTTCTCGGGGACGGTCTCCAGCATCTCGCGCAGAACGCGGAAGCAGACCTTCTCCTTGATGCCGTACTGGGCCGGATCAAAGCTCACGAACTTGGACATATCGACCATGCCGTTCGAGAACACCTTGACCTCGCGCTCACCGCAGAGGATCACGGCCTCGTTGACGCCGTGGTCGGAGATCATGTGCGCCTTCTCGCGGCTCAGCGTCTCGCCGTCCATGGCGAGGATCTCGCCGGTCATGGGATCGGTGATGGGCTGGGCCAGCGTCTGGCCGGCCAGACGGCTCCAGATGTCCATTTTCTTATTGAACTTGTAGCGGCCGACCTTGGAAACGTCGTAGCGGCGGGCGTCGAAGAACAGCGCGTCGAGATAGGACTCGGAGCTTTCGACTGTGGGCGGCTCGCCCGGACGGAGCTTGCGGTAGATCTCGAGCAGGGATTCCTCGCGCGTATGGCAGGTATCCTTTTCGAGGGTCGCAAGGATCATTGGATCCTCGCCGAACAGCTCCTTGATCTGCGCGTCGGTGGAAACGCCGAGCGCACGGATCAGGCAGGTGATGGGGAGCTTGCGGTTTTTATCGATACGGACGTAGAACACGTTGTTGAGGTCGGTCTCATACTCCAGCCACGCGCCGCGGTACGGAATGACCGTTGCAGTGTAGACGTGCTGATCGGCCTTGTCCACCTCGTCGCCGTAGTACATGCCGGGGCTGCGGACGATCTGGGAGACAATGACGCGCTCTGCGCCGTTGATGACGAAGGTGCCGCCGTTGGTCATCAGCGGGAAATCGCCCATGAAGATCTCCTGCTCCTTGATCTCGCCGGTCTCCTTGTTGTGCAGACGCACGCGCACCTTGATGGGCTTTGCATACGTCGCGTCGCGCTCCTTGCACTCCTCAACAGTGTACTTGGGCGGCTCATTCATGCTGTAATCCAGGAAGCTCAGCTCCAGATTACCTGTGTAATCGCTGATCGTGTCCACATCCTTGAACACCTCGTGCAGGCCCTCGCGGAGGAACCACTCGTAGGAGTCCTTCTGGATCTTCAGCATATTGGGGATCGGGAGAATTTCGTCATGCTTTGCAAAGCTCTTGCGGAGCGTTTTGCCGCACATGACATCCTTGGTCATCGCCATTATGTTTCATCACAGCCTTTCTTTTTGGTTCTGTGTTTTTGACACACTCGGTCGCGTTGTCGTTTTTTCGCCATATCCTGCTTGCGCTTTCTCTCCCCCGGTGCTATAATCACAATATAAGGGAAGTTTGGCGAAAGCTCATACTCAGGCATTATGGATTACCATTTTAGCATGGTCTGTATGACTTGTCAATTCCTTCTTGAATTTTTTGTGCACTCTGCCGCATTTTCTTTTGAAAATGCGACTTTTCTATTTTTCGGACAGAAAAGCGGCCCCGGCGAGACTTCGCCGGGGCC
>FR887060.1 GCA_000436735.1 Firmicutes bacterium CAG:170
CGTTCGTGCGATTGACCCAATAATGCAGCGTCGTAACGACCTTGCAGGAGCTATTGACATAGTAGTAGTCGCCGTCGATCTGGATCAGGCCCGCGTAGGTCTTGACGCCGTTGACGTAGTAGTACAGCTCGCCGTCCTCGTTTACAATGCCATTCTTCTTTTCGGGATCAGGTTCGGGATCCGGTTTCGGATCTGGATCTGGCGTAGGCTCTTTGATCATCTTGCCATCCGGGCCAAAGTCATAGAAGCCCGCAGGAAGAAGCCCGTTGGTACGATTCACCCAGTAATGCAGCGTGGTAACGACCTTAAAGGAGCTGTTGACATAGTAATAATCGCCCTCGATCTGGATCAGGCCCGCATAGGTCGGAATGCCATCCACATAGTAGTAAAGCACTCCGTCGATCTCAACAATTCCGTTATAGTCCGGATTCGTCTGAAGCTTCAGATGTCCGTACTCATCGAAGTCATAGAATGCTTCCGCAAAACCTGTGTCATTCGGATAGGACACCCAGTAGCGGCCGTTTTTAACTGCTGCATAATTGCTGGCAAAATAATAGTAATATCCGTCTTCTGCCTTATACAGGCCGTTACAAACCATACCGTTGATCGTATAGTAGGTATTTCCGTTCAGCTCAAACAATCCTGTATGCTGATAAACACCTTGACAAATGCCATCCTCGCCGAAATTGTACCAATATCCTGGATCGTCGTGGTTGTTGACTTCCTTCACATAGCGAAGGCCCTCATAGCGATAGCCGTCCTGTGCAAAGTAATAAAGGTTTCCATCGACTGTAAACCACTTATGATATACATAGGTCGGACCAAAATAATATCTCGTGCCATAATCTGTTTCCAGCCACGCGCCGTGGATCAGCTTGCCGTTCTCAAACTCATAGGTCAGATTTGCGAAGAAGCGTTGCGTCTTTCCATTCAGGCCCTTGAAGCTGACCGGGTCGAAGTAATAATAGCCTTCCTCACCGTTTTCATCCGTCAGATTCCACCAGCCGGACTTGGGCACGCCGTTGATGGCGTAATAGCGCGCGCCGTCCAGCTCGATCAGGCCCGTGACCTTGCCCTCACAGGCGCCGGTCATTTCGTTGAACTGATAGAAATATTCGTTTCCTTCGTCATTCAGACCGGGGACCTTGTGGATGCCCTTCAGCGCCTGATTGTCGATGAAGTAGTAGGACACGCCGTTGACCGTTTTCCAGCCGGTCCACGAGCCGTTGTCCAGAACGAAGCGGTCGGTGAAATCCTGATAGGATTCGCAGTAGAAATGGCCGCCGCGCGGATGCGTGGTGTTTTCCGGCTCCTCATAGGGGTAAATGCCGTACTGCTCCTGGAAGGAGGTCTGGCAGGCCATGCTGTAGAGCGCATTCGCGCCCAGATAGATGTCGTAGCCGATCGAGCCGGAGTTCTCGATGCTCAGGCACTGATTATCATCCCACTGTGCGCCGTTCTTGGCGGACAGCTGCACGCCGCTGAGGATGCAGATGGGGTTGGCCGTATCGGGATCGATGGCCTGACTCTGCTTGACAAAGTTGCACTTGACGGTAAGAAGGTTGTTTTCGTCCAGCACCGCCGAGGTCAGCGTGAAGTAATCGTTCGACACCGTCAGACCACTGATGTCCACAGCCACGTTCTGGTCAAACTGGAACTTTACCGTCACTTCGGTCTTTTTGCTGACGCGCTCCGCCAGCTGGAGCAGCAGATCCCATGCCGTGATGCCGGAAATGTCGCCGCCGGCAACCATCTCCAGCAGAGGCTTCAGCTTCTCCGGGAACTTGATCGTCATCATGTCCAGACCGAAAACGTAGGTAACGTTCATAGGCTGGCTGGGATCGATCACATGATAGCGGTCGACCTCGCTGTCGCCGCCGGGGATGTATTCCGCGTTCGTGACCTCACGCGTCCATGCAAACGTCCGGTCGCCGCTTGTCGCGTTGTCAAAGTCGAAGATCGCCTGATTTTCGCTGTACATGGCGACCTTGATCGACGCGCTGATGGAATAGTCGCGGGTAACCATTGCGGTCACCGTCGTGTTTTTCAGTCCGGAGCTTTCCACGCCGGTAAATGTAAAGCCGTCACTCACAGCTTCAACCGTACCTGCCGCGCTGCTGCTCAGCTCAAACGTGATGTCCTCCGCGCGGATCGCAACGGGATTTTCATTGTAGGTAGCGATCAGGGGAAGGTATACCGGCTTGCCATAGATGGCATTGATGCTCGTCTTGGAGAATTTCAGGCCGTTCGGCTCGACCACGTTGAGCGTCTTGCTGCCGATGACCGTCTCGCCGGACAGGAGCTGCACCTCCACGCTTCCCGTTTTGACGCCGGTAAATACGCCGTCCTCGGAGATCGTGCCGATGGTCTCGTCCGCAGACCTCCATGTGATATCCGCCGGAAGCTCCGCCGCGCTGCCGGACACGCTGACGCCGGAGGCCGCAAGTGGAAGCGCCGCGCCGACCGTCAGGTAGTCATAGGCAGAGGTGATCAGCGCATGATCGAACTCCGTAGAGACCGGCGCAGTGGAAACGACCATCAGCGAGGAGCTGACGGAACGCTCGTAGCCGTCGGAGGGGCGGTTTACGACCGTAAGCGTGTCGCTGCCCTCCTGCTTGGCAACGAAGGTGGTAGAGCCGCCGCCGTCCAGATTGATGGCAGTCACGCAGCCCGCGTCCAGCATGATCTGCGCCAGCTCTTCTGCGCTGCCGCCTGCGGAGAACGGCTCCTGACGGCCGTCGAGCACCATCAGGACAACCTTGCCCTCCGCCGTGATGCCGACGCAGGTGCGGGAATGGCGGCTGTTATAGTAGTCGGCAGAGCTGTCCACAACAGACTTGCCGTCCTTGACCAGATAGACGCTGCCGCCGACGGCCTCCTGGATCTGATCCTTATAGGAGTCGTATTCACCGGAGCTGCCGATCATGGCCGTGCCATCCTTCAGGATCGCAAAGAAGTTCGCCGATGCGCCGCTGTGGTATTCGACACCCTCCATGACCAGCGCGCCGTTGGGAGCGCCGGTCGTCATGTTGTAGAAGTCCGCATTCACGCCGACCACAGCATTGTAATGCTCCACATAATTCGCCGCATCGGACGGATCGGAATGCCGCTTCTGGGCCGCCGCCATCTGGTCGGAGACACGGGACATCGCCCAGCCGAGCGACGGATCATTTGCGTGATAGTTCGCGTAGACGTTCACATCGTCGCGGGAGATATCGACCGTGGCAATGTAATAGACGATCTGCTTATCGTCCTTTGTCAGCGCGTAGTTGATCGTCTGCGTCACGCCGGGAACGACCGTCGTCGTATCCGACGAGAACACGGAATAGTAAGCATTATCCGGGTCGGGTTCCGGATCGGGCTCCGGGTCCGGATCGACCGGGTCGGTGCCGTTCGGGTCGCCGGCCAGATCGAACAGATAGTCCGCAAAGGCATAGCAGCACGCCTTGCGGAGCGTCTCATAGTTGGGAAGGTCGGTCAGAGAATACGAGCTTTCCAGCGCACCGATCAGGGTATTCCCGGTATAAGTGCTCAGGACCTTGCTCCGGATACCGTCCTTGGTGACCATCCCGCCGAGGCGGTTGGTCAGGAAATACGACGCGCGGCTTTTATCCGTAAGACCAGCCGTAAAGTAATTCTCAGCGAGCGTGCTGAGGCTTCCGCCGCGATTCATCTCCGTTGTGAGATAGAACGCATCCATATCGCCATAGAGGTCGGTATCGCTAAACGAATGATCGACCTCATTGAGCGTGCTGTAGGGCACGCCGAGGTATCTTGCCCGGATGTTGGCCGCAAGAACGTCCACATCCGTCTCCGAGGTGTCTACTCTGTTAGGAATGTCCACGTTCTCGGCGCAGTACATCAGGTCGGTGATATCGCCGGCCCAGCTGCCCATGTCGGCGCGGGCCTGTACGGCGGCTTCCGTCATGCCCTGCACCTTCGCGTAGTTCGCCACATCCATCGCACCGAACACATGGCCGAGGTCAGCCGGATCGCCGTTGGGCAGCGCAAAGTTCTCGATGTTCTTCAGCGCCGACGCCGAGGTTCCGTTCGCTGCGTCCTGCTCGGCAACATAGGCCGTAAAGGCTGTGTTTTCCTTGCCGCAGACCATCTCCCATGTGCCGGACGTGTAGCGCTCAACGCCCGTGCGGATGAAGTTGATGATGAGCGCATTGACGTTCTCGCCCGCATTTTCCGCCGCGTAGGTCTGGGCGTAGCCCTCCAGGAGCTTCAGGCCAGAAAGGAACGTCGCGTAGTCCGCAACCGTCTCCGCAGCAGGCGTCTCCTCCTCCATCGGGAGCGCTTCATCAAATGGCTTCTCCGGAAGCTCTTCCTCCGTCCCGGCCCAGATATCCTCCTGGCCGGGTGCAAGCGCCTCTTCGTAGTCCTGCTCCACATCCCAGCTCGTCTGCTCGTCCGCCGCATACGCGGTCACGGGCAGCAGCGCCGACAGCAGCAGTACCAAGACGAGTATCGCCGATATGCTTCTTTTCGTCTTTCCGCTTCTCATGTTCTGTTCTCCTTCCTTTTATTTCAAATGATCGATCAGATAATTTAAGTCCTCCTGCATGGCGTAGTAGCGGCTCATTTCTCCCTCCCCTACGCTGCTCTCATCCGGAGCCTCATCCACATTCAAATAGACATTTCTCTGTGTTCCGCTGTCGTCCGTAATGCTGCCGACAACACTGCCTTCATCCTGCCCAATGGAGATCCTAAACAATTCATACTTTGCGCCATCGATCTCGGTCTCAAAGGTGACCAAAACAGCACTGCCGCTCTGCTCCTGCCGAATGGTAACATATTCCTGCCAGTTCCCAGGATAATGCAGAGTACCATAGCTCGTTTGGATCAGGATATCCTCAGCCTCAACTGGGGAACCGGTGTTCTGTGTATCCTTTTGCTCATCTGCTTTGCTGCATCCTGCCAGCATTCCGCACACAAGCAAGCCGCATAGCAGGAGTACAGCGCATCCTCGCAAGCGCTTGACGTTTTTGCTGTTCTTCTTTTGCTTTCTCATTCTTTATTGACCTCCATATCTGTTTTCGGTACTCTTTCAATTGCCTTCTGCAGAATATCGTTCATCATTTTTTCGATTTTCTCTGCATTATGAAACCGATCTGCCAGCTGCATTGCCGTGCGCACATAATTTGTGTACGCATCCGGCTCGGCACACAAGCGCTTTACCGCCCCGGGCAACTCTCCCGCGGAGCTGAGAATCCATGCTGCCTGATAATGCTGCAAATAGCTGATCGATGCAACATCCTGCGGACCGTATGCCAAAATACAAGCGCCGCTGCGCAGGCTTTCGGCGACCTTCGTAGAAAGAGAATACCGTGTCCGGCAGACAGCCTCTTTTCCAAAAGCTTCTATAATGATCAGGAATTTACTCCTGCCAAGGAGCTTTTCCACTTCTTTCCCTGCCAGATAGCCGCAGAAGGATAGTCCGTTTTTCTCGTTGATGCGCTGCAGTGTCTCCGGCTTTTGCTCGCCGGAATACACGCAGATCATTTCAAAGCCCGGAATTTTCGCCTTTCTGAGCGCACATCCAAGCTCTATCAATGGATCGATCCGGTGGATGCCCAAATTCCCGACATAGACAATTCCAGAGCGCTGATCCCTTGGCAATGAAAATCGATTTTCTTCACAGGAAATGCGAACCGTCTGCACCGGGAATCCGAATAGCTGCTCATAGTCTCTCTGCATCGCATCGCTGATGGCAATAACGCTCTTTGAACGCTCTGTCGCTTTTCTCGCCAGATCCAGTAAATTCCTGCATTGTATTCTTCGGAGCAGTTTTCCATTTCTCCTTGGTTCAATGAAAAAGTCATCAGCACACCACATGATGATCGGAACGTCCAAGAGTTTTGACAAGTAAAGTGCAATATGATATGGAAATGCATAATCACCCGCCGCCAGAAAAATGGCATCCGGCGCAAAGCTCTTTGCCCACTCTCTCAGCGCTTTTGTTTTCCATTTTCCCAGCGCCCACATCCAATTGCGCAAGAGATAGATCATCGGTGTGCGGCGTCTGGAAAACTGATAAACCTTTGCAAGATTTCCCGTATCTGTCCTGCTGCGCATAACAGACTCATCGATGTCTTTTTCTTCAAATTTCTTGTACCGCGCACGGCGCGTAAAAACCGAGTGCAGGATATCGCTGTCCGTGATCCGAAAATAGTGCAGGCAGCATTTCCGAGTCGGGATCTCCTGGTGAAAATACAGCTGCGCAAGGCGCTCCGGCGGGATGCCCCCCAGCATTCGCATCATGGTTTTCCCCATGTTCCCCGAATTGCTGAACACATTGTGACTGACAACGAGCACTCGCGGTGACTCTAAGCTCATAAGCGTTTTCAGCTCTTTTCAAATCGACCTAATATTTGCATCCAAGCAGCAGCCGCGCTGCCATTTTTGACCTTTGCAGCAGTGAACCCACTGCGCAGCAAAACGCAAGCACTACAACGCTTTCCAATAATGTAAGGAGATAATTGACCTCTGCATTTTGTGTCAAATACGGCAGCAGATCAGTAAATATGTATATTGACAAGATATAAATGCTAAGGGATCTCTCGCCAACTTTTCGAATAGCGCCAAAGAACCAGCCGATCCTCATTTTTTCATAAAGCTTTTTCAGCAGGCACAGCAGCATCACAACCCCAGCTGCGCCGACCGCGAAGCGATAGATGTCGATACCAAGCTGTTTCAGCCAGTTCTCCTTTCCCATGAGTGTAAATCCACTCAGGTATATGTAAGCCTCTCTTGTGTAAAAGGGAATCATTGCACACCATGCAGCTACGGAGGCAAGCATTGCGACTGGCTTTTGCAGCCAACTGCAGCCGTATTTTCCGTAGAAGAAGCCCATTACAAAATAGCCGAGCATAAATTTATGCGCATTGAACCAGTAAGTATCAGGCGTTAGAAACGCCACTGCACAGGCAGCCTCATACAGCATTACCCGCATCACACGCCGTTCCTGCGCTGTCCATTGCACAAAGGAAACCACTACGGAAGCGATCATGATCGTCCAGAGAAACCAGTAATCAGTAATACACAGCCTAATGAGTGTTTTCAGCCCCCAGCCTTTCCCGGCTGCGCCATGCGCGATCCATAGTATCGTGCCCCACACGATGCAAACCGGAAGAAACTGCTGTATTTTGTTCCATGCGGCCTTTATCGGCCCGCGTCGATTTAAGCCAAACCAGTAAAAATAACCGCTGACCGCTGCAAACAAAGGCATATGTACACTGTAAATTGCCTTCATGAGTGGGTCATCCCAATAAAGCTCCTGCGTCAAAAAGCTATCGCCGCTTCCATACTGTAATGCATGTCCAAAAATCACTAGGAAAATGGCAAATCCCTTAACAAAATCAAGATAACCATTTCGTTCCTTTGTGGGCACAACTTTCTCCTTTACCGAATACTTCTCGTATGAACTTCAAACGTCATATTTTTTTGTTCTTCCAGATGCTCCACATAGGAGTGCTCCAGATCAAGGATCGCGGCATGCTCCTTGCATTTGCGTTCCTCCGGAGCAGGTAGGCGGTGATAGTCGCCATACAGGCGCGTCAGGAGCGCATCATAATGCGCGGAGACCGGAAACGTGCCGTCCTCGAACGGCATATCCATGCTTTCCTCCAGCCAGCTTCGCGGAAAAACATTTTTTTCATATTTCTTTCCGGCTGCAAAGAAGGTGTGCACCATCTGCGAAGCCGTGTCTTCTTTTCTCATGCACAGCCGTTCCAGCGGTCCGCGCGGAAGCGGTCGACAGAGCTGCATGAACAGCTTTTTCGCCATACTGTCCGTCTCGTATCCCCGCGCATAGAGCGCCTTGGCGATCACGACCTTGGCTGCGGCAAATTGCAGCTGGCGCATCGCCGGAGCGTCGGAAAGATTATCACAGGGAAAAATATCGATATAGACGCCCTGGTGGATGCAGGGGTCCTTCGGGTGGTATTTTTCCATGCAGGCGGTGTTGTTGCGCCGCAGCTTGGAAAACTGCATCGGCCAGTGCGGTCCGCCCTCACGCTGGACATAATAGCGCTCCGGATCCAGCTCCGGTGCCGCCTCCTCAAAAAAACGGTCATATTCGCTGCGAAGCAGGATAACATCCAGATCGTCGTCCCACGGGATAAATCCCCTGTGCCGCACCGCGCCAAGCGCCGTGCCCGCAAAAAGCTGATAGCGGATCGCATGCTTTCTGCAAGCTGCGTCAAGATCCTTCAGCATCTCCAGAAGGAGGGCCTGATGGGGAGATAATTCTCTTTTTTGCTCTGTGGTCTTCATCTCACACTCTCTTGTATTTTGCGATCCCGCGCCGGACATAGCCCGCAAAAGCATGCGCAGATCTGGCGAGCGACAGCTTTTCCGCCTTCCTGTAGACGAGCCAGCGCTGCCTTGCGGATCTCAGCTTGTCATTCGAGCGCGAGCCCTTCAGGATCCTGTAATCTGCGAGCACATCTCTGCATCCAAAGGCGGTAAAGCCCAGCCGCAGCAGACGGAGCCAGAGCGCGTAGTCCTCGTGATAATAATTCGTCGAAAAGCGATACTCGGAATAAATGCTCCTGGACAGCAGCACCGTCGAGCAGCTCAGCACGCTCTCCTCCAGCATCGCGGCGTAGCTGGTCCGCTCCGACACGATAAAATCCGATATCCTTCGGCCATCGGCGTCCATCATGGAATACGAGCAGTAGATCATGTCCGCGCCGGAGCGCTCTGCGGCGGCCAGCTGCTTTTCCAGCTTGTCGCTGTGCCATACGTCATCGCTGTCCAGCAGCGCAGCCCAGTCTCCATTCGCCATGTCGAAGCCGCGGTTTCTTGTCCGGGCCACGCCCATGTTCTGCGGATTTCGGAGCAGGCGGATGCGGGTATCCGCGTTTGCAAACCTCTCCGCGAGCTCCGCCGTCCGGTCGGTCGAGCCGTCGTCCAGGATCAGCAGCTTCCAATTCGTATAGGTCTGCGAGAGCACGGAGCGGATAGCCTCTTCGATGTATTTTTCTGCGTTATAGGCAGGCATGATCACGGAGACCAGAGGTCGCTCCCCTTTTGCATCCATTTTCCCGCCTCTCTTCCTTTCAGCCTCTCTTTTCCAGAAGGCTCCTGCATTTTTCAAGATCGCGGTAGCCCTTCCCGAGCATATGGATATCGCTGCCCAGATACTGCACCGCGCCGCTTTCGATCCACGAAAGATATCGCCTGCGCCGGAGCGGCTTTGTCAGGCATTCCGCATTGAGCTGTAACGGCACGCCGTCTTCGATCAGCCGCTCGATATCCTCCGGCGGATACCGGTCGGCATGCGCCAGAACGATCCGAATATCCCGCCGCTCCAGAAGCCGGTACAGCGTCTCCCAGATCGGCTCCGGCCACTGATAAAACGGCATTTCCAGCAGCAGCTCGTCCGTTTCCTCGCGGCACAGCCGGGAAAGTCCGTCCAGCCGCTCCATCCCGTCACAGATCAGCACCTCCGCGCCGAGCCGGAGCTGCGGCGCATCCGCCGTCAGGCTCTCGCGCAGGAGCCTGGCTGACTCCGCCCGGCGCTGCAAAAAGGAAGGGATGGACTCCTTGTGCGGGTAGAAATGCGGCGTCGCACAGACCGTCCGTATCCCGGCCACAGCTGCCATCGCAAGCTGCTTCCGGGACGTTTCCACGCCGTCGCTCCCATGGTCACAGCCCGGAAGCACATGCGCATGATAGTCCAGCGTCAGGTCGATCATACCCTCAGTGCGTCTCATTGGCGTCCGAGTAGGCGTATTTGTCTCCGTATCTGTATCCATACTTATATCCGTACTTATCGCTGTACTTATATTTGTACGAATACTTCACGGACTTCATATTCAGGCCGTTCAGCACCACGCCGCACAGATTGCCGCCCGCCTGATGCACCGCCTCGATCGCGGCGTTCAGCTCATCCGACGTCGTATAGCCGGACTTGGTCACGAGCACGACGCCGTCCACATAGGTCGCGACGATCTGCGCATCCGCGACCGTGTTGATCGGCGGCGTATCGATGATAACGTAGTCATAAACTCTGGCGCATTCGCTCACAAAGCCCTTCATCCGGTCGGAAGCCAGCAGCTCCGACGGATTCGGCGGGATAGTCCCCGTGCAGACGATCCAGAGCGGAAGATCCTGCACCTTTGCGATCTCCAGCTTCCAGATCTTCGCCAGAAAGTCGCAGAGTCCCGCCGCAAGCTCTACCTTCCAGAGCTTTCTCTGCGTCGGCTTACGCATATCCGCATCGATCAGCAGGACTTTCTTTCCAAGCATCGCGTAGCTGATCGCAACGTTGGCCGCCGTCAGGCTCTTGCCCTCCGAGGGCTTGGAGCTTGTGATGGCGAAGGTCTTGCAGGCGCGCTCCTTGTCTGCCGTCATGCAGAACATCAGACTGGTGCGGAGCTTGACATAGGCCTCCTTGACCGCAAACGGCGATGCATTGTTCAGGAGGCGTCTGCGGTTGACGGCGACGGCTTCACTTGCCGCCTTGCTGCTTGCTTTCTTCGGCTTCATTGCGTGCCGTGCCTCCTTCCGTCAGCTCCCAATAGGTGTAGCTCTTATCTGTAACGTTGATATCCGGGATCTGGCCCAGTACGGTCATGCCCGTCAGCTTTTCGATGTCCTCCGGCAGGTAGATCGTCGTGTCGGAGAGCATCCGCGCCACGAGCACGAGCGAGGCAAGAATGGCGCCCACAACGAAACCGAGCGCGCTGTCAAAAACCGTCCTTGGAGACGACTGCTCGGCCGCCACCTCCGGACGATCGACGACCTCAACACCGCCCGCCTTAGTGATGCGGACGATCTCCGTCGGCGCGACCTTCCCGAAGGAGTCCGCGATCCGGCAGGCAAACTGCGCGTCCGTCGAGGTAACGACGACTTCGAGCAGCTGCGTGTTGGAAACGACGGAGACCTCGATCATCTTGCTCAGTTCTTTTCTGGACAGCCTCCCGTCCACATTCAGGTCCTCCAGAACCGCGTCTAGGACAGAATTGCTCTCCAGAATTTTGGAATAGGTCGTCGCAAGGCTTTCCGCAGCCTGAAGGTCGCTGTTGTTGATCGTTCCCGTCTGCTGCGTATTATTCGCGCTGTTGTATACATAGAAGCTGACCTTCGACTCGTAGGTCGGCGTAATGAGCAGCGTTACCACCGCATAGACGCCTGCCGCCGCGAGAATGCCCGCCAGCAGCAGCCAGTAGAACTTTTTCAGCAGGAGCTGCACGATGTCCCACAGGGACAGCTCTGCGCCGCCTGCGGGAGCATATGTATTCTTGTTTTCATTCATGTTGGGGAATGTCCTCCGAATATCTCTTTATCGGGCGCCATCGCCGCACAGGACGACGCAGATGGTCTTGATAATACACTTCAGATCCATCCGAACAGAGCGCTTTTCGATATATTCCATATCGTAAACGATTTTTTCCTCTGGCTTGAGGGAGTAGCCGCCGTTCACCTGCGCGTGGCCGGTCAGGCCGGGCGTTACCATCAGCCGATTGGAAAAGCCGGGGATGTACTCTTCAAACTTCCGGTAAAAATAGGCGCGCTCCGGACGCGGGCCTACAAAGCTCATGTCTCCGCGCAGGATATTCCAGAGCTGCGGCAGCTCGTCCAGCCGCGTCCGCCGCAGAAACTGTCCGAAGCGGGTGCACCGCGGGTCCTGCTCGTCCGCCCACTGCGGGCCGTTTTCCTCTGCATTGAGACGCATCGAACGGAACTTGTAGATCATGAACGGCTTGCCGTGAAGCCCGAGCCGCTCCTGCCTGAAGATCGGAGCGCCCGGCGAATCGAGCACAATGATGAGCGCGATCATCGTCATCGGCAGCGCCAGTATCAGCAGTCCCAGAAACGAGAAAGCAAGATCAAAAACACGCTTGGATATCAGATACAGCCTTCGGGGCTGCAATACAGGCTTTGCTATCTGTATCGTCACTTTGGCGGAGCCTTCCTCCGTCAGACAGCTGGGCGCCGCTGTCGCCATATGTCCCACATCCCCACATTTCAATGATCCGCAATATAGAGAGATATCGTCCGTAGGGTACCCTACGGACGCGAAAGGCGCGCCTTTCGCGTTTTCTCTATTGCGCTTTCGCTATATGCTCATTTTTCCGCCGCTGTGTCCGTCCGCAGAAGCTCTTCCCGGACGTTGGGCGCTACGAAGCTGTAGATCTGCTCGAAGGCCCAGCGCGTCGTCTCGTCGTTATCCGGCATTTCTCCGCCGATCACCCGCGCAGCAAAGGACAGCATCGTGTCAAAGACCTGATGCAGCAGCATGTCCACGTTGGCCTCCGGCCGGAATACCTGCCTCATGACGGCGAACAGCTCCTGAAAGCACTCCAGATGCTCCTTATAGGCGTATTTGCGGCAATTCGCAGAATAGTAATAACGGAGGTAAAAGCAGTAATCATCGCATCTTTCCAGGATGAAGCGCCAGCTCACAGACCACAGCCGAAATGCCCGGCTTTTCCATGGCGTGTCCTCGTCGTGCATCGCCGGGAACTGCTGCTTGAGAAAATACGCAAAATTCACATCCTCCATGTGAAAGGCGTCGCGCAGCATGGCTTCCTTGCTCTCGAAGCAGCGGTAAATGTACGCCTCGTTCAGGCCCGCGTCCGCAGCGATCGCCTTTGTTGTCGCCTTGTCCAGACCTTCCCGCGCCACAACGCGGATCGCACTCTCGATAAACGCTTGTTTCGCATTTCTACCTTTTCTCATCGAACTTCCTTCTTTTGCCGCGCGCAATGCAAATGTCAAATAAGTACCTACTATCATTCCGGGCAGCAAAAAGCAAATCATTTTATCGCCGCAAATGATTTGCTGGTACACAGGCAAAGCTTTCGCAGAGTTTGCCACTCCACGGAATGGATAATACCCCAAATTTTTCTCTCATTATAGCATATTGCACATCTGAATGCAATTGCCTCGGTGCAAAAATGGAAAATAATATATTTTTTGCAGACGCGCACAGGTGTTTGTGCAAAAAAGGACTTGATGCAAAGCCTTTGCGCAGTCAGAGTGGCCGTCCGGAATGGGTCCAAACAGGACTCGCATGGTAGCTGAAGCCAAACAATATGCCGCAGCTGAAAACCGTGGGGATATGTTCTGCGCAGTAAAAATTGGTGTTATTGAACGATATGGATATAAGGAAAAGCCCTGCTGTGCAGGGCTTTTCTGAGCGTGTCAAAAAAGTGTTTTTGACACGCTCTCAAACGGGAAACACGTTGTTGGTTTCCCGTTTGAAAAGGATTGCATCCTGCTGTGCGCATAATTTGTGTGCCGTAAGCACACAAATTCCACACTTGCAGGACGTAAAG
>FR887061.1 GCA_000436735.1 Firmicutes bacterium CAG:170
AAAAACGCTCAATCACCATCATAAGTGATCGAGCGTCTTAAAAATTAACTTAATGACATTGACTCTAAGGGGACTATATCAGCGGAAGTGCCGGGGATTCGTTTATTCCTCCGAGGTATCCGGGATCTCGAAGCTCATGTTGAGATCGACCGGGCCGCTGATGCCGTCCACGCGGCCGTCGCAGCTGTACTGCCAGATCTCGAAATCATAGGTGAACGTCGGCGCGGGATTGTATTCCGCGAGCCAGAACATGTATTTCCGCAGGCTCAGGAGATTCAGCTCCTGATAGCCGAAGCGCTGGTTGAAGTAGACGCCCGCGCGGTAGCCCGCGTCCTCGATGGCTGCACAGAAGGCGTCCACACAGCCGGTCAGCGTCAGCATATCCATCCCGTCGGTGCGGGCGTCGGCCTCGATGTCCTCCCAGTCGAAGAAGATCGGATAGTCCAGCTCATAGCCCTCGATCCAGTTGAGGACGAACTTCGCCTCCTCAACGGCCTCGTCCTTCGTGATGGCCTGCGAGAAGAAGTAGACGCCGACATCCAGTCCGGCGGCCTGCGCGCCCTCGATGTTGCGCAGGAAGTACGGGTCAAGCCCGATCTCGCCCTCCGTATAGCCGCGGTAGCCGAGGCGGATCATGGCAAACTGAATGCCGTCCGCGGCGGCCTTTTCCCAGTTGATCTCGCCCTGGTGGGCGGAAACGTCCACGCCCGTGTGCCACGTCTCCGTTCCGGTGTAGACGATGAAGCCGTTTTTCTCGGCAAAATCGTTCGGGTCATGGGGATTTGCGGGAATGCCGTCGATCAGGTTTTCCGCCGGTGCGGTATCCTCCGGCGTTTCCTCCGGCACAGGCTCCTCCTCTTCGGGCTGTGTATTGATGGTCGCGCCGTTTCCGTAGCTGGAAAGATGGCGGATCAGCTCGCAGGCGCCCCATATGATGGCAAAGGCCAGCGCCACCACGAGAAAAATGACGACCAGATTGACTTTTTTCTTCTTTTTTTGAAGCTTCATGCGGAATTACCTCTGCTTTCTGTTTCGCAGACAGTATAGCACATTTTCCTCCGTTCGCCAAGTGTCACGTGTTTTCCCGCTTTTTTCTGAAAAAAGGATTGTGCAAAGGGGCAGAATATAGTATATTGATAATGTATATCCGATAAGGAGGACGCTTTATGGAAGATCAGGAATTTGAACGCAATGAGCAGATGCTGGAGGCGCGGCGGCTCAAGCGTCTTGAGCAGAAGCGCCGCCGCCAGATGCAGCAGCGGATCGTTCTGGGCGTGCTTGCCGTTATTTTGATCCTTGTTATCGTCCTGATCGTCCGCGGCTGCAAGAGCGGCAAGGCCGGACAGGAGGACGCCGTGCAGAAGCCCGCACAGTCCGACACGCAGGACAATACCCCGCAGGAGCCGGTCGACGAGCCGGATACCGTCGTCACACTGGCGGCGGTCGGCGACATCATGGTCTACGACGAGCAGATCGACGCCGCGAAGCAGTCCGACGGCAGCTATGATTTCTCCACCTGCTTCTCGGCCGTTTCCGCGCTGACCATGGGCGCAGATCTGACGGTCGGCAATCTGGAGCTGAACTTCTGCGGCGAGCCGTACAGCGGCCGCCCGAACTTCCGTGCGCCGGAGTCTCTGGCGCTGGCGCTCAAGGAAAAGGGTTTCGATCTGGTGCAGACGGCCAATACCTACAGCATCCAGAACGGCGTTTCCGGCCTCAAGAGTACCATCAAATATCTCAATACCGTCGGCATCGACCATGTCGGCACCTATGTCGCGCAGGATGATAAGAACACCAACGAAGGCGTCCTGCTGAAAAACGTGAACGGCATCAAGATCGCCTTCATCGGCTACACCAAGGGCGTCAACAACGAAAAGCTGCCCGAAGGCTCCGAATTCTGCGTGGATCTGCTCTATCAGGACTACTGGACGGAGTATAAGGAGATCAACACCGACGGCATCGTCAAGTCCGTCAAGGCCGCGAAGGCGCTGAATCCGGACGTGATCGTCGCCATGCTCCACTGGGGCAGCGAATGGGACACGACGGTCGGCTCGACGCAGCAGGAGATCGCCGACCTGATGCTGAAAAACGGTGTGGACGTGATCCTCGGCTCTCATCCGCATGTGGTCGGCCCGATGAAGGAGGTCCCCGTCACGACCGTGGACGGCGAGGAAAAGACCTGCTTCGTGGCCTACAGCCTCGGCAACTTCCTTTCCAGCCCCGACAGCCAGAAGTACGACTACGCGATGGAATCCGTGATCCTGAATCTGGAGTTCACGAAGAACGGCAAGACCGGCGACACCTCGCTCACCGGGATCCAGTATACGCCGCTCTACATTCTGAAAACCGAGAACGAGGCCGAGGGCGTCCGCTATCAGGTCGTGCCCATCCGCAGCGCCATCAGCAACAACCTCTTCCCGGACATGGAGAGCACGTTTACCGACGCCATCGCACATCTGCGCACCAACACGGACTCGGACTACGACTCCGGCAAATAATTCCCCGCATAGATTCAAAAAACGCGCAAAGCGACACTCTGCCGCGCCGCAGCTGCGGCGCGGCAATTTTTCGGGAGGCAGTCATGGGAAAAACGAATTATGAGCTTACGTTGGAGCGAATGCCCGCAGAATTTCTGAAATATGACCAGCGCCGCATGATCGACGGCTTCCACCTCGAGCACGACGCGGCGTACCTCTATCTTCCGTTTCTGGCCCGGCGCTACCGGGTCGGCCGCCAGAGCGGCGTGATCGAGTGGACGGAGAACGGAACGGACTATTTCCCGGGCGGCTTTGAGGACAGCATGACGGTCTATGACCTGCTCTGCTGCGCAAAGGAGGGGCGGAGCCTTTCCGGGCGCTTCTGCCGCGCAGAAAATCTGCCCGGCGCGGCCTATGGGGCCGACCCGGCGAAGGGCATGATGAACCCGTTTGCCGCGCTGTGCGACCGCGCGCCGGAGAAGCTGGCGCGGGCCTGCCGGGAGCTGGGCGGCGTGGACATGGGGATGGGAGAGTTGTCCTTCCGTCTGCCGCTGTTCGATTTCCTGCCGGTGATCGTGCAGTTCTGGTCGTCGGACGAGGAATTCCCGCCGGTATTCAAGCTGATGTGGGACAAAAATACGCTCCAGTATCTGAAATTTGAAACGGTCTGCTATGCGGCGGCCTTCCTGACGCAGCGCCTCCGGGCAAAAATGGAGGCGTAGGGAGCCGCATACCGGCTCACGCTGCGGCATACCTGCAAAGGAAAATAGATACAGAAAGGCGGCCTCCGGGATAT
>FR887062.1 GCA_000436735.1 Firmicutes bacterium CAG:170
CCGCCCAAATGGGCGGCGCAGCTTTCTGTTTCTATTCCTTACAGCTCCACAAGCTCGTACTCGCGGCTGCCGAAGCCGATCTTCGCGGCGGCCTCGATGGTATGCACGCCGTGACGGCTCTCGATCCGCTCGACCATATGTGCACGGCCGGGATCGTCGGAGGCATAGACCAGATCGATACACGCCTGATCGATGGCGACCGGATCGAGCGAGGCCAGAATGCCGATATCCTTCATGCACGGATCCTCGGCAACCTTGCAGCAGTCGCAGTCCACGGAGAGGTTGCTCATTACGTTCAGGAACGCCATTTTGCCGTTAAAATAGCGCACGACAGAGCCTGCCGCGTCCGCCATCGCCTCGCAGAAGGAATCCTGCGGCGCGATGTTACCCCAGAATTTCTCCCGATCGGTTGAAACGCCGCCGGAGTGGATCCAGCACTTGCCCTCCGAGGACGCGCAGCCGATGGAAAGCTGCTTCAGTGCGCCGCCATAGCCGCCCATCGGGTGGCCCTTGAAGTGTGAAAGCACCAGCATGGAGTCGTAATTCTGAATATCCTTGCCGACAAGGTTCTTTTTCAGGACGAGGCCGTCCGGGATGGGCAGCTCCAGATCCGATCCCTCCGCGTCCAGCAGATCGACCGGGAAATACTTCGTCCAGCCGTGCTTTTCCAGCAGTTTTTTGTGCTTGGCCGTCGTGTTGCGCGCACCGGGATAGGCCGTATTGCACTCCACGACCGTTGCGCCGACCGCCTCAACGACCGGTCTCCAGAACTCCGGGTGCAGAAAATTCTGATTTCCCTCTTCGCCGGAATGTACCTTCGCCGCGACCTTGCCCGTGAGCGGCGCATTCAGCGCGTTCAGCATCTCTACGACCTTTTCCGGCGTAATCTCTCTCGTAAAATAAACCTTTGACTTCATACCATGCGCTCCCAGCTTATTTTTGTTCTGCAATCTTTCGACCTGCCGCAGGATCGGCACATCCGCCGGTGACAGCGGGAGCCGTCCGGCCTCCTCCGCCGTGACCCACCGCAGCGCGCGGTGCTCCAGCGCCTGCGGCTGGCCGCTTCGAAGCTCCGCGCAGAAAACCGTCAGATGGACAGTCACCTCCGGATACACATGCGTCAGTTCCAGAAATTCTTCGCCCACCGCGATCTCGACGCCAAGCTCCTCCCGGCATTCCCGCGCGAGCGCCTGCCGCTTCGTCTCGCCCGGCTCAACCTTTCCGCCCGCGAACTCCCACAGGAGGCCATGCGCCTTCTGCTCCGGCCGCTGGCATAAAAGGAAGCGTTCGCCGCTGCGCAGCAGCACCGCCACGACCTCCAGCATTCTGCGCTCTCCCTTCGCAGGAGCGCACACCTTTACGGTATTTTCCTCGCGCTCTGCTATTTTTATACAATGATTATAACGTACTCGTCCCAAAAGTGCAAGAGGGGGCGCCGCACAAGCCGCCGCGGCATATCCCTGCATCCTGCCGAAAATGTAAAAGCGCCCCGGCAGGGCCGCTGTCCCGCAGCCCTGCCAAGAGCGCTTTTCTGTTTGGCTGACTTGCTCCGCAAATACGAAGGGCCGGTTTATCTCAGAGGCCCGTTTACAACATTCTGCGGCTTTCCGGCGAGGAAGGCGCGGATGTTCTCCGCCGTGATGTCCATGATCCGCTGGCGGCTCTCCTTCGGTGCCCAGGAGATATGCGGCGTGATGATGCAGTTTTTCGCGGTCAGGAGCGGATTGTCCGGGCAGATCGGCTCTGTATAGACCACGTCCAGACCGGCGGCCGCCAGCTTGCCGCTGTTCAGCGCGTCCGCAACGTCCTGCTCCACGATCAGCTGACCGCGGGCGTTGTTGATGAGGATCGCGCCGTCCTTCATTTTTGCGATGCGCTCCTTGTTGATGAGTCCGGTGTTCTCGGGCGTCAGATTGCAGTGCAGTGACACGACATCCGCCTGTGCAAGCAGCGTGTCCAGATCGACATACTCGCCGATGGCGCGCCCGGCATCGTTCGGATAGACATCGTATGCCAGAACGCGCATGCCCATTGCCCGTGCAATGCGCCCCTCTGCCTGCCCGATGCGGCCGAAGCCGATGATGCCGATGGTCTTGCCCTCCAGCTCGATGAGCGGATAGTCCCAATAGCACCAGTCGGGATTCGAGGCCCAATTGCCCGCATGGACAGATGCGCTGTGATGACCGATATGATGGCAGATCTCCAGCAGCAGGGCGATGGAATACTGGCTGACCGACGCCGTGCCGTAGGTCGGCACATTCACGACCGGGATGCCCTTTTCCCGTGCATACTGATAGTCCACGACGTTATAGCCCGTCGCGAGGACTGCAATCAGACGGATATTCGGGCATGCGTCGATTGTCGCACGGGAAATCGGCGTTTTGTTCATGACCACGATCTCCGCGTCGCCGATGCGCTCTGCGATCAGCGGAGACTCGGTATACGACGTGCGGTCATAGACCGTCAGCTCGCCCAGCGCCTCCAATTCCGCCCAGCTCAGGTCGCCGGGATTTTCCGTGTAGCCGTCCAGTACGACGATTTTCATGATACTCTCTCCTTTTCCGGCTTCACAGCCCTTCTGGCGAATCCAGCCGGTCTCTCCGTTTTGCTTTTTATGTATTTTATCATAGTTTTGCACCCATTGGCAAGGGAAAGCGCGGCTTTTCGCACGGCAATGCAGGATTTGACTGTCTGCCCCTGCCGGTAAACGGCATTTGCCTGCCTCGTCTGCTGCCGTTTCTTCTCCATGAAACGAATCGACGGATTTCTCCCGAAAATGAGCTTGCCCGCCGGTGCGATTCGCATCGGCGGGCATCCTGCATTCTTTTCAAATCAGCAGCATCCGGTCGTTATGAAGCTCCTTTCCGGAGCTTTCGCGGAATCTCCGCAGCAGATCCGGGACGCCGAGGCGGGCACGCTCCTCGCCGGAAACGTCCATCACGATTTTTCCGGCGTTCATCATGACCGTGCGGTTTCCAAGCTCCAGCGCCGACTGCATGTTGTGCGTGACCATCAGGCAGGTCAGGCCGTTTTCGGCCACGATGCGCTTCGTCAGCCCCAGCACCTTTTCCGCCGTCGCCGGATCGAGCGCCGCCGTGTGCTCGTCGAGCAGCAGCAGCTTCGGCGTGTTCAGCGTCGCCATCATCAGCGTCAGCGCCTGACGCTGGCCGCCGGACAGCAGCCCGACCGGCTGGTTCATCCGGTCCTCCAGCCCCATTTCCAGCATGGCGACCCGCTCCCGGAAGAAGCGCCGGTCCGCCCGGGAAACCGGGCTCAGCCAGCCGCCCCTTCCGGCGGCCAGCGCAAGGTTCTCTTCGATCGTCATATCTGGCGCGCTCCCGCGCATCGGATCCTGAAACAGCCGTCCGATCTTCCGTGCGCGGCGGTACTCCGGAAGCAGCGTCATGTCCTCGCCGTCCAGCACAAGCTCGCCGCTGTCGGTGATGAAGCTGCCCGCGATTGCGCCCAACAGCGTCGATTTTCCCGCGCCGTTCGCGCCGATGATCGTAATAAAGTCGCCCCTGCGCACATCCAGCGACAGATCGTCCAGCACCTTCTTCGCGTCGGTCGTGCCCAGGCCGAAGGTTTTCGTGATATGGGAGATTTTCAGCATCCTGTGCGCCTCCTTCCCATGCGGTGTTCTATTCTCCGGCGGAAGAGCGGATATTGCTCCTTCAGATACGGAATGGAGATCGCCGCTACAACGACCACGGCAGAGACCAGCTTCAGCATGAACGCGGGCATATCAAACCGCAGCGCCACCGTATAGACCAGCCGGAACACGAACGCACCCAGCACCATGCCAAAGATCCGCAGCGGGAGCTTTTTCCTGCCGAGGAACACGCCGCCGATCAGCAGCGAAGCCAGCGCAACGGTCACCATGCCGGTGCCGATGTCAATGTTCACCGATTTCTGCGACTGTGCCAGCAGGCACCCGGAAAGCGCCGTCAGCGCATTGGACAGGCACAGGCCCACGATGGTCGTCACAGCGGGGTTGATTGAGGAGGAACGCACCATATCCGGGTTATCGCCGGTCGCGCGGATGGCAAGGCCCAGCCTTGTCCGCAGGAACATTCCCAGCAGCACCGCCGTCAGCAGCACGGCCACCGCCGCAACGATCAGCCGATACTGCCCCGCCAGCGCCGTATGCTCCAACAGCGCGCGCATTTTGGTGAAAACCGTCTCTGTCTTATTCATGTTCAGCACGGAGGCGTTCCCCATTACCGCGATGTTGACGGAATAGAGCGCCGTATTGACGATAATGCCCGCAAGCAGGCTGTTGACGCCCATTTTTGTTTGCAGCAGCGCCGTGATGAAGCCGGAGAGCATTCCCGCCGCCATAGCCGCCGGAAGCGACAGATACGGGTGTCCCGCGATGGCCACCGCCGCGCCGACCGTCGCGCCGAGCGTAAAGCAGCCATCGGTGGACAGGTCGCAGACGTTCAGCATCGAATAGCTGAGGAAAAGCGCCAGCACGGTCAGCGCGCTGATCAGGCCAAGCTCCAGCGCCGTCTGCACCAGAGAAAAAATCGTATTCAACGACATGGATCACCGCTCCTTTTTGTTCATGGGTTTGCGTCTGTCCGCAAAGCGCGGACGCGCCGTCATCCGGCGCTTACATCCGCGAAGCTTTCCGCCGTCACGATCTCCTGCACGCTGGTGCAGTACGGCGCGAACGCCTCCTTTACCACAGCAAAATCCAGACCGAGCTGTTCGCAGATCTCGGTGTTGACCGTCGCAGTGCCGTTGTCAAACGTGCGGACAGGCAGCTCCGCGGGCTTCTTTCCGTCCAGCAGGATCTCTGCGGCCATATTCGCCGTCTCCACGCCGAGATTCGCATAATCCACGCCGTAGCCGAGGAACGCGCCGTTCAGCGCAAAGGAATCCGCGCCGGTGTAGTGCGGGATACCCGCGTCAGCAAACATTTCATAGATGCTCAGCTCCGATTTCATCACGGTGTTGTCCGTCGGCGTAAACACGGCGTCCACGCCGTCCGTAACCAGCGCCTGCGCGGCCAGCGCAATTTCATCGACCGTCGTGCCGGTGCGCTCGATGTACTCCACGCCCTTCTCCGTGAGATACTGCTTCGCAGCCTCGATGGCGCTCGTCGCGGAATCCTGCCCGACGTCATACAGGAGTCCGATCTTCTTTGCGTCCGGGTTCTGGGCAAAGATCAGATTCATGACCGAGGCAGTGTCCAGATAGTCCGAGGTGCCGGTCACATTGCTGCCCGGAGCCTCCAGCGAATCGACCAGTCCGACGGATACCGGGTCGGAGACCGCCGCGAAAACCACCGGCGTGTCCGTCCCCTCCGTCGCAGCCTGCATACTCATGGCGACCGGCGTTGCGACCGCCACCAGAAGATCTGCGCCGTCTGCCTGGAAGTTGGAAATGATCTGCGACATCAGGTTCGTGTCCGCGTTGCAGTTGTCATAGAGGATATCGAACTGAACGCCTCTCTCCTCGCCGAGCTTTTCGAGCTGTGCACGGAGGTTTTCCACGATCTGATTGAGGGATGCGTCGTCCACATAGTTGCAGATACCGACGGTATAATGCGTGCCGTCCGCGGCCTCCTGCGCCGGAGCCTTTCTGCCGCAGGCCGTCAGCGCCGCCGCGAGCATCAAAACGGAGAGAATACATGCGATCATCTTTTTCATGATAAATACCAGCCTTTCCAATGGAGATAGAATGAATTTGATTTCTGTCCGCCGCTGCGGGTCCCTGTTCCTCCGGCGCAGCTGCGCCAACGCCTGCCCATCAAAAACATATCGCTTCCTCCTGAAAAATAAAAAATCCTGTCCCGGCAATACAAGATTGCTGGGACAGGATCAATTCGTCCTGTGGTGCCACCCGGCTTGACGCGATCACGCGCCCACTCATTGCGTACCGACATACGCCTGCGTTTGTTCACGGAGCGCCTCTCTCCGTCTCACATACTCCGAAGCTGCGCTTCGTTTCCGCTCGCCCTCAGAAGTCCATTCGATTCTGTCCGGTTCTGCCGCAATTCCACCGCCTGCGGCTCTCTGAAAGGAGGATCCAGAATTTACTTACTCTTCCTCAACGGTTTCCCGCATTGTAGCACAGTCCTCGCGTCCTGTCAAGTATTTTTATGCAGCGTCCTGCATAACGCGCCTCCGCGCGGGACATACTGAACGTAAAACGAAAGGAGCTGCCGCTATGAAAATGAAGGGCTACGCCATGCTTGGCATCGGCCGCACCGGCTGGATCGAGAAAGAGGTCCCGGTCTGCGGTCCAAACGACGCGCTGTTGCGTCCGATCGCCGTTTCTCCGTGTACCTCGGATATCCACACCGTCTGGGAGGGCGCCATCGGCGTGCGCTGCGATATGATTCTCGGCCATGAGGCCGTCGGCGAGGTCGTGGAAACCGGAAGCCTTGTCCGGGACTTCAAGCCCGGAGACCGCGTGATCGTCCCCGCCATCACGCCGGACTGGTCGTCCGTCGAAGCGCAGGCGGGGTACGCCATGCACTCCGGCGGGATGCTCGCCGGGTGGAAATTCTCCAACATCAAGGACGGCGTGTTTGCGGAATACTTCCACGTCAACGACGCCGACGGGAATCTGGCGCATCTCCCGGATGGGCTTGACCCGGCTTGCGCCGTCATGCTCTCGGACATGGTGCCGACCGGCTTTCACGGCGCGGAACTGGCCGGCGTGCAGTACGGC
>FR887063.1 GCA_000436735.1 Firmicutes bacterium CAG:170
GCTGTTTTGCGTCACTTCGTTCCGTACAAGGGGCTGCACCCCTTGCGACGTTTGCACGTCTATCCCTTGTGGACTTGCCGTCCGCAAACAGCATAAAATGCTGTTCGCCGCCAGCAAGGTTTATAAATTGCATCAATATCTATCAGTCAAATGGTGAGCAAGAAAGGGTGATTTACATGAAAAAAATGTTTATACTGGTTATGGCAGTTATGCTCTGTTTCACACTAACTGCTTGCAATGAAGAAGAAAATATCGACTTTCCTTTTGAATTGTCCAGTATCGAAAATGTGGAAATGTTCCGCTTCACTAATCCTGCGGATGCGGAGAAAAAAGTGATTACCAAATCAGAAGATATTGAAGAAATTTATCAGACTTTTGAAAGTGTTTCTCTGAAAGATAAAACAACTGAACCTACTGCTGGTGGCTCAGTGACCAGTTTCCGATTTAATCTTTCTGATGGTACATCTTATGAGGTTATCTATTCGGAGGTCGCTGTAAAAGCTGGAAGAGTCATCACAACAGGCATGGAACAAGATTTCTTCACTTCAGCCGATATAGGAGCATTCTGGGGGAGTTACGACTACGAAGTAACAACTGCATCGGAAGATGAATTGCCAGCATTATATGAGTAAAAAATGAACAGGTATTCAGAACAATACCGCACTGCGTGTGACCGCGAGAGGCAGCGGACGGGTGCAGGTCGCACTGGACGGTGAGCAGGTCGGCACGCTGTCCTTCCACTCCGAAAGTTGGGCGGCGGAGGGCATCGCCGGTCTTTCGCAGACTGCCGTGTTCTCGTTCGGCTCGGACGGAACGGACGGCCCGACTGACGCCGCGGGCGGCTATGTTGACGGCGAAAGTCTTGCCGCGCTGAATGACGCCGGTCTGTGCTTCGCCGACATCCTACAGCAAAACGACGCCTACCCTGCCCTTGCAAAAATTGGCGGACTGATCATGACCGGTCCGACCGGAACAAACGTCAATGATCTTGCCGTTCTTCTGCTTGCGCGCTGACGCACCGCCATTTTTTCGCAAATATTCTCGTTTTAAAGCAAAAAATTCCTGTGCCTTTCGGCACAGGAATTTTCATTTTGTCTGTTACTTTGCCGTCTTGGTCAGGTAGGTGTACATGGCCATGGCAACCTCGGCGCGCGTTGCGCTCTTGACTGCATTTGCAGCCTGCGTTGCGCTCAGGATGCCCTCAGCTGCCGCCCATGCCACGTTGTCCTTTGCCCAGGCGGAGACATTCGCGGTCGGTGCAAGCGCGCTTGTCGGCTCATAGATCGTCACGCCCTTGTACTCGGCGTAGCGCTTGATGATCGCCGCCAGCTGCTCACGCGTGATCTCGCCGTTCGGGTCGAACTTGCCGCTGCCGACACCGTTGACGATATCATGCTTTGCAGCCCATTCCACTGCGTCGGAGTACCACTCGCCGCCGGGAACATCCGTAAACACACCCTTGAAGCTGACCGCTTCCTTGCCGTCCATCCGATAGAGAATCGTCACGACCATCGCACGCGTCAGCGCCTCATTCGGGCCAAAGCGCGTATAGCCGATGCCGTTCATGATGTTCTTCTCGTACAGATACTTGACTGCGTCATAGCACGCATCCGACGGCTTCACGTCCGTGAACGGGAGCTTCTTTGTGCTGTCGGAGGCTGCATCGTCGTGGCGGATACCAAAGTTCAGATCCGCACCGCAGCGTGCGCACACGCGGTTGCCGTCGCGGTCAACGATGGGCTGATGGCCAAGCGCCGGAAGAATCTCGGTTCTGGTCTCGGTGCAGGTAGTGCAGGTGTACTTGATATAGCCGCTTTGCGTGCAGGTCGGCTCCTTGCACTCAGACGCAACCCACTCGTGCAGCGGCAGCTCCTTGCTGTCGCCGGTAACGGTCTCGTCGTTGCGCTCGGCGGTGGAGAGCGTCACATCACTCTCGCAACCGCTGCGATAGCGGAATGTCAGCGTTGCAAGCGTCTTGCCCGCCTCATACGCCTCGGCAGCGGCAAAGGCAAAGGTGATCTCACCCGCGGTCTCATCCACATGGAACGCCTTGATCGCGGCGGGAGAGGTCTTGCTCTCCAGCGTCAGCGCCGCCGGATCATACTTCACGGTGTACTTGCCGTTCGTCACGGCCACATCCTCGGTCAGCGTAACGGTCATCACGCCGTTGGCAACCGTGCTGCCAGAGCCGGAGACCGACTGCGGCTTGACGGTGTCCTCGCGCGTGGTGCGCGTCAGCTTGGCCGCGTTCACAGAGCCGGTGGTCTTGTTGACCGGCTGCGCGTCCGCGCTGTTGCCGGAGCTGGCCGCATCTGCGCGGTAAAGGCCAACGACCGGCCATACGCCAGTGCCAAATGTGCCGAGCGGCGCAAGCGTCTTATCTGCCACAGAGATGCCATAGAGCATCGCCGCGCTCTGCTGCATGGTGCTGTCGGTATAGGCCGCAATCACCAGATAGTCGCTTGCCTTATCGTAGATCATGGATGCACGCGCATAATCGCGCTCATCCTTCTGACCGCTCTGGCACTTGGAGACGTTGGGGAGCTTCAGGCCCGTGTCACCAAGGCTTCTGGACATTTCGGCAAACGTCACAGTGTCATAAGTGTACATATCCATATCCGGATACAGCGTCAGTTCATACAGCTTACCGCTTTCCGTCAGGATGTAGAAGAAGTTTGCTCCACTTTCGTAGTAGCCAAGATCGTATGTGCCGCTTTCCTTGAAAGCAATCACCGCCATTGGGTCGCTTGCAAACTGGCTGAACGTAAAGGATTCTTTTACGCCGTTTTTGTCAAGCGTTTCAATCACTGTACCGTTTCCGGCAATTGCGACCATATCGCCCAGTCCCTCTTCATCATCTGCGGAGAGGACAACCGGCGACTCGGCTGCATCCGACCAGAGCTGGTTTTTCGTCAGCGTGCCGCCCACAGTCTCTTCAAAGGTTTCGGGGTTAATGCTGAGCATGGTGCTGCCCTTGCGCGCCAGAATCACACCCTCGTTCAGCGCAGCCGCGTCAATTTCGCTTACTGCACCGGAAAGCTTCTGCCAGTCGGCGGGGAGCTTTGTGCTGAAGCCCGACCAGTAGACATTGCTGTCGCTGCCATAGATGGCGGCGCGCAGATTCATTTCCGGGAACGGCTTGACCGTAACGGTGCAGGTCGCAGACTTGGTGGGGTCAGCCACAGACGTGGCCGTAATGGTCGCCGTGCCAACCTTGTTCGCGGTCACAACGCCGTCCTTGACGGACGCAACGTCTTCATGATCTACCGACCATGTAACGCTCTTGTTCTTTGTCAGCCACGGATTGACGCTTGCACGCAGGACAAGCAGGCTGCCCTCCATCGTGGTCACGTTGGTCATGTTCAGCTCCACACCGGAAACCGTATCGGTCTGCTCCAGCGTCAGGCTGTCGTCCGCGACAATATAAATGCCCTTGACGTGCGCAAACATCAGCGCGTTTGCCTCGTTTGCAAGACTTGCCTTGCCGGTATCCGGGTCAAGCACCCACAGCTCGTTGTCAAGGTCGCCGGTATTGACATATTCACCGGTCTGTCTATCCGTTCCATAGTAGCCGGCGGCCAGATAGATCTTGTCGCTCGCCTTGTCATAGGCCATGGAGGAATAGCCGGTTACGCGCACGCTCTTGCCGCTCTCGCCTGTGCCGTCGCACACGCCGTTTTCGGCAATGGGCTTGAGCGTCAGCTTGCCGGATGCAATATCATTCAGCGTCCACTTGTAGAGGTAGACATAGTTGGCGGTTTCGGAATAGCTTGCGCCGAAGTTCACGCCGTAGAAATTGCCATCCTTGTCGATGGTCATGGCGTGCAGCGACTTGTAGCCGTCGTAGTTCACAATATCGCTTTCCGGAACGCTCGGCGCGTCAACCGTCACGTTTGCAATTTGGGCAACTGCGCCGGTCGCCGGATTCAGACTGTAGAGCTTGGAGCTGTCCTTCACCGGGCGTCCGGTTTCACGGTCAGGTACGCCGTCCGTGATCTTGCCGTACTCGGTGATAAAGTAGATCATCTGATCCTTGTCGTTATAGGCCATGTCAGCCACAAACTCATCATCCGCCATTTTGGAGTAGTTGGCAACCTTTACGCCGGTTGACCACTCGCCATGCTCGGTGGCATAGAAGCCGTCGTCGGCTGCGTAGAACACATAGCCGCCCGCATACGTCTCGGCATAGATCTCCTGCTCGGCAGGCGCTGCCGTTACAAGGCCGCTGCCCGTGCCGCTCTCGGCGTCATAGCTGACGGCAGCCGGGTCAATTTCCACCCAGCGCTTGCCGCTGCCGCGCACCTCGTTGGAGGTAAAGCCGAACATTCTGTTGCTGTAGTCCTCGGGCGTGCCGCCGTAGTAAACGTAGTAGCTCGATTCATTGCCCGCGTAGTCGCCAATGATTACGGTGACGTATTCGCCCGCCGTCTGATCGTTCAGCTCGAACGTCATCTCGGTTTTTTCACCGGCCTCGGCCTGCTCCGGCTGACCCTCGCCCAGAACAATGCTGCCCTTGCCCTTATGTACCTCGACATAGGCAATATACTGGTTGTCCTGCATTTCAATGGTCAGCTCGCCGCTTTCCGGATTCTTCTTCGCATCAAGCATCTCAGGCGCAGTGCTGTCCACGGTGAACGTATTTTCAATGAAAGCGCCGTCGCCCAGCTCGCCGGAGAAAATCAGCTCTGCAATCTGCTCTGCCGTCAGTTCGCCGTCCTGCTCATAATACTCGGGGATCATGACAAGGCCAGCGGTGAACTTGTCGCCCTCGTTCAGTCCAAGCGCCACCGGAGAAACTGCCGCACCAAGCTCATAGCCATAATTTGTCCATTCCGCATTATTGCTATAGTAGAACATGCTCGAAACCTGATTGTTTACGCCGCTGACTGTGATATTGCCGTCTGCCGTCTTGACATACGTCGCAACCGCAGCTGCATTGCGGATCAGAGTAAAGCCATACTGCGCAATGGTGGCGCTGCCGCTGATGGCCTCGCGGCCTGCGGGATATTCATCCTCAACCACATAGGGGTTGACGGTATAGATGCCGATATCGCTCGAGCCCGGATAGACGATGCCGGTATAATCGGTATAGTAGTCATAGCCGATGTACGAGCCGTGCGCGCCCGTGCCGTAGAGATCCTCAATCGCCGTGCCGCCGTCGATCATGGGCGCATCCGACCAGTTGCCGTAGAAGCCCAGAACCGGGATGGAGTGGACGGGACGCAGGCCGCCGTCGGCGGTATTGTCGGTCTCCACATAGATGTAGCCCTCGACGTATGCGCCGTTTTCATACATGGCATTCAGCGTCTGCTTCTGCGCGTCGGTCAGCTTCATGGTAACGCTGACGTGGACGCTGCTGCCAACGGGAATTTCGATGGCGGCGGAGTTCAGCTTCACCAGCAGCAGATGCGCGTCATACGACGTGACCTTGCCGTCGGCATTCAGATCCGCAGCCGTCAGGTTGTATCTGCTGCCGTCGTTTTCACCGGCAACATAGCCGATGATTGCCTGCGCGTCCAGCGCGTCGGTCTTGCCGTCGCAGTTGACGTCGCAGTCAAAGCCGGAGACGATTTCGGCGTGGTCGCTGAAATCATATGTAAATTCCGCGTCCAGCGTCGTGAGGCACGTATCCAGATACGTCTGTCCATCCTCGTCCGCAAAGATGTCCTGCGTGAACAGGTCGGTGTAGACGTTATAGCGCTGTGCGCTGCCGGAGATGTTGTAGATGGTAAAGCCTGCGGTATACGTGCCATCGCAGTCGGGGTCATCGCCGAACTCGGCCTTGACCTTACCGTCGGCGGCCGTGCCGCTCAGGTTTCTGTCCATCATGATATAGGACTCGGCGTTCATCGCGCTGTCCACATTTGCAAGACCCGCGCCCTGGTTGAGGACGGAGTACGGAAGTCCGGTGTCGGCCTCAATGATGGGCGAAGCCGTGGACATGAGCAGACTGTTGATCAGCTGACGGTTTGTCACGCCAGTTTTGCTCATGTAGCCGGACAGCGCTTTGTTCTCGCGGATGTACTGCGCCATCAGCGCAGCCATACCGGCGATCTGCGGCGCGGCCATGGACGTGCCGGACATATTTTCGTATGCGTCCTTGCCGCCGAGCGTTGTGCCATTTTCAACGTGCGTGCCGTTGACAGAATAGATGTTGCCGCCGGGCGCGGTGATTTCAGGCTTGAGCTCCAGGCTGCCCGGAACGCCCCAGGAGCTGAAATCGCTCATGCCGTAGTCGTTTGTGGGCTTGCTGACGCCGACTGCGCTCGTCGCGGTCAGCTTGCCGGTGTAGTACGCACCGCCCTCTGCGGCCGTAGACTTCGACAGGATCATTGCGCCGTCAGCCTGTGTAATCGAAACGGCGGGCGCGGTGCGCGTATAGCTGCTCAGATCCATGTTGATTGTGCCGGGCTGATTGTTGTAGATGACAACAGCCCTTGCGCCCGCGTTTGCGGCGTTCGTGATCTTGTCCACAAAGCTGATTGTGCCGCGGCGGATGAATACGACCTTGCCGCTGACGTCAATGCCGTCAAAATCTGCCGCGTTGCCAAGCACGCTCTCCGGCATGAACACATAGTCCAGCTCGCCGCTCAGCGTGGTGAACGCATCGTTTGCGTAGGTGGTTTCGCTGTAAAATACCATCTCGCCGCCGACGCTGAAATAGTTGCCGGTTGTGCCTGCGTTGTCAACGGAGGCAACCGCCAGCGAGTCGGAATACGTTCCGGGCGAGCCGCTGGTCTGGAACGAAACGTCGTTGCCATAGAGGTAGCCGTTTTGGGAGTTCTCTGCCCAGTCGCCGCTGTTGCCGGCGGAGATGCTGATGATTGCGCCCTTGTCGCTCAGTGCGTCAAAGCGCTTCTGAATGTCCGTCGCACGGGTGAAGCCGGGATCCGATGAGCCAAGCGACAGGTTGATCGAGTCGCAGCCAAGGACAATCGCGTCCTCAATTGCGGCCATGTAATCGGAGTCGTATGCGCCGCCGCCATAGCCAAAGACCTTCATCACGACCAGCTGCGCATCGGGCGCAACGCCCTGCACCTTGGCTGTTTCCAGCGCGTTCGAGAACGTGCCGTCGGCGTTTGCGATGTACTTGTTTGCTGCGGCGATACCGGCAACGTGCGAGCCGTGCTCGCCCTGCTCATCGTCCATGTGGGTGATTTTCGTATTCTTGTCCACATAGTTATAGGCAAACGGAATCTTGTCGTTACGCGTCACAGCGGAGGCCGTCGTGCTTTTCGCAATATTCAGCTGGCTAAACACATCGGCAATGCCCGCCGCATCCAGAACGCCGACGCTCTTTTTGTACGCGTCCAGCGTCATGCCCGCGTCCTTGGCCAGAAGCTCCATCGAGTGGTCATAGCCTGCGGCGCTGAATGACTGGTGGTCAATGTCGATACCGGTGTCGATGATGGCAATCTTGCTGCCAGCGCCGGTATAGCCCGCCGCCCATGCAGTGCTCGAGCCGATCTGCTCGGAAGAGGTGGCCATATTCGGATCATAGCGTTCTTCCTGCTTGACCATCGTCTCATAGCGGTTTTCCACATACACATCCGCAACGCCGGATACGGCCTTGATCTCGTCGATCTGGTCATAGCGGACGTTTGCCGAAATGAGGTTTGCCGCCAGCGTCAGATTCCACACAACGTCAATCGGCGCGTCCAGCGTCCGGTTGATGCGCTGGGTCAGCGAGTTCTGACGGTTTTTCAGCGTCTGACGATATGTTACCGCTGAATTGTTCTCGCCGATGCCGTCCAGACTGTACATGGCGACAGCAGGCTCGTCCTTTAAAACGATGGACACACGCACCGTATCATCGGGCGCGTAATCCGCCTCGTCACGTTCTGAGAACGTTTCCGGCTGTGAATCGAGCAGCGTCTGCGAAAGCTTCGTGGGCGCTGTCTCGCTCTCGCCCGCTTCAAATCTCAGCTTCTGTGTCTGACTGCTTTCCGCAGCCGTTGCCGGAATGGCAAAGCCTGCAAAAATTGCAACCACAAGCAGAAGTGAAAGAAGCCGGCTGGATAAGCGTTTTTTCATATGATTCTTTCCTCCGTTTTGGTGCTCGCCGCAGATGCGGCGGCCTCTGTCCAGCGGACAGTTGTCCGTCAGGCAGGCGTAAAAATCGGCACACTTACGCGTGCTGCATTTTCTCAGCATTATTCTAATCTGTTAACGTGTTGTCCGTCAAGCGCTTTAAAGCAAAAAACCGTTCAAATTTATGTACCGTTTTACGTCAACTTTTTATGTACTCTTTCAAGATTTCCAGAACATTTCCAGCTTTAAGAAAATCTCGCCCACATGTTCAAGGGTGTATCCGAAAACGCATGATGTGACCGGCAGCGAGGGATTTTTTGAGCTACTTTGACAATGACTATCTGGATGTGCCAAGCTATGAGTTCTTGCAGCGCTATCCAAAGGTTTATCCTATACTATGCCTCATATTGAGGCCAACAGTGTCTATTTCTGGACAGATTATCAATATAGTGATTCTGAGCGATTTGATGTTAAGACTGTCACAAAAGTTGCAGAAGCAGTGTTTGGAAGCGATGTTGAAGTGCGAGAGCCGGTTTATGGGCAGGACATGGAGGGATACCAGAGCGGCGGCTTCTATGACAAGCCATTCTATATTGCCGAGCCAGAAAATCAGTCCAATGCGAAATTTACATCTTATCGTCTCTATACTAAGCGTGGCATGATTGAAGATACAAAAACGGGTACGGACAACTGGCTCATTGGTAATGACCCAAATATTGAACGCTATCTTGGGTTTTCAGCTGATTTTGAGCACTATTTTTTGTTTACACTGGATCATAAGATTGAGAAATTGACATTAGAGTATTATGACCAGAACTTCTCTAAAATATGGAAACGTGAATTTGAAAACACCGTATCGGCATACTACGATTATACCAAAAACAATAATTACCTATCAGCCGACAATTCGCTCTACATCATAGATTTGGCAACAGGCGAGGATACCTTTCAACATACATTCATTGGTGAGAAGCAAGAAATCCGTAAGATGGCAGATGGCGTCTTGTGTATTGGATTTACAAAATCAGATGCCATTATGAAAACGGATTTAGAGAGAAATATTCTCTGGGCAGCAAGCGTAACAGAAAATGTCAATGCTGTTGATGGCATTCAATTCGTAGATAACAGAATTATCTTGCAGCTGGAACTGTTTGATGGAGTACACTTTATTGTTGTTGACTCTGATATGTATCTTGAAAACGAGGTACTTCAGAAGAAAGCAAAACAGCGACGCCGTAGAATGGATCGAGATGAGCGGCGCGGAATATCTGGACTTCGTCCGTGATCCCGAGAACAAAGACAGGCTCTTTTTGAATATGAAAAACGTCGTTCTGGAATGCTCAAAGGAGGAATATCTGCAAAGCCGAACCGAGAAGCGGCGCAGCGACTATCTTGCAGAAAGCAAAAAGGGGTGGACGATCATCTCCCTTTTTGCGCAGGCAGACAAAGAGTCTACCGGCGAGGAAGTCATTCCGGACCCGGATGCCGATGTGGAAGAAAACATCCTACATACCCTTGCCGTGCAGCGCGTTCGTGAAGTAGTAGATGCACTTCCGGAGGAAGACGCGGCGCTGCTTCGTGCGTTATATCTGCAAACGCCGCCGCTGACCCTGCGTGCCTACAGCGAGAAAACAGGAATCCCGGTGATGACGCTGCATTACAGAAAAGAAAAGCTGCTTCGGCTTTTGAAGCAGCAAATCTGAGTCAGGTGCTCTGAGCCCCAGCCGCCAGCAGCATCCGCTCCAGCTCCCTCGCGGCGACGCTCAGGGGCTGCCCCTTCCGTTTCACGATGCACACGGCACGCAGCGGGAGGGGCTCTTGCAGTTCGATGCGGCGCACATTATCAGACGGACGAATGAACGCCTCCGGCACGATGCCGACGCCAAGACCCGCTTCTGCCATTGGGATGATCTGGTCAGCCGTGGCGGCTTCGATGGCGGGTTGAAAAGCAACGCCCTGCGCGGTGAAAACAGAGACGTAGAACGCATGGGAGGTCGTGCCCGCGCCGAGCGTGATGAGTGGATACGCTTCCAGCTCGGAAAGCGCGACGCTTCGTCCAAGCAAACCGGAAAAGGCTGGCGCGCAGATCGGAACCTCCCGAATTTCTTTGACGATCGTCTGCGTGAGAGACGGCGAGAGCGTAACCGGTGTTGTGATGACCGCAAAATCTGCCGTCGTATCGTGCAGCGCCGCGACGGCCTGCGGCGTGGAGTGGTTGCTGATGCGAAGATGCACGCCGGGGTACTTTTCCTGATACCTTTTAAGTACCGGCAGGAGTAAACACCGAAGCGCACCCTCGCTTGCTGCCAGAAACACGTTTCCGCGCTCGAGCGTCCGACTCTGCGTCACGGCGGCTTCGCCCGCTTCAATTTCCGTACAGGCGATCTTTATGTGCCGGTACAGCCCCTCGCCCTCCGGGGTCAAAATCATGCCCCGATTCGTGCGCGAAAAGAGTGGACAGCCGATCTCCGCCTCTAAGTTCCGAATCGCGCGTGTTAAGTTTGGCTGGCTGTTCTGCAGCGCCTCCGCCGCCTTCGTCAGATTGCCGCACCTGGCGACGTGATAGAAAATCCGGTAATACTC
This sequence comes from Firmicutes bacterium CAG:170, assembly GCA_000436735.1. Classification (GTDB taxonomy): domain Bacteria; phylum Bacillota; class Clostridia; order Oscillospirales; family Oscillospiraceae; genus CAG-170. Next base: position 10,615 of record FR887063.1, read on the forward strand.
GTAGCTGATATACATGGCACCCTCCGTGCATTCGTTTCTCTTCTGCCATTCTATTTTGATATATCGGAAATGTCAAATATAGATTTTACATATTTCATTTTTCTGCTACGATAGGGGCGGCCAAGAGAAAAAATGTAAGACAGGAGCGAAAAAAGATGGAACGGACGATCATCTGCATCAGCCGCCAGTATGGCAGCGGCGGCCGGGAAATTGGCGAAGCAGTCGCAAAAAAGCTGGGGATTCCCTGCTACGATAAATGCCTCATTCAAAAAGCTGCGCAGGAAGCGGGGCTTTCCGAAACCGCCGTCGCGGAATACGACGAAAAGGGCGAGGATTTTGGCATTGCCGTCTCGGGCAATCCCTTTGCGGACACCGCCGCGCTGGGCGAGGCGTTTTACTCGGAAGAAGCGCGGGTCTTTGAAGCCGAGCGCCGCGCGATTTTAGAGCTTGCAGAAAAGGGTGACTGCGTCATCATTGGCCGGTGTGCCTCCGCCATTCTGCGGGCCGCAGGCTACCGTCCGCTTTCCGTTTTCATCTATGCGGATAGCGCCGACCGGGCAAAGCGCATTGCAGCGCGTAATAATTTGGATGAAAAACGCGCTCTTCATAAGGCGCAGAAGGTCGACCGGATGCGCAAGCACCACTTTGATTTTTACGCGGACACACTCTGGGGCGAACCGGAAAGCTACGATCTGATGCTCTCGTCGAGCGAATACGGCGTAAGCGGCGCGGCAAGCGTTATTGCATCCGCGAAGGAGGCGATGCAACATGAATAAGGATCTGACGACAGGCAAGCCCGAGAAGGTCCTCTGGCAGTTCTGCCTGCCGCTCTTTGGCAGCATCATCTTCCAGCAGCTTTATAATATCGCCGACAGCTTCGTCGCGGGGAAATTCATCAGCGACAACGCCCTTGCTGCCGTCGGCAACAGCTACGAAATTACGCTCATTTTCATCGCCTTTGCCTTCGGCTGCAACATCGCGTGTTCGGTTCTGGCGGCGCTGTTTTTCGGCGCGAAGCAGTATAATGACCTCAAGACGACGGTCTATACGGCGCTCATTTCCAGCTGCGTGATCTGCGCGGCGCTGATGCTTGTCGGCACGCTCTGCTGCGACAGCTTACTCCGGCTCATCAAAACGCCGGAAGAGGTCTTCGCGGACTCGAAATTATACCTCGACATTTACATTTACGGTCTGCCGTTCGTGTTCCTCTACAATGTCGCAACCGGCATTTTCTCAGCGCTGGGCGACTCCAAAACGCCGTTTATCTTTCTTGCCTGCTCGTCCACGTCTAATATCGCGGTCGATATTCTGTTTGTTACGGCGTTCAACATGGGCGTTGCCGGTGTTGCATGGGCGACGTTTTTGTGCCAGGGAATCAGCTGCGTGCTGGCGCTTGTGGTCGTCTTCCGCCGCTTTGCGAAAATCCCGACGGAAGGAAAAGTAAAGATCTTCTCGTGGAACCATTTTGGACGGTTCGCGGTCATCGCCATTCCGAGCATCTTGCAGCAGAGCTTTATTTCCGTCGGCAACATCATCATCCAGAGCGTCATCAACAGCTTCGGCGCAGCCGTCATGGCAGGCTACTCTGCGGCGGTGAAGCTCAACAACATGGTTATTACGTCCCTTACCACGCTCGGCAACGGCATTTCCAACTATACGGCGCAGAACCTCGGGGCCAGCAAATATGATCGCATCAAGTCCGGCTTTCGGGCTGGTATCAAACTCGTCTGGGCGCTGTGCGTGCCGCTGGTGGCACTTTATGTGTTCGCCGGGCAGCCACTTGTACACATCTTCCTTGAGAGCCCCACGGGGCAGGCAATGGATACAGGCGTTGCGTTCCTGCGCATCATCGCGCCGTTCTACTTCATCGTGTCTGCCAAGCTCGTCTCCGACGGTGTGCTCCGCGGCGCGGGCCTTATGAAGAAGTTCATGATTGCGACGTTCACCGATCTGGTGCTCCGCGTGGCGCTGGCGGAGGTGCTTTCCCGCACCGCACTCGGCACGACCGGCATCTGGATTTCCTGGCCCATCGGCTGGACGATCGCAGCGGCGCTCTCGATCGTGTTCTACGCGACTGTCCGCTGGGAAAAGGTCTATACAGCGGCATAAACCAACAAAACTGCCTGTGAGAGAATGAAGTGCCCCCTGTCAAGTAGACAGTGAAAA
>FR887064.1 GCA_000436735.1 Firmicutes bacterium CAG:170
AAAAAAGCCAGTCATCTCAAGGCTTAATAGTCGTAAGGAACTATAAGTCTTGCGGTTGGGGCAGAGAACGGTGTGACCGTAAAGGTCACGCCGTTTTTCTGCGTCCAAGGGTAGATTCTGCAATCATGGGTTCTGCCAGCACGGGGATCTCCACATCGTCCACGAAGTTGAAGAAAATCTCAACCTTCTGTCGGCGCTTGCCGCCAGACTTATCCGGTGCGTGAATGATGATCTTCTTGATATACTCGTTGACAATCGTCTGCGTCAGCTCGGTGACATCCACATACTTTTTCGTCAGCGCAATGAAAGCGTCCAGATCGTCGCCCATTGCCTGCCGTTGCTCGACCCATTCTTCTGTCGTTTCAATTTCGAGCTTTAACCGGTCCTGCTCCGCTTCATAATCAGCAGTCATCTTCTTGTACTTTTCCTTGCTGATTTCACCGAGGGCGTAGTCCTCATAGAGCCGGGACATGACCACATCGAGGGTGGCAAGGCGCTTTTTTGCCTGCTCCATGCGCTTCCGATCTTCCCGGATGTCCCGTTCCTGATCGGCGCGGCGGTAATGCAGCCATTCCTCTTGAAAGCCCTCTACATCGCTGCGGATATACGCATTGACCGCCTGAATCCGTTCCAGCACCAGCTCCCGCAGCACATCTTCCCGGATATAGTGTGCAGAACAGGTGCCTCGACCGCTTTTGTAGCTGGAGCATACATAGTGGTCTTGCTTGCCGTCAAAGTTCTTACAGGTAGCAAAGTGCAGCTTATTTCCGCAATCGGGACAGAACAGAAGCCCGGAGAACAATCCTTGCCGTTCCGCTTTTGTGGGACGGCGTTTGTTTTTTCGCAGCTCCTGCACCCTGTCCCACTGAGCCTGAGAAACGATTGCTTCCTGCGTATCAGGGAAGATACACATATCCTCGATGGCATTCGGAATCCGCTTCTTCAGCTTATAGGACTTGGAATAGGTTTTGAAATTGCAGGTACAGCCGGTATACTCCATCCGTTCCAGAATACCCACAACCGATTGACCAATCCAATGATAAGGGCGATCCGGCATCTTCTTGCGTTTTTTCGGATCGGGATGGTTTTCCGACTGTTTGGCATACAGCGCCTTGGTAGTCAACACCTTATCCTGCTCCAGTATACGGGCGATCTGTTCCGGGCCTTTGCCGTCAATCGCTAAGTCAAAGATGCGCTTGACTACTGGGGCGGCATCCTCGTCAATGATCCAATGGTCTTTATCGGCTGGGTCAGTGCGATAGCCATAGGGCGGCTTTCCCAGATGCTTGCCGCTGGTGCCTTTCTGACGGAATACGACCCGGACTTTTTTGCTGGTGTCCCGTGGATACCATTCGTTGAATAGGTTACGGATTGCGGCGAATCCATCGCCGTCCCCACGCTGACTGTCCACGCCGTCGTTGACGGCAATGAAGCGCACATCGTAGCTGGGGAAGATGATGTCGGTGTACTGGCCTACGGTCAGATAATCACGACCAAAGCGAGATAGGTCTTTGCAAAGCCAGCAGCCCACTAATCCCTGCTTGACGAGTTCAAAGCCCTCCTGTACGCCGGGGCGATTGAAGTTCGTCCCGGTATAACCGTCATCCACCAGAATTTTCAGGTTCGTGTAGCCATGATCTCGTGCGTATTTGGTTAAAAGCTCGCGTTGATTCTGTATCGAATTCGACTCGCCATCCTGCGAATCCTCGTTGCTGAGGCGGCAGTAGAGTATCGTAATTTTTTGCTGATCCGTCATAACGTCCTCCTTCACGTTCGGGTCAGCCGACAGAATCGGTGTGCTTAAAATTATATTACCATAGTTTTGTGTCACTGTCATGAACAAGCCACCTCCCGGTCAGAAAAAATGAGCCGTTTTACCTTGGCGGTAAGCGGCTCAGTTCCGTCACAGACGGTTTCAATGGTGTACCATGTGTTTCCAATCTTGCGCTCCACGGTTTTGCAGAAGGGGCTTCTCCTGCTCCAATAGGCCTCGCACTCCTGCAAAAAGGACTCCGGCGGGTCAAAGATCGGATCAAAGTAGCTCTCATGGTCAAAGACCTTGCAAAGCTCAAAGACCAAATCGTCTTTCCCCTCCATCACGGCACGGTTGATTTCGTCAATGCTGATAATTTTTCCCATATACGATTCCTTTCTCATAATTCTATTTCGTTTTTGCGGCTGCGCTGTTGTGTCTGCTGTTGCCCCTGCTCATGCTGCACTTCATAAATGTTGTAGTGAATGGCCCAGAGCTTTTTGACGTCGACGTAAAGCGGCGAAAGCTCTGTCTGAATGTCCTTGTACTCCTGCTCCAGCCGCTCACGCTCTCTGCGCCATACGGTGATGGGCATCTTGCCGTCTTTGAAGTACGGCTTTAATTTGCGCTCTGCCATGTAGAACGTCCGCAGCGTATCGTCATGCTCCGACTTGTATTTCTGTCTGGATTTTTCAAAACGGATGCTTCCCAGCTTATCCGCAACCGGTTTTCCATCGACATAATACTGTGCCATGCGAAGCAGCTCGTCCAGTTCCTTGATGCGGGATTGCTTCTCCACGGCAGACGTTTTCATTGCGCTGATGCTGTTCTGCATGGAATGCAGCGCGGCATCCAGATCATCGGTGGTAAAAAGCTGCTTCTCCTGCAAAAAGCGGAACGCATCCGCATACCGCTGTAAGTTGGCTGTCTTGGCCTTTGTGCTGTATGCGCCCTTATTGCGGTTATTGTAATAGGTCATCAGCAGATCGTTCAGCATAGGCGACTGCGGCTTAGAGAGTTCTTCCTTAACCGCTTTCAGCCATTCCAGCAAAGAAGCGATTTTATTCTTTGCTTCCCGCAGCATGGCGTTGGTTTTGCGAACCCAGCGGTTGAAGTCGCCCTTATCGGTGCGGACGCCCTTCGCTTCCATCGCGCGGACAGACGGTCCCTCGTGGACGGTAGGAATCTGTTCAATGCCTTGACGGGCATAGCTGCGGTGGTCGATCCGGCAATCCAAACCTTTCTCCGCAAACTTCTGATTGCACAGATCAGCCCATGCTTGCCGCCAATGCTCCAAGGTTTCGGGACTGCCCCAGTCGGTGGTCGGCACAGCGTTGAACACATAGTTTCCTGCTTCGTCCCGGATGCGATCCCCATGCTCGTCCAGCAGATATTCCCGCTGCTGTTTGTTGCCCCATTTGCCGCCCGGTTCAATGGGGCGAATGGGACACATGACGTGAAAATGCGGATTAGAAATGCCGCCGTCCTCCTTGTCCGGCTGATGCACGGCAAAGTCCACCACCATCCTTCGGCTCACAAAGTTCTCCAACAAAAATTGCTTTGCCAAAGCGATGTTCTCCTGCATGGAAAACTCGTTCTGCAAGGCAATATCGAAGCTGTATGCGAGCTGTGCCTTCTTCCTGCGCTCAGCTTTCTCCACGGCGTTCCAGAGCGTTTCCCGGTCTGCGTACTCTGGCGGAGCGTGGGATGGCAGCAGGATTTCGGAGCAGATCACGCCGCCTTTTCGGGTGTAGTCGCTGTCCTCGCCGTAGTATTCGCTGTGCAGCTTTTCCCCGGCACGGTAGGCGGCAGACGCCACGGCGGATTGTCCCGCGCTGCGCTTGATCTGGGTTACATGAAAGTGGAATAACGCGATACTCAGCACCCCTCTTTCTGCTCAGACCGGTTATGTTCGTTGACCGCTTCCATGAGCAGGCCCTTGACCTCCGGCAGGTCAAAGACCTTTTCGGCAAAAGCGTAAAACTCAGCGCGTGTCAACAGCTTCGTCAGCGGGGCAATGCTTTCCATATCCGCGCTGCGGACGATCAGGTTGTGTGCGCGTTTGGTACGGTCGCCGCGCTCATAGTAGGCGATTCGGTTTTCCAGACGCTGCTTCTTGTGCTGCTCCTGTGCAAGCTGCTGCTTAATTTTCTCTTTCTCGGCATTCAGCTCGGCAAGGGTTTTCTGTTTTGGCATTGTGTGACCTCCTTCAAAATTAGTGAAATAGTTGTTCAGACTTTGCGGCGGAAATTGTCTGCGTCAGCAGATGGTTTCCACCGCGAAGTGCGCTGGGATAGCTGCATAGGCAGCGCAAGGGAGGCAATCCCTTGTACGGAACGAAGTGACGCAAAACAGC
>FR887065.1 GCA_000436735.1 Firmicutes bacterium CAG:170
CCCGATGTCGGAGCGTTAAAAAAAGACGCCGGTGGCGTCTTTTTAGTCTCCGACCGCAGCGGCTATGCCGCAAGGGGGAACCGTGTGGGTCACATAGCCGTGCGCGGCGGAACTCTGCGAGGCCTTTGAGCGAAGAGGTGTGAGGGCGTGAAGGATTCCGGTCAAATAGAAAAATGCAGCGTACTGCGCGAAAAAGGCGCGGTACGCTGCTTTTTATGCCTTTGTGCTGGACTATGCGCGGAAATTGCACGCACGATTGCCCGCTTTTGGGCAACTTCCGGAGCCGCTTCCGCTATGGGTGAAGGCGTGGAGAAAAACACGCGCCAAATTCATATTTTTGGGGTGAAAAAACTATGATGGAAGTAATGGCTTCCCAAATGAGCGCGATCCTGTTGGGGCACTCCGGAGAAAACGGAGCGGTCCGCGTGGCGTTTGATCTGACCGCGTTTCAGAAGGCATTTCCCGGCGGACAGCCGCTGCTGCTGGTACGGCGCTACGCGGACACGACCGCCTATCCCGCACCGCTGACGGTCGAGGAGCAGACGGCGTATTGGACGGTGGGCGCGGCGGACACGGCCCGGGCGGGCTATGGCCAGTGTGAGCTGCAATGGTATCTCGAAGACGGGACGCTGGCAAAGTCCGATCTGTTCGACTTTCTGGTGCTTGGGACGCTGAAAACAGACGCCGCGCCGCCGGATGCGCCGTCCAGACGCTGGTTCGAGGCCATCCGCAGACAGCTCGGAGACCTATCGAAGCTGACGACACAGGCGAAGGAAAATCTGGTCGCAGCGATCAACGAGGCGGCAAAGACTGGGTCAGGAAGCGCCGGAAGCGCCGCGCTTCGTGTCTCGGAGGGTTACATTCAGTTCCGGAACGGCGACGAATGGGAAAATCTGATCGCGAAGTCCGAGCTGGAGGGCACAAAGGGAGAGCCGGGCGAGGACGGCGAAACGCCCACCATCGGCGAAAACGGAAACTGGTACATCGGGCCGGAGGACACGGGAAAGCCGTCCAGAGGCGCGCCGGGGGCCGCTGCAAGCGATGCACAGGTGTCCTCGGCGGTGGACACTTGGTTGACGGAGCATCCGGAGGCGACCACGACCGTTCAGGACGGCAGTGTCTCCGTCGAGAAGCTCGGATACGGCAAGCATATCTACGGCAGCAAGCCGTACTTTTGCAACAGTGTAGGCTCCGGCGCAGTATCCTACGGCTCCATCGGCGTGGTCGTGCCGTGCAAGGCTGGCGATACGATCTACTGCAATTTTAATATGTCCCCAAACGGCGCGTACCAGAAGCCGCAGCTGCTTGCCGCGCTCCCGGAAAACCAATATGGCGCAATCGCGCCGATTGGAACAATCGAAAAGGATGATACGACAAAGGCGTATACCGTGCCGGCATCCGCAACAACGGCAAAGGCGATGTATCTACCGCAAAGTTTCAACGCCATCCCGGCAGCAAACAACGGCTCCGTTGAGGATGCACTTGCGTGGATCAACAAAACCATGGGGACGGACGGAAAATGGTGCGCACAGAACGTACCGTTTGAAGATTATGATGCATGGTATCAGACGGCACAGGCAGAGCTTTTCGACATTGACGAGAGCTGTAATAAGCTCATGTATGCCTCACTGTATCAGGCTGTTTCGAAGCTCGTCGGGGCGAAGGTCGCCGTTCTCGGTGATAGCCTGACGGAGCAGAGCGCGTGTTCGTTTATCACCAGCGCATACAATGACCGCTGGATGGAAAACGTCTTGCGGGACACTGCGCGGACAGGGGATGACGGGAAAACCTACAAAGGCTCCGGATGGTTCGCGCTGATTGCCCGGAAGTATAAGATCAAGTGGTGGTGCGCCGGACACGGAGCGCAGTGGTGGTACTCCACGACCGAGCGGCCAAACGGCGCGACGGCGATGGTGCGCAAGCTGATCGACGGAACGGACGAGTTCGATTACATCGTGCTGGAATACGGCACGAATGATATCCTTTCCGGCTACACCCACATCGGCACGGCGGCAGACGAGGCCAGCGAGACGGCGACGACCAGCTGCGGCGCGATCAAGTGGTGCATCGAGCAGCTGCAAACGCGATTCCCCGAGGCGAGCATCGTCGTAATTTTGCCGAACATCCGCAGCGGTGCGAACGGAGAGGCACCAGCCACGCAGCAGGCGTATCTGGATGCGGTCGTACCAATCCTCAAGAAATATGGCGTACGGCGCGTCAACATGGCTGAGGACAGCGGCATTGTCAAAAGTATGATGTCCACCGATGGCGTTCACCTGCGCTGGCCGGTTGTGTCGAATAATATCACATACTACACGAACGATACCCCGGCGGTGCGGAAATTCAGCAAGTGCCTTGAGGCAGAGCTGCTGAAAGCGTGAGAGGATTCAGGCGTGCAAAGGAGGGAGCATGACGGATACGTGCGTATGCTGCGGACAGACGGTCCCGGAGGGCAGGATGGTCTGTCCGGGCTGTGAACGAAAAACAGAAGAGAGGTGCGGACAGATGGAAAGCTGGGGCGAGAAGCTCGTGGAGCTGGAGGAGCGGGCAAAAAGCAACAGTCACAGGATCAGTGATCTGGAGGCGGACAACAAGGCGCTGCATCAGCTGACGGCGTCGGTGCAGGTCCTCGCGGCCAAGCAGCAAACGGTCGAGGAAAATGTGCAGGAGATCAAGCGGGATGTGAAAACGCTGAAAAACATCCCGGCCAGACGCTGGGAGGGCGTGCTGCGCGCCGTCGTGACGGCGGCTGCGGCGGGCCTGATCGGGTTTGTACTGGCGCGGCTGGGACTGGGGGCGTAAGAATGCGGGAATACAGCAAGCGGATCCTTGCGTTCTCCTACGCGCTGCTGATCGTGCTGCTTTTGCTGCTCCTGGCGGCGGAGGAGAAGGAAGCGCTGGGCGGAATCGTCTGCGCGTGGATCGCAGAGTGCGGCGCGGCGACCGGGTTTTATTTCTGGAAGGCGAAAAATGAAAATCGGAGCAAGTATGCGATGAAATTCGTGCGGGAACTGGCCGACCGGTACGGGCTGGATGGTGCGGCGCGAATTCTGGAGATCGTTTTGAGGGAGTGAGGGAGCATGGAGACATTCTGGAAAACTGTGGCGAATCTGTTGAAAGTGAAATCGCTGGTGACGATCATTCTGACGATCACCTTCGCCGTTCTGGCGTTTCAGGGCAGGCTGGAGACGAAGGATTTTTACAGCGTGATCGTGATGGTGCTCACGTTCTATTTCGGCGCGCAGAGCGCGAAGAAGGAGGGTGAGAGCCAGTGAGCATCCGCATCGGACAAGCATCCTGCGGCGAGAGCGGGATCGCGGAGCAGAAGCCCGGCGATCAGACCGGGCGGGAACTGAACTTTGCCGAGTGGTACCACGGGACGTGGCTGGCCGTCCTGCGCTGCTGCGACGAGCGTCAGGCCGAGCGTGCGGCAAGGGCCTGCGAGGCGGCCGTTCGCAACAAGAACATCGGCTACTGTCAGTCGCATCGGAACACGCTCTTTGACGCGGCGAAGAAGGCCGGATGGGATATGGCGGCCATCTCGGAAAGAGTCGAGACGGACTGCTCGGCGCTGATGTTCTGCTGCATGGCGGCGGCGGGCATCCGCGAGATGGAGGAGATCTATAACGCGCACAGAAATTCCTGCACGACGTACTGCATGATGTACGATTGGCCCAAGACGGGGAGGTTTGAACGGCTGACGGACATCGAATATGTGCGGTCTCAGGCGTTTTTGCGGCGCGGAGACGTGCTCGTGTCAAGCGGGCACGCGGTGATGGTGCTGGAGGACGGCCCGAGAGGAAGGGAGGACAGGGAAATGGTCGAGCAGTCGAAGCTGATTGTGGACGGGAAAGAATACCCGGCAGAGCGCATTTTGAAAAACGGCGTGAATTATATCAAGGTGCGCGACCTCGCGGCGGCGTTGGGGCTTAAGGTCGGACATAAGGGAAGTATTGCGATTTTGGAAAGGAAATAAGCGGTTTTCAAACCCGATATTTCCCGTTTCAGCCACTTTTTCTTTGCGCTGCAAAGGGCGTGCCTCCGGCGGCATACTTTTTCTGGCTTGTCAGAAAAAAGTATGCAA
>FR887066.1 GCA_000436735.1 Firmicutes bacterium CAG:170
GCTCAGCGCAAAAATTCCTCGCTGCCGGTCACTTCGCCAGTTTTCAGATACACCCTACAGTCCATTCAGCCTACTATACCACCGGTTAGAAAGGTTTTCAATGGAAATTTACTTTTTCGCTGCGCTGTGATATGATGAAAAAAACACCGTCCGGGAAACGGACGGCTCTGGAGGTCATTATGCAGCATCGATTTTTCGCATTTATTTCCCGGATGCGCTTCATCGCCCGCTGGGGTCTGATGCGCAATTCCTATCAGGAGAATATTCAGGAGCACAGCCACATGGTCGCCGTGCTGGCCCATGGGCTGGCACTCATTCAGCGCGATATCCTGCACGATCCGAGCGCGCCCGATCCCGACCGCTGCGCGGCGGCGGCGCTTTTCCACGACGCATCCGAAATTCTGACCGGCGACCTGCCAACGCCGATCAAGTATTATAACCCGGAGATCCGCAACGCCTATAAGCAGGTCGAGGCCATCAGCTGCCGCAAGCTGCTGGCGCTCCTGCCGGAGGAGCTGCGGCTCAGCTATGAGCCGCTTCTCATGGAGTCCGATCCGGACGCGGCGCTGCTCGTCAAGGCGGCGGACAAGCTTTCGGCGCACATCAAGTGTCTCGAGGAGCTGAAGGCCGGAAACGCCGAGTTCGAGGCCGCCGCGAAACAGACGCGCCTTGCGCTCGAGCAGATGCAGCTGCCGTGTCTGGACTATTTTATGGAGCATTTTCTGGATAGCTTCCGGCTGACGCTGGATGAATTGGAATGAGGAGTGCCTCTGACCGTGCATTCGTATGCGCCGGAGGCGCGGTGCAATTTGTAGCGCCGTCACTGCCGCTCCGCGGGCCATATCTTCTGTCTTGGCAGAAAAGAATGGGCCTGCGGAGCAAGACCCGCGCCATTCCGGCGCAAAAGAAACGTAAACTCATTCTCTTGTTAAGAGAATGACTGTCTCGACTGTTGTTCCAGTTTCCAAGGAAAGTTCTTTCAGCTCTTTTCCGTTCACCGGAACAGGGAATGCAAACGTAATATTTCTGATCCAATTGCCGTCCTTCTGCTTTTCTGGGTACAGGTCAATGCGCTCAATGAATGCCTGCATGAACTCCTTCTGCTCTGCTTCCGTCGCTGAGCCATACACTTCATCGAATGCAAGCAGCAACTGATAAATATTGTCACCGGATATTTTCTCTTGCTGAATACCCTGAATTTGAGCCTTTACCTCGTCAATCTGCGTTTCAATTTCTTCCATGGTATCATACTGCTCGTCATACCGTCGTTGCAAGTCCAACATTTTGCGGTCAAAATGCTCATCGGTAATGTCCAGCGTATCCATCTGGCGTTCCAATCTTGTCTTAATGCCCAAGGTCTGGCGAAGCTGCCCCTGTAGCGCAGAGAGTTGCTTTTCCAAATCCTTTGTATCAACAGCCGTCCCTATCTTCCTCTTTATTGCATCAGAAAACTGCGGATCATTGACCATTGCAGACACGATTGCAGCCACCATGCGGTTCATTTCTGTCTGCTCGATATTCAGTCGAAAAGTGCATTTGTGTCCCGTAGCGCCAACCGTATTTTTGCAGTAGTAGTAATAGCGGGTTTTCTTGTCCTTGCTGTGCGCCTTTGCGATATTTCCATAGAGGCTTTTCCCGCAGCAGGGACATTTCAAGATACCGGACAGGATATGCGCGTGTGTGGGATCATGGATTTTCTCCCGCTTGAAAGCGTTGAGTTTTCGCTTTTCCTGTGCTAAGTTCCAGTCCTCCTCGGAAATGATTGCATCATGCTTGCCCTCGTAAATTGGAAATTCATCCTGCTCGACCACGTGCATTTCATTTCGTGAGCCGATCTTCTTTTCCGTTCTGCGTCTACCGTACGCAATTTTACCCATATAAACAGGATTGTCCAGAACATCCTTGACAAAGTTAGATGAAAAGCCGGGAATCGTGCCGTTCTGCCGGATTTTCTTTGTATAGCCGTGATTATTCAGATAATTTGCAACGGCAACCAGCCCGTCATTGGTATGGATATAGCGGTCATAGATGATACGAATAATCTCCGCTTCATCTTCTGCAATCAACAGTTGGCCCTTCTCAAGCCGATAACCATAAGGAGCAAAGCCGCCGTTCCATTTTCCCTCACGTGCTTTCTGTTCACGCCCTGCCATTGTCTGCGTCCGAATATTTTCACGCTCAATTTCAGCTACAGCAGAAAGGACGGAAATCATCAGCTTGCCGGAATCCTTAGAACTGTCAATGCCGTCCTCCACGCAAATCAGATTGACACCAAAATCCTGCATAAGCTGTAAGGAGTTCAGCACATCGGCTGCATTGCGTCCAAAGCGAGAGAGCTTAAATACCAGAACATAGGATACATCATCTTTGCCATCCTGAATATCTGCCAGCATCCGTTGAAACTCCAACCGGCCTTGAATATTTTTACCGGAGAAGCCCTCGTCAGAATACTCACCGGCTATGGTCATATCTTCATACTCAGCATATTTCCGCAGTTTTTCCCGTTGTGCATCCAAACTGTAGCCATCTACTTGAATTGCCGTAGATACGCGCGTGTAGATATAACACTTAGTCCGCTTTTTCATGTCTGGAACTCCTTTCTCCGGTCACCGGTCACATTATTGTTTTCCGGGGTTTGAATCAATCCCTCGTTGCGGATATAATACTCTAAAAGGCGAAGTACATATGACGGGGCATGGCGATTGTCCAGTTCCCATTCCGTCACCGTCCGATAGGGAATATCAAAATATTTGCAGAAATCCTTACGGTTCATTCCAGTCATTTCCCGTAGCGCTTTGACCTTAGTCTTACAATCCATCGCAATTCTCTCCATAAACGCAAAAAACACGTTGCGTAACCATTATAGCAGAGCTCCAATAGTTACGCAACGTGTAAATTAAAAATATTTTTAAGCAGCGTTCTCCAAAACACTGCTTTCACTCTTAACCGCTGGTTTCGATAAAGAAAGCGGGGCTTTTTCTCCCCGCTGCTCTAACACCTGACTGCCGTATTTCATCATCAATTTTGCCATGACATCCACACAACGGTCAAATGCTGCATTATCCTTTGCGTTTTCATAGATTTTGCTCAATCGCATTCTCCCTTCCTCTCGGTCCGTGCGTATATGCCGCCAGCACTTCCTGCGGAATACGATCCAGCACGGCGACGGCATCCTCGTAATCCCGGTGCAGTTTGGCATCGGCCAGCTTTTTCAAGGTACTTTCCTGCGTGGCTTTGTCCAGCGACTGCTCCAACTGCTCCGTTTTCTTTTTCAGCTTTTTGTTTTCGGCGGTTGTGGTGGTAAACGCTGCATTGTACTTTTTCAGCGTCGTGTGCATCTGCTCCACAGCCGGGATATACTTGTCCAAAAATGCACCGATTTCTGCTGCTTTTCCCTTGGCATTGAACGCATTGACACCTGCAAGCAATTCTTCCAGCTTGGCCTTCTGCTTGGTCAGGCGAGTCATCTCCTTGAACACCCTTGGCGGGATATGGTCGCGCCCGGTTTCGCTGGCGCTCTCACCGCGCTCCAGATCAGGATATTTTTTCACCATATGCTCCCAGAAACGATCCTGCCACTGCGTCAGTTTTTTCTTGTTTCCGACGATCTCTTTGGCACTGAGCCGTCCGTCCGCCGTCAACGGGACAAAAGAAAGGTGCATATGAGGCGTTTTCTCGTCCATATGCACCACGGCGGATATGATGGTTCTCGGATTCTGGTGCTGCTGGATGAAGTCCAGCGCTTCCTGAAAATAAGCTTTGACTTCTGACTTTTTCTTACCCTTAAAAAACTCCGGGCTGGCCGTCACTAGCACCTCCACCACCCGCACACTGTCCGAGCGGGTGCGGCAGCCTGCTTCTGCAATCTGCTTTTCTGCCTCGGTACGATACTTGCGCTGCGGCGTAATCAGGTGAAAATTCAGGTGGCTGCGGGACGTGTCCACATCGGGATTACTGGCGTATTTCTCCTTGGTGCGCTCATTGTGCGCCTCAATATTGGAAATCTCCGGCCCTTTGTACTTGGCAAAGCGGAGAATGGCAAACTGCGGCTTACTCATTTATTTCTCCCTCCGTTTCTGCCATACGAGGTCATAGCCCAGCGCATCAGCCAGCTCCACGACTTCCTTGTAGCGGATGCTCTCCCTTTGCAGCTTGGCGGACAGATTGGAAACGCTGTCGCTCCAGCCGTATTCCTCGGCCAGCCGGTCAACGACCTCCTGCATCGTAAAACCGGCGCGAATGATCTGCGCCTTGATCTCATTGCGTACACTCATATTCAGATCCCCTCCAAAACTCAGATAATAAAAAAGCGAAGCCGGTTCGTTCTCCGGCGCATCCACTTCGCTGTATCGCGAAAAAATCTGTTGCTGTCAAATCCGCTCAGAATTGCCGTTATGAAGTCCTGTTCGCAAGTGACACCTACTGACTTTTCTGTTCCATGTGACTTGGCTTGAAACCGTGTGATTCCACACGTTTCAGCGCACTGGCTTTTCTGTTCCGAGAAACGCGATTCCGTGAAACTATTTCTGCCGTCGGTCAAAAACTTTGCGGATTTCACTTACCTTGATTTTCCCCCAAAAAATATAGGCTCTGCCGGTCAGCATTCTTCCTATATAGCGGCATTTGGGGCAAAACGCTGCGTACATACGTACACAGCACAGTCGCAGAAAAATCATCGCCAGTCCTCCGGTACGTACGTATGCTCCGAAATGTCGGAAAACCCATTTATATTGGGTCTGGCAACCGCTTCGATACCGAAGAAGCCCCATACCCGCCGACCGGCGGCATTCGTGATCTTGTTGCAGTATTCCAGATTATATTTGCTCTGGTTAGCAATCACGCTGTCGCTGAAGCTGCGACGTTTCAGCGGCGTCAGGTTGTTTTCCTCGCACCACATCCGATAAATCTCGTACAAATCCTTGGAGCTGATGGTGCTGTCCGCTTTCAGCCGGATATAGCCCTCCGATTCCAGAAAATCAAAGACATTGTTGTTATCCCGCTTGACCGCCTCCCGGTTATCCCGTGTGCGTTGGCTTTCTGTGAATTTGAAGTTGTTGGAAACAAGCCGCTGCAAGCCCTCAAACGCCCACAGGAAAATGCCCTCAGCCTCTGCTTTTATTTTTTCGGCAAGGTCAGGATCGTCTACCCGTCCGGCAGGCTTTTCCTTGGTGGTCAGCACAAGCTGTCTGCGGTAAAAGCCGTCGCTCCGGTCATAGAGCGCTTGCAGATCGCCGTTGGAGAATGCCAACAGACGAGCAAACATCCAGCCCTGATAGCTCTGCTTGCCTTTGCGTTCCAGATCCATCT
Source organism: Firmicutes bacterium CAG:170 (assembly GCA_000436735.1). Taxonomy (GTDB): domain Bacteria; phylum Bacillota; class Clostridia; order Oscillospirales; family Oscillospiraceae; genus CAG-170. The sequence continues at coordinate 5,308 of FR887066.1, forward strand.
TGCCTTGGGCGGTCACGATGGATTTGACATAGTTGGTCTGCCGCAGTGCTTCCATCCGCATATCGTCATCCACGCACAGCAGAATGTGTTCCAGATCCGCGCGGGCAAACCGATTTTCGGAAATCTTCCCGATACTGCCGTCCTTCATGCTGCTGCCGAGCAGCGCACCCAGCACTGCGCCGATTTGCGACTTGCCCTCGCCGCCGTTGCCCTTAATCACCATCATGCGCTGTCCCTTGTTGGAGGGAATCAGGCAGTAACCGATGAACTCCTGCAAGGTGGGGATGTCCTCCGCATACAAAAGCCCGTCCAGAAAGGAGAGCCAGAGGGCAGGCGCCAGGGCATCCGGACGGTACGCCACTGGCAGTCTGCTGCGTACAATGTCCGGTCTGCCCTCGGTAAAGCTGCCGTCCAGCTTCAACGTGCCGTTTGCCAGATGAATTCGATCTGCTTCCGGCGCAAAGTCCTCTACATGAGCCGCCAGCTTCATTACTTCCAGAATGTTGGTGATTTTGCGGGGGATGTTGTTCACGGCGCAGCATTTCAGCTCCTCGTAGATTTCACCCCGAAGCGGCAGATCGTCGGTCACCCTGCCGTCCGGCGTAAAAAATGCACCGTTGGCAAAGATGATTTTCCGGCTGCTCAGAAACTCATCGCAAAACAGTGCCTCATTGATATTGGTGCCGTCAAACCAGACAGGGGCATTCATGTCAACCGATTTCCGTTTCGTCACGGGCATCCACCTCCTTTGCCGTCCGTTTCAGGCGTTCTTCCAGCCGATCAATCATGCCGTCCTTTTGGAGCATATCCACGGTTTTTACACGAACCTCCAACGCACCGAAGGTCAGAATATCTACCAGATTCTCGATATAATCAAGCATCTGGCAGGCTTCCACAAAACGGTCGTCAATGGTATCCTCCGGCGTTTCGGGCGCGTACTGCACCTTCCAATTTTCCAAAAGGTGCAGATAATCGCACAATACCCGCTGACAATGCAGTTCCTCTTTCTGGAACGCCTTTGCCAGCGGGTATTGCGGCTTCCGCAGCGCTGCCGCTGCCGGGGGCTTGTCCGGGTCAATCCCAAAGTCATACGCCAGCTTTTGAGCCGCCTCGTACTTACTCAGGTTGAACAGCCTTGCCACAAGGTCGATCACGTCACCAGTTGCCCCGCAACCGAAGCAGTAAAAGTAATCCTCATTCAACTTCATACTGGGCGTGTGGTCATTGTGGAAGGGGCAGCAGGCCATATTGCCGCGCCCGACCTTCAAACCGTAGTGTTCGGCAGCTTGTCTCACTGTGACCACCGCCTTGACGTTTTCAAAAAGATTCATACAAATACCTCCGTAATTTTTTTGACAATTTCCTCTTGTCACCTGAATATACGGAGAAAAACGGGTTGAGCCGGAAAATCCGGCATTTCCGCAAAAAAAGAAAAAGCCGCCCTGAATTTTTGCAAAAATGCAAAAATCACAGGACGGCGAATGTTCACAAGATATGCCTTGATATTATTCCACTTATTGAATATAATAAAGTTAGTTTTGGGGAAAGAGGGCGAATGCGCATGAAATACCTGTCAACCTTTGAAGCAGCAGAGAAATGGGGCATCTCCCATCGGCGCGTGAACGTTCTCTGTAATGAGGGGCGCATCACCGGCGCACAGCGGGCGGGAAGCCGCTGGATTATCCCGGCGGATGCAGAAAAGCCTGCCGATGCCAGAATCCGAAGCGGAAAATATATCAAAAAGCCGACAGAGGAAAGGGGGACATAACCAATGGAAAACACCTTTTTACCCGGTACTGTCCGGGAGCGCATTGCCGATCTAATGAAATACCATAAAGTATCCCAGACAGACCTTGCGCTGAAAATCGGCTGCGGAGACAGCTTGCTCAGCCGGTTTCTGACCGGAAAGACGGACAAGCTCGGAGACGAAAATATTATCCGTATTGCCAAGGCTTTTAATGTCTCCACCGACTTTCTTCTGGGCATAACCAATGTCCCCGATAAAAAGAATTACGCCATTGATGAACTGGGATTATCTGCACAGGCGGCGAGGAACCTCTACACCGGAAAAGCAAATTCTCAGGTGGTTAATTATCTGCTGGAAAGTCCCCGTTTCCTTGAACTGACCTACATATTGGAGCAGTATTTTAACGATACGGTTGCCGCCGGGTATGCTGCGCAGAACCAGTTATATACAACTATCAGCAGCCTGACACGGAAAACGGTAAAAACGGAAGCTGGCGCACAGGCCGCAAGGGACATTGCGCATCTGAGAACATCAGTTTATCAAGCTGACCTTGCCACCATTGAAAATCAGTTTATGCTGGCGGTCAAGGAAGTGAAAAAGGAAATCGGCAATGACTTTGCCGCCATGCAGTCGATGACCGCAGAGCAAGCTAAAAGAATGTTTACAGAGGTTGCAAAAGGGCAGGATATGACAAATCCAACCCTTACACCGGAGCAGGTATCTGATCTGATTATCGGCAGTGTGGCTGGCTTGGATGGTGTCAATCAGGATGCGTTGAATACGCTTGGACAGGCGTTGACTGGCTTTTTCCAGACCACCTTAGAGCAAGCGCCATCACAGGAGAAGGACGATGAAGAAACAGGATAATGAGCGGCTCTGTGCGCTGGCGCAGAAAGGGGACACAGAGGCTCGTGACCTTCTTCTGAAAAACAATCTGGGTTTCATCCGCAAAACCGCCAATGAGATTTATTTGAAATCCAATCTGGCAGAGAGCGATCTCAGTACAGAAACCAGCGATCTGGAACAGGAAGGCTGCCTCGGTCTGCTGACCGCCATCCCCCTCTTTGACAGCAGCAAGGGCATCAAGTTTCTGACCTATGCTGCACCATTCATCCGCAATGCCATGACTGATCTGATACGGGATGTTTTCTCCCAATATGAGCAGAGAATGACCAGCACCACAGACGGACTTGCCTTGCAGAAAATCCGACTGGATGAAATCGTTCCCGGTGAGGAACGGCTGTTGCGCATTGAAGCCATTGCTGATCCGACCGTCAAATCTCCGGAACAGATTTATGTGGATAAAGAAACCATGCGTGAGCTGTACGAAGGTTTGGGCAGACTTTCCGAGCGTGAGCAAGCCTATCTTCTGTACCGTTACGGATTTACGGACGATGTGGAGCATACATTGATTGGCAGTGCGATTCATTTCAATCTGCGGGAGAGCCGTGCAAAGACATTGGAAGATACTGCAATGGATAACCTCTGGCTGGAGCTGCCGTGGTGGTTTTAGTGTGTCGCTGCGGCGGGACGAGGGCTGTATATACCTCTGCTTCCTTCTCCGGCCAGTCGGCTTTTGCTTCTCAAAAATCCTGCGATTGTGTCACCTTGGTGTCACAAAATCCGCCTGCCCTACTGCCGCTGAAAAGTGTCTGCCAACCGCTATCTGCCCGTACAGCAGATGGCGAAGCCAGCCCCTTTCCAGCGTCAGCCGGAAGCAAAGGTATAACACACTAGACTTTCCTGCGGAAAATCGTGTGCCAACAGGGATGCTCGCGCCCCTATTGGAAACCCAGCGTCAAAGGGGATTATCCCCTCTGAACTCCCCATATTTTCTTCGCAGTGTGTACCCAAACTGTAAAAATGCAGTTTGGAACATCTGCGAAGAAAATAGAAAACCCACTGCAACTTTCGTCCGGTATCGGAAATGAAAATTGCAGTGGGTTTTTACTTTATTCCAGCTCAAATGTGCCGGTATAAAGCTGATAATAGGTTCCCTTTTCAGCAATCAGCTTTTCGTGATTGCCCCGTTCGATGATGTGTCCATGGTCAAGCACCATGATCACATCCGAGTTCTGTACCGTGGACAGGCGGTGGGCGATGACAAACACCGTCCGTCCCTTCATCAGTTTGTCCATACCTCCCTGTACCAATGCTTCGGTCCGGGTGTCAATGGAGGAAGTTGCCTCGTCCAGAATCATCACCGGCGGATCAGATACCGCAGCACGGGCAATGGAGATAAGCTGCCGCTGCCCCTGACTAAGACCGCTGCCGTCACCTTTCAGGACCGTATTGTATCCCTGCGGCAGCATACGAATAAAGCCGTCCGCATTTGCCAGCTTTGCAGCCGCGATACATTCCTCATCGGTGGCATCCGGGTTTCCGTAGCGCAGGTTTTCCATCACCGTTCCGGTAAAGAGGTTCACCTCCTGCAAGACAATGCCCAGGCTGCGGCGCAGGTCGGCTTTCCTGATTTTATTGATGTTGATGCCATCATAGCGGATCTTTCCGTCGTCAATGTCGTAAAAACGGTTGATCAGATTGGTAATGGTCGTCTTGCCTGCGCCCGTTGCACCAACAAAGGCAATCTTCTGTCCCGGCTCCGCATAAAGGGAAATGTCATGCAGAACGGTCTTGTCCGGCGTATAGCCAAAATCCACATGGTCAAATACAACGCGCCCTTCCAGCTTGGTATAGGTCAGCGTTCCATCGTGATGCGGATGCTTCCACGCCCACATTCCGGTATGCTTTTCCGTTTCCCGCAGCTCGCCGTTTGCTTCCTCGACATTCACCAGCGTTACATAGCCTTCGTCTGTTTCCGGCTGCTCATCCATGAATGCAAAGATGCGCGAGGCGCCTGCCAGCGCTGTGACAATGGAGTTGAACTGATTGGAAATCTGAGAGATCGGGTTGTTAAAATTGCGGGAAAGCGTCAGGAAAGAAGCGATTGCGCCAAGTGTCAGCGCTCCTGTTCCCTGCAAACCGATGTTGGTGAAGCCGGAAATCGCCATATAGCCGCCCAATATCGCAATAATGACATACTGCACATAGCCCAGTGCATTCATCATGGGCATTATGGAATTGGCGTAGCCGTTGGCACTGGTGGCGGCAGATGCCCACGCCCGGTTCTTTTCGGCAAGTTCCTTTTTTGCGGTTTCCTCATGGCAGAAAACCTTAATGACCTTCTGCCCGTTTACCATTTCCTCCACATAACCGTTGACATCGGCAAGCGTTTTCTGCTGCATCATGAAGAAAACACCAATCTTCCCGGTGACCATCTTGACGAGCTGCAAAATCAGAAGCATGACCAGCACGGCAACCAGCGTCAGATAAAAGCTGACATAGAGCATACAGACAAATACCGCCACGATGGTAAAGACCGAGGAAATAAGCTGCGCCATAGACTGTGCGATCATCTGGCGGAGGGTATCGGTGTCGTTGGTATAAAGGCTCATAATATCGCCGTGGGTGCGGGTATCAAAGGCACGTATGGGGAGGCGCTGCATTTTTTCAAACATTTCGTCCCGAATCTTTTTCAGCGTTCCCTGCGCGATGGTTACCATGACACGGTTATAAAAAAGCGTGGCAAGAACACCGATCAGATAGATTGCGCCGATCACGACCAGCACCTTCAAAAGCTGTGTGAATACCGGGGCAGAGCTTGTGAGCAGGGGTGCGATATAATCGTCGATCAGCGATTGCAGGAACAGCGCCGAAGCAGCGGACGCAATGGCGCTGAGCAAAATACAGATCACCACAAAAATGAGCTGTCCCTTATAGTCCTTCATATAGGAAAGCAGCCGCCGCAGTGTCTTGGTGTCAAATTGCTGCTTCTGCATCATATCTCCCGAAACCGGTCCGTTTTTCTTATTCATGATCTCTGTCTCCTTTCTTCTGGGATTCATACACTTCTTTGTAAATATCGCAGGTTTTCAGTAATTCATCATGCGTTCCGCACGCTGCGATTTTACCATCGTCCATAACAACGATTCGATCGGCGTGCTGTACGGAGCTGACGCGCTGTGCAATGATGATTTTGGTCGTATCCGGGATAAACTCCGCAAAGGATTTTTGGATGGAAGCATCCGTTTTGGTATCAACAGCAGAAGTGGAATCGTCCAGAATCAGAACCTTTGGTTTTTTCAGCAGAGCGCGGGCGATGCAAAGCCGCTGCTTTTGACCGCCTGACACATTGGTGCCGCCCTGCTCGATATAGGTATCATATTTGTCAGGGAAGCTCTGAATGAACTCATCCGCACAGGCCAGACGGCAGGCTTCCTCGATTTCTTCATCCGTGGCATTTTCATTGCCCCAACGCAGATTTTCTTTGATTGTGCCGGAGAACAGTTCGTTCTTTTGCAGCACCATGGCAACGGCATTGCGTAATACGTCCAGATCATATTTACGCACATCCACGCCGCCAAGCAGTAACCGCCCGGAGCTCACATCATAGAGCCGCGGAATCAACTGAACAAGACTGGACTTGGACGAGCCTGTGCTGCCGATGATCCCTACCGTCTGTCCGGACGCAATCGAAAGGTTAATATCGTTAAGCACCTTTTTGTCGGCCTTGGTCGAGTAAGCAAAGCTTACCTGCTCAAAGCAAATCGAGCCATCCCTGACTGTCATGACCGGGTCAGTGGGATTGTCAATATCCGTTTTTTCCTCCAACACCTCCGCAATGCGGCGGGCAGACGCAAGCGAAATGGTAATCATTGCAAAGACCATAGAAAGCATCATCAGCGCCATCAAAATCTGTGTTGCATAGGAAAAGAGCGCCGTCAGGTCGCCGGTGGTCATGCCCAATGCAGAGTTATTGCCGCTGGCAACGATCGCTTTTGCACCGATCCACGAAATCAGAATCATGCAGGCGTACATGAAAAACTGCATAATGGGCGAGTTAAACGCCAGCAGCCGCTCTCCGGCGGCAAAATCCTCATAGATGCTCTGAGAAATACCTTTGAACTTCTTGATCTCGTGATCTTCTTGATTAAAGGATTTCACCACGCGGATGCCCCGGACGTTTTCTTGAACAACGTTGTTAAGCTCATCGTAGGTGTGGAACACCCGGTTGAAAAGCGGCCCAACCTTGCGGATGATCAAAAGGAGCAGCAGCGCCATCACCGGAATGACCGCAAGGAAAATGAGTGCAATGGTTGTGTTGATGCGGAAAGACACGATCATGGAGAATACCAGCATGACTGGGCCGCGCACCGCCATGCGGATCAGCATTTGATAGGCATTTTGAATATTGGTTACATCGGTTGTCAGGCGGGTAACGATAGACGCCGTAGAAAACTTGTCAATGTTGGAAAAGGCAAAGGTCTGCACGTTGTCATACATATCCTGTCTCAGATTTGCAGAAAAGCCAACCGAGGTTTTCGCCGCAATGTGTGCGGAAAGAACGCCTGTCAGTAATTGCAGCGCCGCAAAAATCAGAATGGCAACACCAAATTTCCAGACGGCTGTCATGTTCCCCAAGTCGATTCCCTGATCGATCAAATCTGCCATACGGAGCGGGATCAGGATTTCAAAGGCTGCCTCCAGAATGGAGAGCAGGATTGTGAGAATGGAGCCTCGTTTATATTCCCGCAGGCTCCTCAATAAGGTTTTTATCATGGCGATCCTCCTATTTGTTTGTATGTAGTACGCTACACTTGTGAGCTATATAAAAGCCGATTGGAAACCGGCTTTTACGTCAAATGGTCTGCAACGGTCAGCAGTAACCCCCGCAGCCGCTCACGATCCTCCGGGGAAAGGGGCGCTAAAAGCATTTCCTCACTGGCTTGCATATTCTCCTGCATATCTTTGTCGATGGCTTCTGCCTGCGGCGTCAGCTTGACATACTTATTGCGCCCATCTTCGCAGGGCCAGCACGTCACATAACCATTCTGTTCCATGCGGGAAACAAGTCCAACAATAGTCGGATGGGCAACGTCCAGAAAGGTTTCAATTTCTTTCTGGGTTGCCTGCCCGCCCCGGCTTCGCAAATAAACCAGAACTCTGGATTGGGATATGGTCAGATGGTACTGCTTTAACTCCGCGTCAGCCCTGACCTTCAGCTTATCATTGATGCTCTTGATCAGGTAGCCAACATCATTTTTCAGCATGGGCACTCACCTCTGTTCGCCTGTAGCTCGCTACACATAATAACAAAGAATCGCCGCATTGTCAAGGCTATTCATTGAAAAGTTACAAACAGAGAAAACCGCCGCATGACCTTAGCCACACAGCGATTTCTCAAAAGTATTATTTGATCATTCCATAGTATCGTAATGCTTCCATGATAGCTTCTTCCTTTTCGGGCGGGCATTGGGGCTGCTTGACATTCTCCTTCTTTGACAGATTATAGTTTTGTCCAACATCCAGCCCGCATTTCCGCTTTACCTGAGAAATATACAGGGAAGATACCTTTAGTCCGCTATGCTCCTGCACGTACTCCTTGATCTGCGGATAGGTTGCGCCTTTCTGGAATCCGGACATATCCATATTCTCCAACGAGAACTCCACACGCACTTTTTTCGAGTCGATTTCACCCTTGGAAAGTAAAACAACCGTCTCGATATGTGCACAGCGTGGAAACAGATCGAACGCCTCCGCGTGGGTAAGCGCGTAGCCGCCCTCGCGCAGGAGCTTCACGTCCCGCGCGAGCGTCGCCGGGTCGCAGGAAACGTAGACGATGCGCTTCGGGGCCATTTCGAGCATGGCGGCGATCACGTCGCGGCTGACGCCCTTTCGAGGCGGATCGACGACGATCACGTCCAGCTTCACGCCGCGCCGCGCAAATTCCAACGCCGCTTCTCCGGCGTCGGCGCAGAAAAACTCCGTGTTTTCAAGGCCGTTCCGGGCGGCGTTCTCCCTGGCGTCGCGGATGGCGGCGTCGATGATCTCCACGCCGTAGGCCTTCCCGGCATGGCGTGCAAGGCAGAGCGTGATGGTGCCCGCACCGCAGTAGAGATCGAGCACCGAGTCCTTTTCCGTCAGGCCTGCCAGCCGCACGGCGGCGTCATACAGCCGCTCCGCCTGATCGTGATTCACCTGATAGAAGCTTCTGGCCGAGAGCCGGAAGCGCAGGCCGCAGAGCGTATCCTCGATCGTATCGCTGCCGTAAAGCGTCTCAAAGCGGTCGCCGAGGATGGTATTGCCGCGCTTTTCGTTATAGGAAACGACGATCCCCGCCGTCTGCGGCACCTCGCGCAGAATTGCTTCCACCAACGCCGCAGGCTGCGGCGTTTTTTTTGCGTTCAGAACGACACAGCAGAGCGCCTGCCTGCTGACAAAGCCCAGCCGCAGATAGATATGCCGGACGCAGCCGGTATGCGTTTTTTCGTCGTAGGCCGGGACGCGGTTTTCGCGCATCCAGTCCGTCACGGCCTTTTTCAGCCGTTCGGCGCAATCCGGTTGGAGCCTGCAGCCGTCCGCCGGAATGACCTCGTGCGTGCGCGCGCGGTAAAAGCCCGCAACGGCGCGGCCCTTTTGCTGCGCGACCGGGAACTGCACCTTATTGCGGTAGCCGTTCTGTACGGCCGCGCCCGTGATCTCCAGCTCCGGGACGCTGCACCCGCCGATGCGTTCGAGCGCGTCGCGGACGCGCCGGCGCTTGAGACGCAGCTCCTCGTCATAATCCATGTGCCGGAAATCGCAGCCGCCGCAGCGGCCAAAATATGGGCAGTCCGGCTCCACGCGGTGCGGCGACGGCTCTGTGAGCGTCTCCAATACGCCGTGTGCCGCCGTTTTTCCGATATTTACAATGCGGATCACGCATTTTTCACCCGCGATCACGCCGGGAATGAAAATGACCTCACCGTCGATGCGCGCCACGCCCTCGCCGTCCGAGGTGTAACCGGTGATCTCGACGGGATACCGTTCGTTGAGCTTCAGCATATTCCTCCATTGTTTCACATGAAACATTCTCTTGAATTCTCTCTTCGATTATTTTATCATAGACCCACAAAGCTGTAAAGGCAGGGATATCATGCTTTCTTATACGCACTGTACGCTCTGTCCGCGCCGATGCGGCGTGGACCGGACGAGGGGACAGCTCGGCTTCTGCAAAATGCCGGGGCAGATTCATGCCGCCCGCGCGGGCGTTCATTACTGGGAGGAGCCGGTCATTTCCGGCAGCTTCGGCAGCGGCGCGGTCTTTTTCTCCGGCTGCACGCTGAAATGTGCCTTTTGTCAGAATTACGACATTTCGCAGGAGAATTTCGGCAAACCAATGACCTCCACCGAGCTGCGCGCCGCGTTTGAGCGATTGATCGACGAGGGCGTACAGAACATCAATCTGGTCACGCCGGCACATTTTCTCCCCGACATTCTTCCGGCGCTGGAGCCGAAGCTTCCCGTGCCAGTCGTCTACAACTGCGGCGGCTATGAGTCCGTGGAGACGCTGCGGCAGCTGGAAGGGAAGATCGACGTCTATCTTCCGGACTTCAAATACAGCGACAACGCGCTTGCGAAGAAGCTGTCCTCCGCACCGGACTATTTTGAAACGGCCTCCGCCGCGATCCTGGAAATGTACCGGCAGGTAGGGAAGCCCGTGCTTGAGGACGACGAAATGAAGCGCGGCGTTCTGGTGCGGCATCTGGTGCTGCCGGGCTGCGTGGACAATTCTCTGGGCGTGCTCGACTGGGTCGCGGAGCATTTCCGCAGCGGCGACATTCTTTTCAGTCTGATGAGCCAGTACGTCCCGATGGGGCGGGCGGTGGAAATGCCGCCGTTTGACCGGCGCATCACGGAGCTGGAATATGACTCGGTGCTGTCCTACATGATGCTGCTCGGAATTGAGGACGGCTATACACAGGACTTTTCCTCCGCAGAGCGCGGCTATACACCGAGATTCGATTTGACCGGCCTGTAAAAATTCAGAAACATGTGTTTGCTTTTTCCAGCAAAGTGTGCTATACTCCGATTTAGAAATACATTCACAGCGTTCAGCAACCGCCGCGCATTCCAAAAGGAGGAGTTTTTATGGCGCGCACCACGGATAAACGGGAAAAGATCTTGCACTTTGTTACACAGTTCATTCAGGAGAATCATTATGCACCCTCCGTGCGCGAGATCTGTGCCGCCGTCGGCCTGCAATCCACTGCGACCGTCCATTACCACCTCAACGCATTGCGCGAAAGCGGCCTCATCCAGATGGACGATATGAAAAAGCGCACCATCACGCTTCCCGACGCGCACCGTCCCGACCGCATTCCCGTGATTGGCGTGGTTACGGCCGGTATCCCCATCCTTGCCGTGGAGAACATTGAGGGCTATATCCCGTGGGACGGCGAAAGCGGCTGCTTTGCGCTCCGCGTGCGCGGAGATTCCATGATCGGCGCGGGCATTCTCGACGGGGACAAGGTCGTCGTCCGTCCGCAGCAGAGCGCGGAAAACGGCGAGATCGTCGTGGCGCTGCTCGAGGACTCCGCAACGGTCAAGCGACTTAAAAAGAAGGGCACGGAGGTCTGGCTCATGCCGGAAAATCCTGCGTATGACCCGATCGACGGACGCGCGGCGTCCATTCTCGGAAAGGTCAAGGCCGTCATCCGGGAATACTGAGCGTGTTTCACGTGAAACAACTGAATCCATGCTTCTGCCCGATGTTTCATGTGAAACATCGGGCAGTTTTCTGGTTGCAATTGCCGGATACACGCATTATAATAAGTTCCAATAGAGTTTTGAAGGAGGGCGCATATGGGCAGAATCATCGCTCTGGTCAATCAGAAGGGCGGCGTCGGAAAAACGACGACCGCGGTCAATCTGACGGCAGCGCTGCATCAGGCGGGGCTGAAAACGCTGCTCTGCGACTTCGACCCGCAGGCCAACGCGACCTCCGGTCTTGGTGTGGAAAAGGGGCATACGCCGTCCTCGAGCTACGATGTTGTCATCAACGGCGCGGACGCGGCGGAGGCCGTCGTCCACACGGATTTCGGCGACCTCATCCCGTCCTCCGCCGCGCTTTCCGGCGCGGGTGTGGAGCTGGTCGGGACGGAGGGCCGGGAATTCGTCCTGAAAAACGCGCTGGCTCCGCTCAAGGACGGCTATGACGTTATTCTGATCGACTGCCCGCCATCCCTGGAGCTGCTGACGCTCAACGCGCTCTGCGCGGCGGACAGCGTGCTGATCCCGGTGCAGTGCGAATATTACGCGCTCGAGGGTCTGTCCGACCTGATGACCACGATGCGCGCCGTCAAGCGGCGGCTCAATCCGAAAATTGAAATTTTCGGCGTGCTGCTGACGATGTACGACGGACGCACCAACTTTTCCGCGCAGGTCGCGGAGGAGGTGCGGCGGCATTTTCCGGGCAAGGTCTTTGCCAGCATGATCCCGCGCAACGTCCGCCTCAGCGAGGCCCCCAGCCACGGGCTGCCGGTCTTTGCCTACGACCGCTTCAGCCGCGGTGCGCGGGCGTATCTGTCTCTGGCGGAGGAAATCTTGAAAAAGCTGAAAAATTCCTGAAAAGGGAGCGAATTTTATGACGAAACAACGTGGCCTCGGCAAGGGGCTGGGCGCGCTTCTCGGCGAAGCGGCCATGCAGACGGCGCAGCCGCCCTCCGGCGCGCAGCTTCTGCCGCTGCAAAAGGTGGAGCCGAATCCGCTCCAGCCGCGCAAGAGCTTTGACCCGGACGAATTGCAGGCGCTGGCCGATTCCATCGCCATGCACGGCATTATCCAGCCGCTGACCGTGCGGCAGCTGCCGTCCGGCTTCTATCAGATCATCGCCGGTGAGCGCCGCTGGCGCGCAGCCCGGCTCGCGGGACTCGACGAGGTTCCGGTCGTCGTGATCGAGGCCGACGACAAGAAGGCCATGGAGCTGGCGCTGATCGAAAATCTCCAGCGCTCCGACCTCAATCCCATCGAAGAGGCCAAGGGCTATCAGCAGCTCATGACCGAATACGGCATGACGCAGGAGGTCACGGCGGAGCGCGTCGGAAAATCCCGACCGGCGGTGGCAAATGCGCTGCGCCTGCTGTCGCTGTCTCCGGCGGTGCTGGAGCTGGTCGAGCAGGGGAGGCTTTCCGCCGGACACGCCCGGGCGCTTCTGACCGTCAAATCCGCGCCGGAGCAGTACGCCGTGGCGATGAAGGTCATCAATTTGCAGCTCTCCGTCCGGCAGACGGAAAATATGTGCAAAAATCTTGTGAAAGCCACCAAGCCCAAGCAGGAAAAGCCCATCGCGGTCGATTATCTGGCCGAATGCGAAAAAACACTCTCCAAGCGCCTTGGACGCGGCGTCCGCATCGTCAGCGGAAAGCGTAAGGGCCGTCTGGAGCTGGAATACTACGGAGAAGAGGACCTCCAGCGGCTGTATGAGCTTCTGGAACGTCTGAGCTGAAAGGAGGACTTCCCGTAATGAGTGAAGAAAACAAGCCCACGCCGCAGAGCGAGGCGGATAAGGAAAAGGAGCTTGCCGCCAAGCGCAACGCATTTCTGCGGTACATGACGATCATTTTTGCCGTCGCGTTTCTGCTGGTGCTGATTTCGCTGGTCTTGCAGGCCCACACCGCAAAGGCCGCGCTCTCCGATCTGAAGGAGAGCAATTCCAGTGCCCTGTCCAACGCCGCCGTCAACGCGGAGCTGCTTCAGGACGAGAACCGCAAGCTTCAGGAGGAGCTGGACAGCACCAAGAAGCTGCTTGCGGACGAGCAGGAAAAGGCAAAAACGCAGGAGGAAAGCATCGCGCAGCTGGAGCAGGAGCTGGAGGCTCTGCGCACCGAGCACGCGGAGGCCTCTGAAAGCAGTGAAGGCACGCAGGAGGCGTATGATGCGCTGCTGACGGCGCTGCGCTGCACGACCCGCGAAGGAAACGTCACGTTCTCAAAGGCCATGAGCACCGTGGAAAAATATAAGGAATACCTCTCGCAGGAGGCGCTTGCCGTTTACGAAGCGCTCCAGGAGAACTAAGGAGAAAAGCTATGCTGGATATTCGATTTGTTAGAGAAAACCCGGATGTTGTCAAGGAAAACATCCGCAAAAAGTTTCAGGATGAGAAGCTTCCGCTCGTAGATGAGGTCGTAGAGCTGGACGCGAAGCGCCGCGCGGCCATCGCCGAGGTCGAAAGCCTCAAGGCCGCCCGCAACAAGCTCTCGAAGGCGAACGGCCCGCTTTACGGCCAGCTGAAAAAGTGCGCCGACGAGTTGAAAAAGGCCGAGCTTCAGGCGCAGATCGATCAGAACAACGCCGCCGTCAAGGCCGACGACGACCGCCGCGCGGAGCTTGACCAGCAGGTCGCGGAGATGGACGCACGGATCAAGGAGATCATGTACGTCATTCCGAACATCATTGACCCGTCCGTCCCCATCGGCCCGGACGACAGCTGCAACGTCGAGGCGCAGCGCTTCGGCGAGCCGGTCGTGCCTGATTTCGAGGTCCCGCATCATGTCGATATCATGGCGCGCTTCGACGGCATCGATAAGGATGCCGCAGGCCGCGTAGCCGGTATGGGCTTCTACTATCTGCTGGGCGACATCGCGCGTCTGCACGAGGCCGTGCTTGCCTACGCGCGCGATTTCATGATCGACGAAAAGCACTTCACCTATGTCATTCCTCCGTTCATGATGCACGGCGACGTGGTCAAGGGCGTCATGTCCTTCCCGGAGATGGAGGCCATGATGTATAAGATCGAGGGCGAGGATCTCTACCTGATCGGCACGTCCGAGCACACGATGATCGGCCGCTTCATCGACCAGATCCTTCCTGAAAGCCAGCTGCCGCTGACGCTCACATCCTATTCCCCCTGCTTCCGCAAGGAGGTCGGCAGCCACGGTCTGGAGGAGCGCGGCGTCTACCGCATCCATCAGTTCGAAAAGCAGGAAATGATCGTCGTCTGCAAGCCCGAGGACTCCAACGACTGGTATGAGAAGCTGTGGCACTATTCCGTCGAGTTGTTCCTGAATCTGGAAATTCCGGTTCGTCAGCTCATCTGCTGCTCCGGCGATCTGGCCGATCTCAAGGTCAAATCCTGCGATATCGAGGCGTGGAGCCCGCGGCAGAAGAAGTATTTCGAGGTCTGCTCCTGCTCCAACCTCGGAGACGCGCAGGCGCGCCGCCTGAATATCAAGGTGCGCGGCGAGGACGGCAAGCTCTACCTCGCCCATACGCTGAATAATACCTGCATCGCGCCGCCGCGTATGCTCATTGCCTTCCTCGAGAATCATTTGCAGGCCGACGGCTCCGTCACCATCCCGAAGTGCCTCCAGCCGTATATGGGCGGCAAAGAGGTGCTTGTTCCCAAGCACTGAGGATTCACAGACTGCGGACGCAGGCCGCGGCCAGCGGCAGATTTTGTCTGCGCCGGAGGCGCGGGTTTTGCTCCGCAGGCCCATTCTTTTCTGTCTTGCCAGAAAAGAA
>FR887067.1 GCA_000436735.1 Firmicutes bacterium CAG:170
CGAAGGTGACCTTCTCCACGCGGACAAATTACCTGCTCGATGGCGCGAACGTGGTCGGCGAACGGCTCAACGGGGAATACGTTTCCTATCTGCGCGGCGCAAACCTGATCTCGCGCACGGGCGAGGATGGAACGGACTATTACCTGTTCAACGCCCACGGCGATGTCACAGGGTTGGCGGACAGCACCGGAGCGAGCGCACGGGCTTATGATTACGATGCGTTCGGCGTAGAGAAGGATCCTGACCCGCTGGATGAGAACCCGTTCCGCTACTGCGGCGAGTATTTTGACCGCGAGACGGAGACCTACTATCTCCGCGCGAGATATTACGATCCGACCATTGGCCGCTTCACGCAGCAGGATACCCACTGGACGACTGCCAACAGCATCTACGGCGACAATCCGCAGAAGATCAATGAGCGCGAGGATAAGCTTGGATTAAAGACGTATTCCTACGCACCGCAGATCACTGCCGTCATGCAGAGTGGAAACCTGTATGTGTACGGGGTCAATAATTCGGTTTATTATGCAGATTCAAATGGTAATGAGATAGCGATTGCATGCGCTATTGTACTTGTTGTTCTTGCCATAGGAACCGCCGTTGCGGTATTTGCAATTCTGCAAAAGATGATTCCGGATGCATATGCAGCATCTGTTGACTTGCTCCATGAGTTTTGTGTGCTTGTTAAGGCGGCAGAGAATCTGAAGGAGTGCGGCAAGAGTAAAGTTGCTGATTATGTGGCATGCAAAACCGATGCACAGGTCGCAAGTTCAGATACGAAAGATAAAGATGAGTATAAGCAGCCAGTTTCAGGGAAGAGTGGGAAAGAAGCTGCCGACGACGTCCCAAGTTGGGCAAAAGGCAAACGCCCCAAGAAAGGTGAAAGTGGCAAAGAATTTGCAAAGCGGCTATTAGATGAGAAGTACGGAAAGGGAAATTATACTACAGGCCCTGGTAGTGAGTATAACAAAATTAGAAAATGGGGCGACCGGGGGTTTAAATGATGGACAATATAATTGAAGCGTATATTCTCTGTTTTTTACGTGAGACGTGTGTTTCCTTTGCATTATGGTATGAGGCACCTGACGAGACCAACGTATTCGCGGTGGATGCCACCAACTGTATTTTGTCTTTTCCCGATCGCGCAGCTGCTTCAGCCGCCGCCACAGGCCTGCAAATGTTCGTGAGCGAAGAAGAGACAGTCATAGATTTGGATGACTTAAACGCGCCGCTTTCGCCGGAATTCACACCCGCCGTAAGCAATGCGCTCCTGACGATCTGGAATCTTGCGGATGATCTTGCAAAAACGCTTGGCATGTCCTATTCCGGTACGCAGCATACAGCGGACACGCTGTATGATAAACTTTTTCGGTGCTGTGAACTCCCGGCCATGGGTTATCCATCGGAGAAGCACCTGTGGACGCGCGAAGAAATAGCACAACTTTCGGATATCATGCGCGAGGCGGCAGCACTTTTTGCCGAAAAGCTTATCTGGTACGAGCGCCCCTTGTCTGGCACGACTTGACCGGGACCTGATGCTCGGCGAGACGAGCTTCACGCTTACGCAGAATGGCGAGGTGCTGCAATCTGTCGCCTATACCTATGACGACCTGAACCGCTTGAC
>FR887068.1 GCA_000436735.1 Firmicutes bacterium CAG:170
AAAAATCTCTCGCCGTCCACAGCCGCTGATTTAATCAGAACTTCCCTAGTATCTATAGAAACGGCTGCGGACGCACCCTCAAGGGTGCGTCCGCATTTCTTTTTTCAGTCTGCGCTGTGATAGACCTGATTCATCATTTCATAGTACGGCATCAAAAACTCAAACGCGTTTTTGATTTTTCCCACGACCTCCGGCGAGGCGGACGCCTCGTCATAGGCGCAGTCGGCGCTGATGCTCCAGCCCTTCATATTATACCACGCCTCGATCGGCTCGCCCGCATGGCCCTTGCTTTTGGCGTACCGCTCCCCTTGCAGGCGGAATTCCGGCCTTGCTTCGAGCCGCCGGAGAAGCTTCTCCGCCGCGGCGAGATCGCGGTCGATATAGCGGCGGAAGCGCTGGCTGAAGCCCGCCTCTCCCGTCCAGCAGCCCATACCGTAGCCCCAGCACTCCGCGCCGATCTCCACATAGAAGCACGGCACGTTGTTCCACTGATCACCGGACTGGAACGAAAACCAGAGATGGTCCTTGAAAGGCCCCCGGCCGAAGAGCCGCCGCGCGTCGCGGTAGATCCGCGAAATATGCAGGCTCATATGCTGCTGCGGATACTTTTCCTGGAACCAGTCGAACAGCTCGTCCGCCAGCGCCCGGAACGGCTGCTGCACGTCGTGCTGATACGTCTCCTTGTGTTCCTGAAACCATGCCTTTTCGTTATTGAATCGAAGCTCCCAGAAAAAATCCGGGATCTTTCCACTGAAGCCCTGAAACATGCTTATCCTTTCTGTGACGCAAGGAAGGACAGATATCCCTCCAGGATCAGCGACGCCGCAACGGCGTCCACCGTATTTTTCCGCTTTTTCCCGTGATAATTCCCGGCGCTCAGGATCTGGTGCGCCTCGATGGTCGTCCGCCGCTCGTCCCAGAGCACCGGCTCCATGCCCGCCGTCTGCGCGACCTGCGCGGCAAACGCGCGATAAAGCTCCGCACGCGGGCCCTCGCTGCCGTCCATGTTGCGCGGAAAGCCCATCACGATGCGCTCCACGCCGTTTTCGCGCGCCAGCCGTGCGATCTCCTGCGCCGTTTTTTCCGGATTCCAGCTGTGGATCACCGTCGTCGTACCCGTCAGCATTCCCAGCGCGTCGGAAATGGCGATCCCCGTCCGCGCATCGCCGTAATCAATGGCCATGACTCTCATTTTCTGCACCTCTTATGCATTCTTCGCGTGTATTGTAGCATTTTACGCCGTCTGACGCAAGATTTCTTCGAAAAAAATGAAAAAAGCGGTTGACCTCGCACGGGTTCTATGCTAGTATATCCTTACCTGTGAAAAAGGGTTTCTTTTTTTGCGCTCTTTTTCAGCTGTGGGAGACACCATTGTAGTTTCGGTGTCCGCTAAAATTTTGAAATAGCCGCAGCCATGCAGGGAGGCAATTATTTTAAGGAGGTGCCGATATATGCGCGTGAAAGTCACACTCAGATGCAACGAATGCAAGCAGAGAAACTACAACACCATGAAGAACAAGAAGAACGACCCCGACCGTCTCGAGATGAAGAAGTATTGCAGATTCTGCAAGAAGCACACCGTACACAGCGAGACGAAGTAAAGCAATGTTCGCATTGCGGAAAGGGTGAAAAACATGGCAGAAGCGAAAAAGGAAAACTTCTTTGCCCGTACAGGCAAGCGTATCAGCCGCTGGTTCCGTGAGATGAAGAGCGAGCTGAAAAAGGTCGTATGGCCCACCAAGAGCCAGATGCTCAACAACACGCTGATCGTTCTGGCGTGCGTTCTGGTCGTCGGCATCTTTATCGTTATTTTTGACCAGGTTGGCGAGTTGGTCGTCCAGGGTCTGTTCAAGCTCGCCCAGATGCTCAAGGGTTAAGGTATTGTCATGGCGGATGAAGCAAAATGGTATGTTGTGCATACCTACTCCGGCTATGAAAATACCGTAAAGGCCACCATCGAAAAAACCATCGAGACCCGCCATCTGGAGGATCTCATCCATGTCGTTTCCATCCCGATGGAGACCGTCACGGAGATCACCGAAAACGGCCCCAAGACTTATGACCGCAAGGTCTTTCCCGGCTATGTGCTCGTCAAGATGATCATGTCCGACGAGGGCTGGTACATCATCAAGAACGTCCGCGGCGTGACCGGCTTTGTCGGCTCCGGCACCAAGCCCACCCCGCTGACCGACGAAGAGGTCCAGCAGCTTGGCGTGGAAAAGCACGAGGTCGTGGTCGCCTATTCCGAGGGCGACAATGTCAAGATCTGCGACGGCCCGCTGACCAGCTTCATCGGCGTCGTCGATATGCTCGACATCGAAAAGAACAAGGTTCGCGTGATCGTATCCATGTTCGGACGCGAAACGCCCGTAGAGCTGGAGCTCGATCAGGTCGAGCTTGTCAGCGAGTAAGTTCGGCAAACCGCCGCAACGTGGGAGGGGCTCCGTCCCCGCCAGAAATACGCTATAGCGTATCACCACATCTATTCAGGAGGTGCTTATCATGGCACAGAAAGTTACAGGTTATATCAAGCTTCAGATTCCCGCTGCAAAGGCGACCGCTTCGCCCCCTGTCGGCCCGGCTCTCGGCCAGCACGGCGTGAACATTTCCCAGTTTATCAAGGAATTCAACGAGCGCACCAAGGATCAGGCCGGCTTTAAGATTCCTGTCATCATCACGGTTTACGCAGACCGCAGCTTTACCTTCGTCACCAAGACTCCCCCGACCCCGACCCTCGTTCTGAAGGCTCTGGGTATCGAAAAGGGTTCCGGCGTGCCCAACAAGGACAAGGTCGCTACCATCACCAAAGCACAGGTCAAGGAGATCGCCGAGAAGAAGATGCCCGACCTGACCGCCAACACCATCGAGGCCGCTATGAGCCAGGTTGCAGGCACCTGCCGCAGCATGGGCATCGTCGTCGTCGATTAATTTACTTGACCGAGTGCGCCGGCATCAGGCCGGGCCTCAGAAATATGTGGGAGGATTATTCCGAATCACCACTAAGGAGGATATTACATTGTTCAAAGGTAAGAAATATGTTGACAGCGCAAAGCTGATCGATCGCAGCATGCAGTATGAGGTTGCCGACGCCATGGATCTGGTCGTCAAGACGGCAACCGCCAAATTCGATGAGACCATTGAAGTCCACGTCAAGCTCGGCGTTGATTCCCGTCACGCTGACCAGCAGGTCCGCGGCGCCATCGTTCTTCCGAACGGCACCGGCAAGACCCGCAAGGTCCTCGTTTTCGCAAAGGACGCAAAGCTTCAGGACGCTCTGGACGCAGGCGCGGATTACGCCGGCGGCATGGAGCTTGTTGAGAAAATCACCAAGGAAAACTGGTTCGACTTCGACGTCGTCGTCGCTTCCCCGGACATGATGGGTATTGTTGGCCGTCTTGGTAAGGTTCTCGGCCCGAAGGGCCTCATGCCCTCCCCCAAGGCCGGCACCGTGACTCCGAACGTCGGCGCTGCCGTCAAGGAGATCAAAGCCGGTAAGATCGAGTACCGTCTCGACAAGACCAACATCATCCACTGCCCCATCGGCAAGGCTTCCTTCGGCCCCGAAAAGCTGACGGAGAACTTCAACACCCTGATCGGCGCGATCATCAAGGCAAAGCCCGCCGCTGCAAAGGGTCAGTATATCCGCAGCTGCGTCCTGGCCTCCACCATGGGCCCCGGCGTCAAGGTCGCTGCCACCAAGCTGTAATTTTCCGTACAAAAGCGGAATTTTTCGCTTGACATTCCCCTATTATCTGTTATAATAGTCTGGCTGCCAAAGACAGCAGGAGGCTTCCGCCGTAATGGGACAACCCATCCTGCCGAGGTTCGCGGAATGAATTGTCATTTTGTGTCCTCATGTCTTTTGGCATGAGGACACTTTATTTTATCGGAGGTGACACACATGCCCAACGCAAAGGTACTGGAAAGCAAAAAGGCAATCGTTGATGCACTGACCGAGAAGCTGCAGAATTCTACCTCCGCAGTTTTCGTCGATTACAAGGGCATCACTGTCGCACAGGATACCGAGCTTCGCCACAAGTTCCGTGAAGCTGGCGTGGAATACACGGTCGTCAAGAACACTCTGACGAGATTTGCCGCCAACAAGGCTGGCTACAATCAGTTCGACGAGCTGCTCAACGGCACCACTTCCATGGCCTGCACCACCGGCGACCCCATCGCTCCGGCTCGTATCGTATGCGAATTTGCCAAGAAGAACAAGAACATCGTCAAGCTGAAGGGCGGCTTCGTAGAAGGCTCTGTCATGAGCGTCGAGCAGCTTCAGGGCTTCGGTGAACTGCCCAGCAAGGACGCCCTTGTTGCTCAGGTTCTCGGCACTTTCCTGGCTCCTATCTCTTCCCTGGCATTCGTTCTGGATCAGATCCGCATCCAGAAGGAAGGTCCCGCTGCGGAACCCGCCGCAGAATAATTTATTCATAAAAACTATACTTTTAGGAGGATATTATCATGTCTGAAAAGATCGCTGCTCTGATTGAAGAAGTAAAGGGCCTGACTGTTGTCGAGCTGGCTGAGCTCGTTCATGCTCTGGAAGATACCTTCGGCGTTTCCGCCGCTGCCGCTGCTGTTGCTGCTCCCGCTGCTGCTGCTGAGGCTGTTGAAGAAAAGACCGAGTTCGACGTCGTGCTGAAGGCTGCCGGCGCGAACAAGATTGGCGTCATCAAGGTCGTCCGTGCCCTGACCGGCCTGGGCCTGAAGGAAGCCAAGGAGATCGTTGATAACGCTCCGAAGACCCTCAAGGAAGCTGTCTCCAAGGACGAGGCTGAGAAGATCGCTGCCGAGCTCAAGGAAGCTGGCGCTGAGGTCGAGGTCAAGTAATCTCGCTTTTCAAGCACAAAATGCCGCCCGTACCATGTACGGGCGGTTTTTTTATATTCCTGTTGTATTGTATGATAAAATATGGTAGTGTTATTTTAGGGTGTAGCTGAAACCTCCCAATGTGATCGACAGCGAGGAATTTTTGCGTTGAGCAAGACATTTTTTCGCAGGAATACTGACGTATTCCAAGGAAAAATGGCGCAGCGCAGCGTGAAAAGGCCCGCTGTCCGGGTGCGATGGGCGTTGGAAGAATACACCCTAGATCAAGACGCAAAGTGAAGGGAGGCCTTGGATATGAACGGCGAAAACGCAGACCAAATGGACCCGCAGCAGCCTTACCATTTGCCATACGACTATGATATCGGAGAAGAAAGGAAGCCCCGCTCCAAAAAACGCTTTATCGGATGGATACTGGCCGTTCTGATCCTGGCCCTGCTCTGCGGGCGCATTCTGTTCTGCTCTTCTGAGGACGAAACGCCGCCTGCCGAACAGTCTGCTGCATCAACAGCATCTGATGCAGAGATCGCTGCCATGATACAGAAAATTCAGCAGGATATCGTCAGACCCCATTTTGCAGATACCGAGCGTAACGCCATTGCGGAAAATGCGGTCTCCTATATCCCGCAGTTCTCACGGCGCTACTATCTTTCTCAGCTGTCCGACGATCCGGAAAACGCATCTGTCCTTGCTGCCGCGTGTAAGATCTATACGTCGGCAAGAGATTTCCGTGAGACGTGCCAGTTTCCATACGGTATCACCGCCGAGGAGGCTTTCCAGGCGCTTGACCTGCTGGAATATGACTGCCCGGAGCTTTTTCAGCTGGACTTCTTTCACACAGACACCTATTATTCCGATTCGCAGACGGACTATATTTCTTCGATGGAGCTTTCTTACCAGATGACGAAGGAGGAATACAGGCTTCACCTCGAGGACTGTAAAAAAGTGATCGCGTCCGTCTGTGAACAGGCCGACGGCCTGTCCGATTACGAAAAAGAGCTTCTGGTCTTTGACACGCTGACCTCCATCTGCCATTACGACGACCAGTCCCAGTTCTCCGCCACTGCTTACGGCGCGCTTTGCGAGGGCCGCGCCAAGTGCGACGGCATCGCCTATGCCGCAACATGGCTTCTTCGGGAGCTTGGCCTCACCTGCATGAGCGTCGGGGGATACTCCGATCGGGAAGAGTTTGGACACGCATGGAATCTGGTCGAGGTCGATGACAATTACTACGCGCTCGACCTGACGCAGGACGTTCCTCTCCTCGACAGCGACGACCCGATCCTTCATACGGGCTTCAATGTCCCTAACAGTCTCGCCCTCTACAGCGACGGTATCAACTACACGCTCGATACCAGCATTTCGGACTTCTTCGAGCTGCCAACGACAGACTGCATCGACGACGACTATTACGTCCGAAATGAGCTATACATCCCCGCAGGCTCCGATTATACCGAGCTTTTCTACCGTCTTATGGATGAAGCAGCCGCAGAGGGCGGTTTCTTCTCCGTCCGCTTCGCCTCCAGCGACGAACTGGCGCAGTGCTACCACGATTTTGACACATTTGTAGACGACTGGTATGAGAGCCGGGACATTCTCTCACTCGAATATTCCTATTCCGTCGCAAACTTCAACGTCTTTTACGCCGAATTGCAGCCCGGACAATAAACACTGCCGCAGGAGCCCCTGCGGCAGTCCTTTTATAGCAGCAAATTCAGCAGCATACACAGCGCCACTCCCGCCAGCGTCGGCAGCAGGAACGCCAGCAGCGTCCATCTCACGCTTCCGGTTTCTTTTTTGATCGTCAGCAGCGTCGTGCTGCACGGCCAGTGAAACAGAAAGAACACCATCGCGCAGAGCGCGGTCTTTCCCGTCCAGCCCGCCGCCGAGAGCGTCTCAAAAAGCGACGGCGCATTCAGGAGGCTCCCCGCATTACTCAGCG
>FR887069.1 GCA_000436735.1 Firmicutes bacterium CAG:170
ATGGCCCGCGGAGCGGCGGCGACGGCGCTGCAAACCGCAGCGCGCCTTCGGCGCATCCGAAATGATTTGTTGGAGGCAGAGCGCCTTTATACTCAGACAGCTTGATACACGCAAAAGCTCCGGCAGTTCCAAACAGCCGGAGCTTTTTCTATTCGGAAGAGACGCGCGGCTCACACGCGGACGATATAGTCCGCTTTCCGGGGCTTTGCGGGCGCGGCGGGTTCGGCGGCATAGCCGAGGATGCAGTGGCCGACGCCGACCCAGTCGCCCTCGATGCCCCAGCGCTTCAGAAGCGCCTTGCCCTCGCCGGAGGCAAACTCCTCCCGCGCGCGATGGATCCAGCAGGAGCCGACGCCGAGCGCATGGGCGGCGTTCATCAGATTGCCGAGCACAAGGCTGCCGTCCTCAACAGCGGTGCCGGCCTTTGCGTCGGCCAGCACGACGAGGACCGTCGGCGCGCCATAGAACGGATGGCTGTCCGGATTGCCGAGCACGGCGGCGTTCATCCGCTCCAGCTCCGCGACATCCTCCGGCTTTTGCAGGACGACGATCTTCGGCGACTGACGGCCCATGGCGGTCGGGGCATAGATACCGGCCTCCAGAATGGCGTTCAGCTCCGCGTCCGCGATCTGCTTCGGGAGATATTTGCGCACGCTGCGGCGCGTTTCCAGACAATTCAGAACTTCGTTCATAATATCGCACTCCTTTTTCTTTTAACATAACAGGAAAATATGAAGAAAATATGGCGAGCCGCGGAAAAATCAAAGGTAGCCGTACATGCCGCGGACGGAGACCTCGCCGGAGGAGACGGCCTCCTGTGTGCCGTCTGCATAGGTGACGAGCAGCGCGGCGTCCGGGCCGATGCCGTCCGCATGCGCGAGACGCTCCTCACCGCCGCGCAGGACGCGCACGTCCTTGCCGACCGTCACGCAGTTTTCCGCGAACTCGCGCAGCCACGCATCCTTTTGCGTGAGCAGCGCGCGGTCCATCCGCTCGAATTCCAGCAGGAGCGCCGCAGCCAGCGCGCAGCGGTCAACGGGCTTTCCGCATTCCATCCGGATGGAGGCGGCGATCTCGCGCAGCTCCTCCGGGAATTCCGTCTGGCCGCAGTTGACGCCGATCCCGACGACGACGTATTCCGTCTCGAGCGTTTCCGCCACGACGGAAAGCTCTGTCAGAATGCCTGCCAGCTTTCGCTTTCCGAATACCAGATCGTTCGTCCATTTGATGCCGGGGCGCTTTCCGCAGACGCGCTCCACCGCGCGCATGGCCGCGACCGCAGTCATGGCCGTCAGGTGCAGCAGCTCGCCCGGATGGGCCTTCGGCCGCAGCAAAACGCTCAGATACAGGCCCTGACCCTCCGGCGAATAGAAGCTCCGCCCGCGCCGTCCGCGTCCGGCGGTCTGCTGACCGGCCAGCACGGCCGTTCCGGCGGGTGCGCCCTGCGCGGCCAGCTGCTTGAGATAGTTGTTGGTGGAATCGACGCTTTCCAGCACGATCACGTTTGTTTGCCACGGGCAGTCGCCCATAAGCGCGCCGATGCGTTTGGCGGACAGCGTATCCGGCGCGGACAGCAGGCGGTAGCCCCGGCGGGTCGAGGCGGCGATCTCGCAGCCCTCGCGGCGGAGCTGCTCGATGGCCTTCCAGACGGCTGCACGGGATACGCCGAGCGTCCGGCTCAGCTCCTCGCCGGAAAGCTCGCCCGGCGCTTCCTTTAATAAGGAGAGGATTTTTTCCTTCATTGAGATCACCTTTCTTTTTGCGCCGGAATGGCGCGGGATGCCTCCGGAGGCTCATTTTTCTGCACCAACCGGTGCGGAATGCCTCCGGCGGCATACTTTTTT
>FR887070.1 GCA_000436735.1 Firmicutes bacterium CAG:170
GCAAGCGCCGGCGGCCCTTTTTCTGCACCCCAAAGGCGCGGGATGCCTCCGGCGGCATACTTTGGCCCGCCGAAAAAATCACGCCTCCGGCCGATGATAGGGGAGCATCCGGGCGCTCCGGCGCATCCTGTCAGACCGGCAAAGACTCCCGCCTATGGCCGAAACCATACGAAGGAGCCTTTTATCGGCGTATTTACCTGCACGGCGCTTTATTTGACGCCCGTCGAGCCGAAGCCGCCGCGGTCCACGTCGGAGAGCGCTTCGCACTCTTCGAATTCAACGGCGGGCTGCACCTCAAAAATGCGGAACTGGCAGATGCGGTCGCCCTTCTCGATCACGGTATCGCGCGTGGCGTAGACCGGGAGCTTCCACTCGTCGTTCGTGCCGCAGTAGCTGTTATCGATCACGCCGACGGAATTCGCCTGCAAAATGCCCCAGCGGCGGAAGGTCGAGCTTCTCGGCGCGGTGCGGGCCTCGTAGCCCTCGGGCAGCTGCATCGAAACGCCCAGCGGCACGAGCGCGAAATCGCCTGCGTGCAGCGTCATGGTCTCGGCGCAGTACAGGTCGATCCAGTCGCCCTTTTCGGTCATTTTGAGCCGGGGCGCGTCGGGGGAAAAATAATGGATTTTGATTTTGGGCATAATGAACTCCTCACTGTTCCTCGTCCCAGAGAACGACGGTTCCGGCTTTCAGCGTCTGCGGCATGTCAATGAGCCGCTGATTCTCCGACCCGCGGAAGCGCAGACGCAGATTCTTCTGTTCCTCGATAAACGGCCCATCCACCAGCACGTCGAGGCTTGCCAGCAGCGCGTCGGTCACGCCCGGGATCTGCGGCAGGTTTTCTCCGTAGACATAGCCCGTGAACGACCAGATGGACTTCTGCGGATAGGCCGCGCGGAGCTTTTTCGACAGCTCCAGCAGTCCCGCCTGATTGCGCGGGTCGAACGGCTCACCGCCGAGATAGGTCACGCCGCGGATATAGTCCGGCTGCGCGAGACGGACGATCCGGTCCATCACGGCCTCGTCGAACGGCTCGCCGTAGTTGAAGTCCCACGCCTCGGCGTTAAAGCAGTTTTTGCAGCGGTGTGTGCAGCCGGAGACGAATACGCTCACGCGCACGCCGGGGCCGTTCGCAATATCCCATGGTTTGATGGTCGCGTAGTTCATACATTCCTCCAGAGCGGGCTTGACAACAGTCAATAATCTGCTAAAATATCTTTTCCGGAAATGCTTTTCAAGGGAGGTGCACGCCGTGGAGGCACACGATCAGATCGTACACGAGCTTTTGGATATCGGCGAAACACTGCTCACCAGCGGCGCGGAGATCAACCGCGTGGAGGACACCATGACCCGCCTCGGACAGGCCTACGGCGCGCAGAAGGTCGATATTTTCGTCATTACCTCCGACATCGTCCTCACCATCCTGTTTCAGGACGGCGTGGAGCTGACGCAGACGCGGCGCATCTGCCGCTCAGCCACGGTCGATTTTCAGAAGCT
Organism: Firmicutes bacterium CAG:170; assembly: GCA_000436735.1. Lineage (GTDB taxonomy): Bacteria > Bacillota > Clostridia > Oscillospirales > Oscillospiraceae > CAG-170. The sequence goes on from FR887070.1 coordinate 1,498, forward strand.
CGAGGCGCTGAACGCGCTCAGCCGCAGCTGCTGTCAGGAGCCGCTTCCGGCGGAGGAGCTGCACGCGCGCGTGCAGGCCATCCATGCCGGACACGCAAGGCCGCTGCTGCTGTTTCTCGGGAGTATGCTCGGCGCGGGCGGCTTCGCGGTCTTTTTCGGCGGCGGGCTTTGGGATGGCGTCTTTGCCGCGCTGGCGGGCGCGCTCGTCCGGCTTTTGCAGGAGAAGATCCTTCCCGTATTCCGCAACGCCGCCGTTTTTCAGTTCCTGACTGCGTTTCTTGTCGGCTCGGTGATCTGCCTCGGCGGACGCCTTTTCCCGGTGCTTGCGGTCGATAAAATTCTGATCGGCGTAATTATGCTGCTGATCCCCGGCGTTCCGCTGACGAACTCCGTCCGCGACATGCTGGTCGGACATACCATCTCCGGCCTGCTGCGGCTGGCGGAATCGCTGCTGCTGGCAGGATCGCTCGCCATGGGCTTCGGCAGCGCCATCTATCTGTTCGGGGTGTGACTATGAAAAATCTGATCCAACTGATTGCCGCGCTCGTCAGCACGGCGGGCTTCTGTCTGATGTATCATCTGCCCCGGCGGCATATTCCGCTGGCCGCAGGCGGCGCGGCCGCCTGCTGGGCGGTCTATCTGCTGCTGCGCAGCCGGATCGGGAATCTGTTCTATCTGGTGCTGCTGGTCAGCATCTTTTCCGCAGCCTACGCCGAGATCGCCGCGAAATACGCCAAGGCTCCGGCCACGCTGTTCCTGATCCCGGCGCTGATCCCGCTCGTACCGGGCAGCTACGTCTATTATATGATGCTCTCGCTCGTTCAGGACAACTACATCGCCACCCGGCGCTACGGCCTTCTGACGGCCCAGTGGGCCATCGGCCTTGCCGCCGGGATCAGCGTCGTCGCGGTCGTCCATCAGATCCTGGACAGCCCGCACATCCCGAAGCCGAAGCGGCCCTCCGACGGGGATTCCAAATGAAAACGGTGCTGCCGCGCATTGCGCGGCAGCATTTTTGTTTACAGATGCAGCACCCGGTCGCGGATCTCCTGCGTCCGGCCCTGATTCCAGTACTGCGTGCCGATGTAGCCGCAGGTGCGGCGGGCGACGTTCATCTTCGACTGGTCGGTGTTGCCGCACTGCGGGCACGTCCAGACGAGCTTCCCGTCTGCATCCTCCTTGATCTCGATCTCGCCGTCGAAGCCGCAGACCTGACAGTAGTCCGACTTGGTGTTCAGCTCGGCGTACATGATGTGCTCATAGATGAACTTCATGACCTCGAGCACCGCGTCGATGTTCTGCTGCATGTTCGGCACCTCGACGTAGCTGATCGCGCCGCCGGGCGAAAGCGCCTGGAACTGCGACTCGAAGGCCAGCTTGTCAAAGGCGTTGATATTTTCGGTCACATGGATGTGATAGGAATTCGTGATATAGTTCTTGTCGGTGATGCCCTCGATGATGCCGAAGCGCTTTTGCAGACACTTGGCGAACTTGTACGTCGTGGACTCCAGCGGCGTTCCGTAGAGGGAGAAGTCAATATCGGTCTTTTCCTTCCAGCGCTTGCAGGCGTCGTTCATGTGCTGCATGATCTCGATGGCAAACGGCGTGGCGGCGGGGTCGGTGTGGGACTTGCCGGTCATGTACTTGACGCACTCGTAAAGTCCCGCATAGCCCAGAGAGATCGTCGAATAGCCGCCGTAGAGCAGCTTGTCGATCGGCTCGCCCTTCTTGAGGCGGGCCAGCGCGCCGTACTGCCACAGGATGGGCGCGGCGTCGGAGAGCGTGCCCTTGAGCCGGTTGTGGCGGCACATCAGGCCCTCGTAGCAAAGCTCCAGCCGCTCGTCAAAGATCTGCCAGAACTTGTCCAGCGCGCCGCCGGAGGACAGCGCCACGTCCACCAGATTGATGGTCACGACGCCCTGATTGAAGCGGCCGTAATACTTGGGCTTGCCCGGCTCGTAATTTCCGGCGTTCGCAACGTTGTTCCAGCCGTTGCCGGAGCGGTCGGGCGTCAGGAAGCTGCGGCAGCCCATGCAGGTATACACATCGCCGTGGCCCGGCGTCTCACCCTTGGAGAGCTTCAGCTCCTTCATCTTCTTTTCGGAGATGTAATCCGGCACCATCCGCTTGGCCGTACACTTGGCGGCGAGCTTCGTCAGATACCAGAACTTCGAATCCTCAGTGATGTTGTCCTCCTCGAGCACATAGATGAGCTTCGGGAAGGCGGGCGTGATCCAGACGCCCTTCTCGTTCTTGACGCCCTCGATGCGCTGCTTGAGCGTCTCTTCGATGATGATGGCAAGGTCATGCTGCTCCTGCGCGGAGCGTGCCTCGCCCAGATACATGAACACCGTGATGAACGGCGCCTGGCCGTTGGTGGTCATGAGCGTGACGACCTGATACTGGATGGTCTGGACGCCGCGGCGGATCTCGTCGCGCAGGCGGTTTTCAACGACTGAGGAGATCGCTTCCTCGGAAGGCTCCACGCCGAAGGATTTGATCTCCTCCATCACCGTGCGGCGGATCTTCTTGCGGGAAACGTCCACGAACGGCGCCAGATGCGTCAGCGAGATCGACTGTCCGCCGTACTGGTTGGAGGCGATCTGCGCGATGATCTGCGTGGCGATGTTGCAGGCCGTGGAGAAGCTGTGCGGCTTCTCGATCAGCGTGCCGGAAATGACCGTGCCGTTCTGGAGCATGTCCTCCAGATTTACAAGGTCGCAGTTGTGCATATGCTGCGCAAAGTAATCCGCGTCATGGAAGTGGATGATGCCGGCCTCGTGCGCTTCGACGATCTCGCGCGGCAGCAGGATACGCGCCGCCAGATCCTTGGAGACCTCGCCCGCCATATAGTCGCGCTGCACCGCGTTGACGGTCGGGTTCTTGTTGGAATTCTCCTGCTTGACCTCCTCGTTGTTGGACTCGATCAGCGACAGGATCTTTTCGTCCGTCGTGTTGGACTTGCGCACAAGGCTTCTGGTGTAGCGGTAGGTAATGTAATTCTTCGCCACCTCATACGCGCCATGCGCCATGATCTGGTGCTCGACCAGGTCCTGAATCTCCTCCACGTTCAGCGCCCGGTTCATCGACAGGCAGCTGTTTTCCACACTCTCGGCAATGCGCCGGATCTGCATGGGGCTGAGCCGCTCGTCCTCTGAGACGACGTTGTTCGCCCTTGTCACGGCGGAGATGATCTTCATGATGTCAAAGACCACCTCGGAGCCATTGCGCTTGATGATTTTCATGATGCGTTCCCCTCTCCCTATCACACCGCAGAATGCAGGGCATCCTGCAAGCAAAACTAAATGTTGCACATTTTGCGGCACTGTGACCACAATATCTTGTATCCTCAATTTCAGTGCAATGCTACTATACCCGAAAACGCGGGGCGTGTCAAGGGAATATTGCGATATTTAGTGGACTTTTCTCCGTGAAACACAATATATAGCGTTTCACATGGAAACGCCCCGGTATTTGTATTTCGGTTGACAACACCGGAAAGTCTGGTAGAATAGCCTCAGAAGAGATACCAAGGAAAGAGGGAGGAAAATGAGTAAAGTAAAAGCCTTTCTGAAACGAAAAAATATTGAGATCTCCGCAAAGCGCTACGGCATCGACGCGCTGAGTGCCATGGCGCAGGGCCTGTTCTGCTCGCTGCTGATCGGCACGATCATCAAGACGCTCGGCGCGCAGCTTCACGTACAGCTGCTCATCGACGTAGGCACCTACGCCATGTCCGTCTCCGGCCCGGCGATGGCCGTCGCCATCGGCTACGCGCTGAAGGCAGACGCCATGGTGCTGTTTTCGCTGGCGGCGGTCGGCTGGGCCGCCAATGCGGAAGGCGGCGCCGGAGGCCCGCTCGCGGTCCTCATCATCGCCATCGTCGCAGCGGAGTGCGGCAAGGCCGTCAGCAAGGAAACGAAGATCGACATTCTGGTGACGCCCGCCGTGACGATCCTCGTCGGCGTCGTGCTGGCAAAGTGGATCGCGCCGCCCATCGGTGTTGCCGCGGGCGCGTTCGGAAAGCTGATCCAGACTGCGATGGCGCTTCAGCCGTTCTGGATGGGCATTGCTGTCTCGGTACTGGTCGGCATCGCGCTGACGCTGCCAATCTCCTCCGCCGCCATCTGTCAGGTCCTGTTCCTGACGGGCCTTGCGGGCGGAGCCGCTGTGGCGGGCTGCTGCGCGAATATGGTCGGCTTCGCCGTCCTCTCCTTCCGGGAAAACCGCTGGGGCGGTCTGGTCGCGCAGGGACTCGGCACCTCCATGCTCCAGATGGGCAACATCGTCCGCAATCCCCGCATCTGGCTTCCGGCCATCCTGACCTCCGCCATCACCGGCCCGCTGGCCACCTGCGTGTTCCGGCTTCAGATGAACGGCGCGCCGATCAACTCCGGCATGGGCACCTGCGGCCTCTGCGGCCAGATTGGCGTCATCACCGGCTGGTTCAGCCCGAGTGAGGAGGCCATCGCCAACGGTGCCTCCGCCATCACCCCGGCGGCCATGGACTGGATCGGCCTCGTGCTTATCTGCTTCGTCCTGCCCGCCGTCCTGACGTGGCTGTTCGGACTGCTCTTCCGGAAGCTCGGCTGGATCCGCGAGGGCGACCTCAAGCTCGAGCTGAAATAAAGAAAGCAAAGCAAGCGCCGTCTGCGGCGCAGAACGGAGACCCGCACCGGATATGTCCGGTGCGGGTCTTGCGTTTCAGGCGGCGCATTTGCCCTGCAAATGCTTTTTCACCGAATACGCAGAAGGCCCGCGGGCACGCATCCTCCGCGCAGAGATATTTCCGGTTTCTGCGCAGTGTCCCCTTTCCCGACGTGTTTTGCCCCGCGCGTATGCTAAGATATCCTCAGAAGCGGTCATTGCCGCCTCGGAGCTTACGGATGAAGAGGGAACGAGGATGAAAAAGCAAGCTGCGCTGGGAAAAAGACTGCACGCGCTGCGGCGCGAGCTATCCGTGCGGTTCGCCGCGAGCACGGTGCTGCAACTGGCGGCGCAGTGCGGCGCGGCGTTTGCCGGGGGTTTTCTGCTGGCAGGCGTCCGCCTGCTCGGAAGGAACGTGCCCGCCGCGCTGGCGCTGGCGGCCTCGCTGCCGTTTTCGCTTCCGGCGATCTGCACCTATCTCGGCGCGGCGGCGGGCTATCTGGCGTTCTGGGGTGCGGACGGCGCGTTCGAGCCGATTGCGGCGGGCTTCCTCATTCTCGCGGAGCTTTGCATCTTTTCCGGGCTTCTGCCGCGTGAGCGGCGGTGGTTCATGCCTGCGTCGGCGTGCTGCCTGTATCTGCTGATCGGGCTTCTGAGCCTGCTGAGCGCGGGAGTCCAGGCGGGCAGCGCGGCCTTTCTGGCGGCGCGTTTGCTGATCCTCGCCGTCTGCACGGCGCAGTTCACTGCGGCGCTTCAGGAGCGCTCCCGGGCGGGACGGTGCGTGCTGGCGCTGCTCCTGCTGGCGGGCTGCTCGGCGGTCAGCCTCCCGGGCGGCTTGAGGCTCAGCGTCCCACTGGCCGTCTGCGCGGCCTTTCTGGCGCTGCCGGGGCCGGACGCGCTGACTGTGGCGGCGGCCTGCGGGCTGACGCTGGATGTGACCTGCGGCGGCGATAGCTCCATGACGGCGCTGCTCTGCTTCGCGGCGCTGCTCTGCCGCGCACCGGTATTCCGGCTCCGGGCCGTGCGGGCGGCGCTGTATCTGCTCTGCTGCGTCTGCGGCGTGCTCTTTACCGGCGCGGAATCGTTTCTGCCGCTGGCCGGCGTCGCGCTGGGGCTGCTGCTGGCGCTGCTGGCTCCGCAGGAGCT
>FR887071.1 GCA_000436735.1 Firmicutes bacterium CAG:170
GGGGGATACCCGGCTGGTGCTTCAGGTACCAGCCGGGTTTTCCGTCGGTGTATCGCTGGGAATGGTTCAGGATACTTTCAGGATCTCGTTGTGCTGTTTTCCTGTTTTCCATGCAGCCATTGTCGGCATAATGGATCTCTACGGTCTGTGGTGCGTGCTTGGACCACTTCACGTCCTTTTCATGCACCACGATCTTCTGGATGAAGAGCCGCAGCAGCTCCGGTGTCAGCGCTTGAATATCCGTGTATCGCTTTGCTTTGTCGAGGAAGGCTGCCGTATTACTAACCGTTTCTTTCAACCGCTGGATCTCTGCTTCTTGCTGTGGGAGCGATTCTGTCAGTTTTGCCTGTTCATCGGTGTAACTGGCAGAGAGCAGCTGGAACTGTTCTGACGTGATGCGGCCCAGCACACTGTCCTCATAGAGCTTCTTGAAAATTGCGTCCAGCTCGGCTTTGCGCTTCTGCATGGATGCCTTTTCCTTTTCCAGTCTGCGAATCTCCTTTTGGATTTCTGCGGACTGTTTGCTGTTTAGGTATTCGGCAAATTCTTGCGGATGCTCTCTGGCTTCTGCCGTCACCCGGCGCAGATCTTCCAGCACGATCTCATCGAGGATGCACTCTCGAATGTAATGGGCTGTGCAGGCTTCGCCGTCCTTTTTGTAGGTACGACAGGTAAAGTGGTTGTAGTCTGCAGACATCGTATGCGCCCGGTGGAGCACCATCGTTTTCCCGCAGTCCGCGCAGATCACAAGCCCGGAATACTTGTTCTGCTCATCCATCTTCGTTTTGCGGCGCTTGTTCTTCCGTACCCGCCGTACAATATCCCAGACCTCTTTGCTAATGATGGCAGGATGCGTATTTTCGAACACCAGACATTCCTCACGCGGATGCTCGATTTTGCGCTTGTCCTTATAGGATTTGGTGCTAAAGCGGTAGTTCACAGTGTTGCCGAGATAGATCTCATTTTCTAACAGGTTTGCAACGTCACTGTCCGACCAGTGGTACGGCTTCGTGATGTCCAATGCAGAATGTGTCAGGACGTATTTCTGGTAGGTGTAATAGCTGGGACAAAGCACCTTTTCTTTCTTCAGGATCGTTGCAATCCGGCTGGGGCCATTGCCCGCAGCACACAGGGCGAAGATCCGTTTGACAACGGCAGCGGCTTCCTCATCTATGACCAGCTTCTTGGTCTCCAGGTCTTTGACATATCCATAGGGAGCGCGCGTCCCAAGCCGCTCGCCGCGCTCCGCTTTGGATTTTTGAACTGCACGGATTTTCCGGCTGGTGTCCCGAATAAACCACTCGTTGAACAAATTTTTGAACGGCATGAGATCATTGCTCTCTGCGTTTTCCGTGTCCACATTGTCGTTGATCGCAATGTACCGGACGCCGAACATGGGGAAGCGCTCCTCAATATAGAGACCGGTATGAAGCTGATTTCTGCCAAGGCGGCTGAGGTCTTCTTGTGTCAAGTAGGGACTAAAAAAATTTTGAGAATTTACAAGCCGTTCATAGG
>FR887072.1 GCA_000436735.1 Firmicutes bacterium CAG:170
GCGTGCTGAAATAGCTCCGGTCCAGATTCAGTTCCCCCGCAAGCGCGGAAATGGAAACGGGATTCATATAATTCGTCTGCATCCAGTTGACGGCCCGCAGGACGTAGTCGCTCCCGCGCGGGCCTGCCGACTCCATATGCTCCAACATGGACAGCAGCAGCCAGATGCGCCCGCAGAGGCATCGCTCCCGTCCCTGCTCCAGCTTTCCGGCCTCCAGCATCTCCAGAAACACCGCCCGCGCGTCCGGGCAGCGGATCACGTCCTGCGAAAGCGCCTCCGGCAGCGGAACGGACGCCTCAAACCCGACCCAGACATAGTGCCACGGCGCTTCGGCATCGGCCTCGTAATAAATGCGCTCAAAGGGGCGGATCACAAAGATATCCCCGGCGTGCAGCGTATACGCCGTGCCGTTCACCGTAAAGCGTCCCACTCCGGACAGAACATAATGCAAAATGTAATAATCCCGCACGCCGGGGCCGAAGCTGTGTCCCGGCGCGCAGCGCTCCTGTCCGCACTCCATGGGATTGATGTCTTTCCAATTCTGGTTGACCAGAAAAATATGCTGCACTTCCATTCTCCGCGCCTCCTGTTCTCTCTTCTTTATACAACATTATGCCAAAGAATGCAAACGCCCTGCCATACCATTCCCGTTTCTCCGGCGCTATACTGAGCGTATAGACAGCCGCCGGTTCCTATTTCCGCCGGCGCGAACAGAGGAGGAGCGATCCCATGCCGAAAATTACATTTATGGGTGCCGGAAGCACCGTTTTTGCCCGCAATGTTCTGGGCGACTGCATGTGTACGGAGGCCCTGCGTGACAGTGAGCTGGCGCTTTACGACATTGATCCCGTGCGTCTGGCCGAAAGCCGCGATATTCTGACCGCCATGAACGAGACGAAGGGCGGCCACGCCCGCATTTCCGCCTATCTTGGCGCGGAAAACCGCAGGGAGGCGCTGCGCGGCGCGGATTTCGTCGTCAACGCCATTCAGGTCGGCGGCTACGACCCCTGCACCATCACGGACTTTGAGATCCCGAAGCAGTTCGGCCTGCGCCAGACCATCGGCGACACGCTGGGCATCGGCGGGATCATGCGCGCGCTGCGGACGATCCCCGTCCTGACCGACTTTGCGCGGGACATGGAGGAGGTCTGCCCGGACGCCTGGTTCCTGAACTACACGAATCCCATGTCCATGCTGACCGGCTACATGCTGCGCTATACCGGCGTCAAGACCGTCGGCCTGTGCCACAGCGTGCAGGTCTGCTCGGAAAATCTGCTCAAATCGCTCGGCATGGACGACTGCATCGAGGGCCGCCGCGAAAAAATTGCCGGTATCAACCATATGGCATGGCTTCTGGAGCTGCGCGACCGCTACGGCAACGACCTTTATCCCGAGATCAAGCGCCGCGCAAAGGCGAAAAACGCCTCGGAAAAACACGGCGATATGGTGCGCTTTGATTACATCGACAAGCTCGGCTATTACTGCACCGAATCGAGCGAGCACAACGCGGAGTACAATCCGTTCTACATCAAGGCCCGCTATCCTGAGCTGATCGAGCGCTTCAACATCCCGCTCGACGAATACCCCCGCCGCTGCGTCAATCAGATCGCGGGCTGGGCCAAGGAGCGCGACGCGCTGCACGAGTCGCACGTCCTCGACCATACCCGCAGCCGTGAGTACGCCTCCTACATCATGGAGGCCGTCACCACCGGCGTTCCCTATCAGATCGGCGGCAACGTCCTCAACGCCGGCCACCTGATCTCGAATTTGCCGGAAAATGCGTGCGTGGAGGTGCCGTGTCTCGTGAACAACACCGGCGTGCATCCGTGCTGGTCCGGCGCGCTCCCGGTGCAGTGCGCCGCCATGAACATGACGCACATCAACGTCCATCTTCTGACCATCGAGGCCGCTGTCACGCACAAAAAGGAGCACATCTATCAGGCCGCCATGCTCGACCCGCACACCGGAAGCGAGCTGGACATCGATACGATCATCAAGATGGTCGATGCGCTGATCGAGGCCCACGGCAGCCGGCTGCCGGAATTCCACTGAGGAAGGCCGCTTCCGCACGAATAAAAATACTGACAGCCGGAGGCGCGGATGCGCCTCCGGCTGAAATTTGCGGCTGCACCCTGCGCAGGCAAATCCTGCCGTTGACAAAGTCCCGCCGCGCCTGTTAGGATACAGGCGAGGTGTTTTTATGAATATTACGGTATATCTTGGCGCGAATCCCGGAAACGATCCGGCGCTGCGGGAAGCTGTCCGCGCGCTTGGCCGCTGGATCGGCGAAAGCGGAAACGCGCTGGTCTACGGCGGCTCGAAGAGCGGCCTGATGGGTGAGCTTGCGCAGAGCGTTCTGGACGCAGGAGGCGATGTGACCGGCGTGGAGCCGCAGTTTTTCATCGACGAATGCCTGCAATGCGACGGGCTGACCGAGCTGATCGTCACGAAGGACATGTCGGAGCGCAAGGCGAAAATGATCGAGCTGGGTGATGCGTTCATCGCCTTTCCCGGCGGTACGGGCACGCTGGAGGAGATCACCGAGGTCATGTCCAAGGTATCTCTGCGCCATCTCGACGCGCCCTGTATCCTCTATAACCTGAACGGGTACTACGACAGCCTGCGGGCGCTGCTCCAACACATGATCGAAAAGGGCCTGTCCTCCGAGGAGCGTCAGGCCGGGATCTGGTTTGCCCGGGATCTCGGCGAGATCCGGCGCATCCTCGC
>FR887073.1 GCA_000436735.1 Firmicutes bacterium CAG:170
TGTTCGGCAATCATGGTGACCCGCCGGAGATTCGAACTCCGGACACCCTGCTTAAAAGGCAGGTGCTCTGCCGACTGAGCTAGCGGGTCAGATGGCAGGGATGGCAGGATTCGAACCTACGCATACAGGAGTCAAAGTCCTGTGCCTTACCGCTTGGCGACATCCCCGTGCGTTCGGCAAAAAATCCTGTATAAAAAAAGAAAAATGGGGTGAGTGAAGGGACTCGAACCCTCGGTCTTCAGAGCCACAATCTGACGCGTTAGCCAACTACGCTACACCCACCATATTCATTTTTCTGCGGCGTGAGCCGCTGCCGGTCTACCGGCATGGCACGCCAGGAGGGATTCGAACCCCCCACCTACTGCTTAGAAGGCAGTTGCTCTATCCGAATGAGCTACTGGCGCATGGAATGGAGCGGGTGACGGGAATCGAACCCGCGTCCCCAGCTTGGAAGGCTGGTGCCCTGCCGTTGTGCTACACCCGCAGAACAACTGACGTACAAATCAGCCTTAAAATAATAGCATGGGGAATGTATTCTGTCAAGACTATTTTCGGGAATCTGCGTTAAATTTCGATTTTTCGGCTGTAGGCAAGGCCGCCTGCCTCGCGGCCAAGCTCCAGAGCGAAGGAAAACCGGTCGCACTGCGTGCAAAGGTAGAAATCCGCCTCCGGCGCGAAGGCTTGATCGGCGGGGACGAAGAAGCGCGCGCCCGGGCCGTCGCGCAGAGCGGCAACAGAGGCCTCGAGCGGGTAGGGTTCGCCAAGCAGGAGCGAACGCATGTACTCCGCGCAGACGGTGTCCTCCTGCGTGGGACGGAGATTCTCAAAGCCCATGCAGACGAAGCTCACGCGCTCCGGCGCAAGGCGGCGGAGATATTCCGCCGTGGCGCGGGCGTTGACAAGGGAAGCAAGCAGGATCCGGTCGGCATTTGCGGCGGCGCGGATGCCCTGCGTTCCGGCGCTGGTCGTGTGGATCATGCGCCTTCCGCGCAGATCGGCGTTCTGGAGCTGGGAGGGGGAGTTGCCGAAGTCAAAGCCCTCGCCCATCCGGGCGTGGCGCTCACCGGCAAGCAGATAGTCCGGGTGCGCGCGCTTGAGGGCATACGCCTCGTCCAGATCGCCAAGCGGATAGATGCGCTCGACGCCCGCGTGGTAGGCATAGCATTCCACGCTGTAGGCGCGGAAAACGTCGATGATGACGGCCACGCCGCGCGCGCGGGCGGCTCCGGCCGTGAGATGGTCAATGGTGATCTCCATGGAAATACCTCTGGGAACGGAAATTATTTCAGCATTCGGATATCGTCTCCGGCAAAGCTGTAGCATTCATAGACACCGAGCAGACGCGAGGCGATCTGCGGCGAGTAGCGCTGCTTCAGCTCCGCGGCGGGAAGATTGGTGGAAATGATCGTGGGGCGGCCCTCGAGAAGGCGGGTGTTGACGATCTGATAGAGCGCGGAGACGGTGAACTGCGTGGTCATTTCGGTGCCGAGATCGTCGATGATGAGTAGGTCGCAAGTGAAATATTTGCGGGAGGCATCGGCGCTCTCCGTGCTGCGGGCAAATTTTGCCGTTTCAAAGTCGGAGAAAAGCTGCATGGCTGTGCTGTAGAGTACGGAATAGCCCCGGTCGGCGACGGTGCGCGCGATGCAGGCGGACAGAAAGGTCTTTCCGAGGCCGGTCGCGCCGATCATCAGAATGGAGCCGGACTCCAAGGTAAAGGTGCGCGCGTAGTGCAGCGCGTTATTGTAGACATACTGCATGAGCTTCCGGGGCGAGGCGCCGAGCTTCGGGTCGTATTCGGCGGGGTAGAGGTCGAGACGGAAATGCTCGAAGCTTTCCTTCCCGGAGCCAAGAAGCTGGGAAAGCTCCTTCTTCTGCTCCTGACGGCACAGCTCCCGCAGACAGTCGCACATGACCGCGCCGACATAGCCGGTGCCGCCGCAGCGCGGACAAAGCGGTGCGGCGGAAAGATCATCGGGGTCGATGTCGTTGGATTCCAGAAGCCAGTCGCGCTCCTGCTGGAGCGCGAGATTTTCCTTTTTCAGCTCCGCCATCGCGGCGGCGGGGTCCTCGCCCCGGCGGAAGCTGACGGCCATGATGCGCGCCGCCGTCTGGCGCAGAGTCTGGTCGATCTGGCGAAGGCGCGGCTGCTGGGCGTAGATGGCTTCGATGCGGCTGCGGGTCTCCTCGTCATGCTGCTGACGCGCCTGTGCAAGACGCGCCTGCGCGCGCTGTAATACGGCTTCGGAATACGCCATGTCATTCGCCCTCCTTGTAAAGTCCCTTCTGCATCATTTTTTCCATGGCGCGGCGTTCAAATTCGCCCATTTCGTCGCCATGCTGAATAACGGCCTGCTGCGGCTTCTGCGTCCGCTGCGGCTTTGCCGCCGGAGCGCGGTCGCCGGTCTCGATCTGGCGGACGGTGGTGAAGCCCTGCTCGTGCCAGCTCTTGAGAATGGAGTTGAGATAGGGCCATTTCAGCCCGCCGGTGTTCATGCAGGTCTTTTCATAGGCCATGCGGATCTCGTCCTCGCCGAAGCCCCATGAGAGCCAGGTGTGGATGAGCTTTTCCTCGCCGGGCGTGAGCCTGCGGTCGGCGATCTGGAGGACCTGACGGATGCGGCCCGCGCGGGACTGCAATTGCAGCTGATTCTGCATGTAGACCGCCGCCTCCTCGAGCGTATCGATGCCGAGATCGGCCCAGCGGTAGGCTTCCTTTTCGATGGCGCGCACGGAGGGCATCTTGCCGGGTCCGCGCGCGCGGTTTTTCTCGATGCAATAATGGATCAGAATGGAGATGACCTCGACCGGAAGGCCGAGATAGCGGTAGATGCAGAGGAAAATTTTCAGTTCCTCCGTCGAGAGAATGCGGCCAAGACGGCGCTGCGCTTCGCCGACCATGCCGGGAAACTCCGGGTTGGTGGTGTATTCGCGCGTGACATCGGCCTCGGTGTAGTTCGGGGCCTCGGAGGGCATAAGGTGGCGCGGCTCCGGCTCGGGATAAAGCCCCATCTGCCGCAGCGACGCGGAGGCATAATCCAACTGGCGCTCGGAAAAGCGCAGCGCAGGCCCGGCCTTGGCGGCGTCGCCGCCGGTATGGAGATAGAGGTACAGCAGCGCTGCGTCCGGGCAGGCCGCCGCAAGCAGACGGCGAACCTCCTGCGCGGGGATCACGAGATCCTGATCGGTCATGGCGGCGGCTCCTTTCTTTTCTTCTTTTTCCTTAAGAATCACCATTATAGCACAGAATTCAGCCTGCGGCAAGGCAGCATGTCCGGGCGCGGGGTGAAAATTCCGGGAAAAGAAACGAAACGTTTACAATTTTCTTGAAGCGGGGCCTTTCCTGATTGGAATTCTTGTGGTATACTGTATGCGGATTTTTATGCGCTGCGTCAGGCAGCGCGGAAATACAGGCGAAGGAACGGCTGCTATGATCGAATTGTTATCGCCCGCCGGCTCCATGGAGGCGCTGCGCGCCGCCGTGCAGAACGGAGCCAACGCGGTTTATCTTGGATATGACGCCTTCAACGCACGCATGGGCGCGCGGAATTTTTCCGTGGACGAGCTTCAGGAAGCCATCGTCTACTGCCATGTGCGCGGCGTACAGGTACACCTGACGCTCAACACGCTGGTCTCCGACCGCGAGATGGCGAGAGCGGCGGAGGTGATCCGGACGGCGGCGGTGCTGGGCGTCGATGCGTTCATCGTGCAGGATCTGGGCGTGGTCGCGCTCTGCCGCGAGATCGCGCCGGAGGTGCCGATCCACGCATCCACGCAGATGAGCATCCATTCGCTCGAGGGCGTGCAGCAGGCGGCAGAGCTTGGCGTCAGCCGCGTGGTGCTGTCGCGGGAGCTTCCCCGCGAGGAGATCGCGCATATCTGCCGGAGAAGTCCGGTCGAGATCGAGGTGTTTGTCCACGGCGCGCTCTGCATGTGCTATTCCGGACAGTGCTATCTTTCGTCCGTGATCGGAAGAAGAAGCGGCAACCGCGGGCAGTGTGCCCAGCCGTGCCGCCTGCCCTACGGCTACGGCCGGTTTGAGCCGAACCGCTATCCGCTGAGCCTCAAGGACAACTGCCTTGTGGAATATCTGGACGATCTGCGCCGCCTCGGCGTCAGCTCGCTGAAGATCGAGGGCCGCATGAAGCGGCCGGAATATGTGGCCGTGGTGACGAAGGCCTACCGCACCGCGCTGGATGGAAAGCGCGTCACGGAGGAAGATCTGCGTGAGCTGGAGGCGGTATTCTCCCGTCAGGGCTTCACGCAGGGCTATTATGAGGGAAAGACCGGCGCGGATATGTTCGGCGTCCGGCAGGAGCCGGAGGAGAACCGGGAGCTGTTCGCGGCGGCGCGCGCGACCTATGAGTCGGGCGAGAATATTCGCATCCCGATCCGCTTTTATGCCATGATCCGCCGGGACGAGCCGGCACAGCTGGCCGTCGAGGATGACGCGGGCCACGTCTGCAAGGCGAACGGCCCCATCCCGGAGGAGGCGCAGGTACGCGCGCTGACGGAAGAGGAGCTGGCGGAGCGCCTCGGAAAGACCGGCGGAACGCCCTATGTCTGCGCGCAGGTGCGCGCACGGATCGATCCGGGGCTGATGCTCCCGGCGTCGGCGATCAACGCCATGCGGCGCGATGCGCTGGCAATCCTGACGGCGCAGCGCGGACGTGCGCCCAAGCGGCAGATCAACGCTTATAATCCGCCCGCGCTCTATGACGGGATGTCCGGCGAGCTGCAGCTCACGATCTCCGTGCGGCAGGTGAGCCAGATCACCTCGCGGATGCTGGCGCTGCGGCCGGCGGTGCTCTATGTGCCGCTGGAGGAGCTGGTCGAGCACCCGGAGCTGCCGGGCCTGCTCGGCGTGGAGACGCAGTTGGCGGCGATTTTGCCGCGCGTGGTCTGGAGCGGAGAAAATCAGCGCCTCGCGCAGCAGCTGCGGAGCGTCTACGCCATGGGCGTGCGTCAGCTGCTGGTCGGAAATCTCGGACAGGTGCGCATTGCAAAGGCGGCGGGCTTCGCCGTGCGCGGCGATTTCGGGCTGAATATCTTCAATTCGCGCGCCATGCACTATCTGCGCGCGCAGGGCATCGATTCACAGCTTTTGTCGTTTGAAATGACGCTGCCGCAGATCCGCGACGTGAGCAAGGCCGTTCCGGCGGAGGTGCTGATCTACGGACGGCTGCCGCTGATGCTGACGGAAAACTGCGTGATCCGCAATCGAACCGGTACCTGCTCCTGCGATTCTGCGGCGCCGGTCAAGCTGACCGACCGCATGGGCGAGGAGTTCCCCGTGCTCAAGGACCCCGGTACCTGCCGGAGCGTGATCTATAACGGGAAAAAGCTGTATCTGATCGATAAGAAGGAGGCCTTCCGCGGTATGGGCCTTTGGGCGCTGCGGCTGTCCTTTACGACGGAAAATCCCGGCGAGATCGATACCATTCTGTATCAGTACCACACCGGCGGCGTTTTTGACGCCGGAAGCTATACAAGAGGCCTCTATTCCAGAGGCGTAGAGTAAGGAAGCGTTTTTATGTCCATTATTTTAGCATCCAAATCTCCCCGGCGGCAGGAGCTTCTGAAGCTTCTGGGGCTGGAATTTACCGTACATACGGCGGACATCGACGAGCATATGGATCCGTCGCTGCCGCCGGAGCAGGAGGTCGCGCGGGTCAGCGCGGAAAAGGCGAGGGCCGTTGCGAAGGACTGCGCGGAGGAGGATATCATCATTTCCGCCGACACCATCGTGGTGATCGACGGGCAGATCCTCGGCAAGCCCAAGAGCGAGGCCGACGCCATCCGGATGCTCAATCTGCTCTCCGGGCGCAGGCACGAGGTCATGACGGGCCTCACGGTCCTGTCCGGCGGACAGAGCCAGACGCAGGTGGTGCGCACGGGCATCGAGTTCCGCAGGCTCACCGACCGCGAGATCGACGCCTACGTCGCCACCGGGGAGCCGATGGACAAGGCCGGAGCCTACGGCATTCAGGGCCGGGCCTCCATCTTTGTCAGCCATCTGGACGGAGATTATTTCTGCGTCATGGGGCTTCCGGTCTGCACGCTGACGCAGATGCTGCGCGAGCGCGGCGTCACCGTCCTCGGCTGAGCAGGCCAACACAAAGCGGCGCCGCTGCGGCGTATGAGGTGATTATTTGAAAAAGAAGCTTTTGTCCTCCAAGGTAAAGACGATCCTGATCCTGGCGGTGATCCTTGCGATCCTGGCGGCGGTCGTGACGGCGGTCGTCTCCGGAACGCCCTTTTTTACAAACGCGGTCAACACGATTCTCTCTCCGATCCGGAGCGGCGTGGCCGCCATCGACCGCAAGGCGGAGCAGTATTATAACTATCTGTTCTCCTATGAGGCGCTTCAGGCCAAGAACGCGGAGCTGGAGCAGCGCATCCTCAGTATGGAGGAGGACATCCGCAGCGCGGAGACGTATCAGCGCGAGAATGAGCGGCTGAAAATGCTCCTGAATCTGAAGGACGAGCATGAGGACTACGAACTGGTCTCGGCGTATATCATTTCGTGGAACGCCTCCAATTACCGCAGCACGTTCACCATCGGAAAGGGCAGCGGCTCCGGGCTGGAGGAGGGCATGTGCGCCGTGACGGAAAACGGTCAGGTCGTAGGCCTCATCACCGAGGTCGGTGCGAACTGGTCCACCATCACGACGATCCACGATTCCTCGCTCGAGATCAGCGCATCCATCGCCTCCTCGGGCTACACCGGCGTGGTGCAGGGAACGTATCTCTCCGACGGGAGCAGCGTCCTGCGTATGAACTATCTGCCGACCGACGCGATCCTCAAGAACGACGATCAGGTCGTGACGACCGGCTCGACGCTCTATCCGCGCGGGCTGCTGCTGGGCTACCTCACGAACGTCGGCCTTGACGAGACGGGCGTGGCGAAGTATGCGACGCTGGAGGCATCGTGTGACCTGGCAAATCTGGAGCAGATCTTTATTATCACGCAGTTTTCCAATCAGTAATTTCGCAGAAGGGAGCCGCTCGGATGCAGGCAAGATATAAAAAAGCCGTCATGTGGGCGCTCTATGCGCTGCTGATGCTGACGGTATTTGTGATACAGGGCGTCGTGTTCGGCAGAACGCGCTATTTCGGCACCAAGCTCAGCCTGCTGCCAGTGGCGCTGGCGTGCATCGCCATGCACGCGGGCGCGGAAAACGGCGGCGTTTTCGGCCTCGCGGCGGGAACCTTCTGGTGCCTGAGCGGCGGCGACGGCGCGGGACTGCTGATCCTGCTGTGTACGCTCTGCGCGGTCGCGGTTGGATATCTCTGCGACCGGTATCTGAATCGGAATTTCCTGTCGGCGCTCATGATGAGCCTGCTGACGCTGATCGTGATGCAGGGACTGCTGTTCCTGTTCAAACGTTATCTCGGACAGACCGGGGAAGAGGGCTGGAGCATCCTGCTCAAGCAGATCGGGCTGTCCATGCTGGCTTGCCCGCCGGTCTATCTGGCGGCATGGGCGATCGGAAAGGTGGGAAAATAACCTATGGGACGGATCACACGCTTTCGGACGATCATTTTTTTATGTCTGGTCGCGCTCCTGATGGGCGGCTATGTGCTGCGGCTGTATAAGCTTCAGGCTGTGGAGCCGGAAAACGGCCTCGTGACGGCCGACGCGGACTCCATGCAGTATATGACGACGGTCGAGGCCGCGCGCGGCAACATCCTTGACCGGAACGGCAATATTCTGGTCTCCAACCGCGCCAGCTACAATCTGGTCATTATCAACTTCGTGCTCTTCAACGCCAAGCAGCCGAACGAGCGCCTGCTCCAGCTGCTGGAGCTGTGCGACGACCTCGGCATCCGCTATGCCTCGCATTTTCCGGTCACAGCGGAGATCCCGTACAGCTACAACATGGATGCGCTCGACAGCTCGCAGCAGAAATATTTCCGGAGCTTCCTCGACAACCGGGACTACGATCTGGATATCTCGGCGCAGACGCTCATGAAAAAGCTCCGCGCGGGCTACCGCATCCCGTCCGACTGGACGCAGGAGCAGGCCTACAAGGTCATTTCCGTCCGGTATGAACTGGAGCTGCGTTCGATTCCCGGCATCGGACTTGAAAATTACACGCTGGCAAGCGACGTGAGCGCGGAAAATCTGGCTGCCGTGATGGAACTGGGCATTCCGGGCGTGATCGTGGAGACGGGCACCGTCCGTGAGTTCCATACGACCTCGGCGGCGCATCTGCTCGGCACCATCGGTCAGATCTACGCCGAGGAGGCCGACGCATACCGCGAAAAGGGCTACGCGCTGAACGCGCTGGTCGGCAAAAGCGGCGTGGAGCAGGCGTTCGAGGAATATCTGCACGGCTCGAGCGGTACGAAATACACCACCGTCTCCTCCGACGGAGAGGTGCTGGAGGAGTATTTCGAGACGGTGCCGCAGCCGGGAAACAACGTCGAGCTGACAATTGACATTTCCCTTCAGGGCGTGGCGGAAAAGGCGCTGGAGGACGTGATCCTGAATCTGCGCGAGAACGGCGTCGGCCGCCGGCAGGAGGGCAAGGACGCCGAGGGCGGCGCGGTTGTCGTGCAGGACGTCAAGACCGGCGAAATTCTTGCCAGCGCAAGCTATCCGACCTACAATCTGGCGACCTTCAACGAGGATTACAGCGAACTGGCGCAGAGTGAGTTCGGCCCGTTCCTCAACCGCGTTTTGCAGGCGACCTACTGGCCCGGCTCCATCTACAAGATGGTAACGGCCATCGCCGCCGTCGATCTCGGCGGCTACAGCGAGTATTACGAGATTACCGACAAGGGCATTTACGAATACTACAAAGAACAGAACTACGAGCCGCGCTGCTACGTCTGGACGAGCACGTCCACGACGCACGGCACGATCAATATGCGCGAGGCGCTTCAGGAGTCCTGCAACTACTACTTCTACGAGATCGGACGCCTGACCTACAATAAATATATGTCGGAGACCGGCGAAAATCCGATGGACGTCGTGGCGAAGAGCCTCGGCCTCGGCGAGTCCACCGGTGTGGAGCTGCCGGAGGTCACGGGTACGCGCGCGAATGCTGAGACAAAGGCCGAGCTTTACTCCGGTCAGGACGCCATCTGGTACGGCGCGGACGTCATTCAGGCCGCCATCGGCCAGTCGGACAACAAGTTTACGCCGATGCAGATGGTCTGCTACACCTCGGCGCTGGCCAACAACGGCACGCGCTACAAGGCGACATTCCTCTCCCGCGTCGTTTCGTGGGACTATCAGGAGCTGATCCTGGAGCATGAGCCGACCGTGGAGAGCAGGCTCGATATTTCCGACGAGGCCATCGACTGCTACAAGACCGGCATGGAACTGGTCGCGCAGAAAGGCACGGCGGCGCAGTATCTGAGCAATTATCCCATCAAGGTCGCCTGTAAGACCGGTACGGCCCAGTGGGGCAATATGCACTCCGGCTCTGACCACGCTTCGTTCGTGCTCTACGCACCGGCGGACGATCCCGAGATCGCCATCGCCGTCTATGTGGAAAAGGGCGCGCAGGGCGGCAATCTGGCAAATGTCTGCATCCCCATTCTCGACGCATATTTCTCCGATTCGAGCAGCCATGAGACGGCACTCAAAGAAAACTCCGCAAACTGACAAAGGAGACCTCCTTTTATGACCGATCTATCGAAAATCCGTAATTTCAGCATCATTGCGCACATCGACCACGGCAAGTCCACGCTGGCGGACCGCCTGCTGGAGGAATGCCACACGGTCGAAAAGCGCGAGATGGAGGATCAGGTGCTCGACTCGATGGAGTTGGAGCGCGAGCGCGGCATCACCATCAAGGCCCGCGCCGTCCGGCTGCAATATCACGCCGACGACGGCGAGACGTACATCCTGAATCTGATCGACACGCCGGGCCATGTGGACTTCAACTATGAGGTCTCGCGGAGCCTGTCCGCGTGCGAGGGCGCGCTTCTGGTCGTGGACGCCTCGCAGGGCATTGAGGCCCAGACGCTGGCGAACACCTATCTTGCCATCGACAACGACCTCGAGGTGCTACCGGTCATCAACAAGATCGACCTCCCGGCTGCGCGGCCGGAGGAGGTCAAGCACGAGATCGAGGACGTGATCGGCCTGCCGGCGATGGACGCGCCGGAGATCTCCGCGAAAAACGGCATCAACATCCACGCGGTGCTGGAGGACGTGGTGAACAATGTCCCGGCACCGAAGGGCGACCGCAGCGCGCCGCTTCAGTGCCTTATCTTCGACAGCCAGTACGACTCCTACCGCGGCGCGATCGTCTATATGCGCGTTGTGAACGGCGTGGTGAAGCCCGGTATGGACATTCAGATGATGGCGACCGGTGCGGTCTATAAGGTCGTGGAGGTCGGCTATCTGCATCCGTTCGGAATGCGGCCCGCCGAGGCGCTCGGCGCAGGCGAGGTCGGCTATCTGACGGCCTCCATCAAGACCGTCTCCGACACGCGCGTGGGCGACACCGTCACCGACGCGGCGAACCCGGCTCCGAAGGCGCTTCCCGGCTACAAGCAGGCACAGCCGATGGTGTTCTCCGGCGTCTATCCGGCGGACGGCTCGAAGTACGGCGATCTGCGCGACGCGCTTGAAAAGCTCAAGCTCAACGACGCCTCCATGAGCTACACGCAGGAAAATTCCATCGCGCTCGGCTTCGGCTTCCGGTGCGGCTTCCTTGGACTGCTGCACATGGAGATCATCATGGAGCGTCTGGAGCGCGAGTACAATCTCGACCTCATCACGACGGCGCCGAACGTTGTCTACAAGATCACCAAGCTCGACGGGACGGAGATCGACGTCTATACGCCGCTCAACTATCCGGACCCGGCGGAGATCCAGGTGGCGAAGGAGCCGTTCGCAAAGGTCAACATCCTGACGCCGCCGGAATATGTCGGCGCAATCATGGAGCTGTGCACCAACCGGCGCGGCGAATACAAGGACATGAAATACCTCGATACCACGCGCGTCGAGCTGCATTATTCCATGCCGCTCAACGAGATCATCTACGATTTCTTCGACGCGCTCAAGAGCCGCACGCGCGGCTACGGGTCGCTGGACTATGAGCTGGAGGGCTACCGCCCCTCGAAGCTCGTCAAGCTCGATATCCTGCTCAACGGCGAGATCGTGGACGCGCTGAGCTTCATCCTCTTTGCCGACAACGCCTATACGCGCGCGCGGAAGATCTGCGAGAAGCTGAAGGACAACATTCCGCGCCAGATGTTCGAGATCCCAGTGCAGGCGGCCATCGGCGGCAAGGTCATTGCGCGCGAGACGATCAAGGCGCTGCGCAAGGACGTGCTGGCCAAGTGCTACGGCGGCGACATCACCCGGAAAAAGAAGCTGCTGGAAAAGCAGAAGGAGGGCAAGAAGCGGATGCGCACCTTCGGCACGGTCTCTGTGCCGTCCGAGGCGTTCATGGCCGTGCTCAAGCTCGACGAATAAGCGATCGGAGGGAGCAGCCCAATGCTTCTCAAGAAAAAGGAAAATGCAAACAAAAAGAAAAAATCACTCGGGATCTATGTTCATATCCCGTTCTGCCGCAGCAAATGCGAGTACTGCGACTTTTATTCCCTCGGCGGTGCGCGCAACAAGGAGCTGATGGACCGGTATCTGGGCGCGGTGCTCGCGCACATCCGCGAGGCCGCTCCGAGCGCCATCGGCTATGAGGTGGACACGGTCTACTTCGGCGGCGGCACGCCGTCGTTCTTCGGGGCCAGCGGCCTTGACCGCATTTTTGCCGAGATCGACCGGCGCTTCGACGTCAGCCGCGACGCGGAGGTGACATTGGAGGCCAATCCCGATTCCGTGACGCTGCCAATGCTGACGCGCCTGCGGCGTTCGGGCTTCAACCGCATCTCCATCGGCGTGCAGTCCGACTCCGACGAGCAGCTCAAGGCGCTCGGACGGCCCCACAACTACAAGCAGGCCCAGCAGGCCGTCATGCTGGCGCGCCGCGCCGGCTTCGACAATATCTCCGTCGATCTGATGTTCGGCCTGCCGAACCAGAGCCGCGAGCAGTGGATGCAGACGCTGCGCAACATTATCGACCTCAAGACGGAGCACATTTCCTGCTACGGGCTGAAGGTCGAGCCGGGAACACGGCTCTGGGAGTACAAGGACTGCGCCAATCTTCCCGACGACGACGCGCAGGCGGATATGTATTTCTACGCCGTCGAGACGCTGGAGGAGTTCGGCTATCACCAGTATGAGATCTCCAACTTCGCCAAGGACGGCTACGTCTGCCGCCACAACCTCAAATACTGGATGGGCGACGAATATCTGAGCTTCGGGCCGTGCGCGGCGTCCGACTTCGCGGGCAAGCGCTTTACCATCGAGCCGGATCTTGAAAAATACATTAACGGCGTGATGAATAAGGGCATTGTGCTGTCGGAATGCGAGACGGTGCCGCTGCGCGAGCGGGCAGGGGAGTATCTGATGCTCCGGCTGCGGACGGTGGACGGCGTGGAGGCGGGGGAGTATACGCGCTCGTTCCTGCTGCCGTTCGAGCCGATCGAGAAGGCCTTGCAGGTGCTGGAGAAAAACGAGCTGGCCGTACAGGAAAATGGCCGCTGGCATCTTACGCCGCGAGGCTTCATGCTCTCCAACCCCATTCTGGTCAAGCTGTTTGAGGAGCAGCAGAAGAGCAAGCCGCTGGCGCAGAAAAAATGATGCGCGGCGGCCTGCGGAAGAAATCTCCGTCCTTGCGAAAAAAAGATTGACAGGTCGGGGGCCTATCGGCTATAATAGCATTCGTATGTTCCTGCCCTATACGGCAGAAAGCAGAAAAAGACTCGCTGCGGCTGCGTTTTCGCAGCTGTTGAGCATATTTTTACAGGAGGTGTACCAAAATGGCAACTGTTCGTACCTATCAGCCCAAGAAGCGCCACAGATCCAAAGAGCACGGCTTCAGAAAGAGAATGGCGAACCCCAAAGGCCGCAAGGGTCTTGTCCCCCGTCGGGGGGCCGCAAGGTTCTTGCCCGCCGTCGTGCGAAGGGCAGAGCAAAGCTGTCTGCGTAAGACGCAAGCCATGGCCGCATATACCGCTGTGCAATGATAGGGGTGAATGGACGCTGTTCTGTTCGCCCCATCCGTTTATCAGGGATCTCAGGCAAGCGCCGGAAAACCCGCCAAGGGCTGGTCGGCCGTTACCAAGAGGGAGGCAGTATGCAATTTTCCAGTTCCCTCAAGCTGAATCATATTTTCCGCCGCCTTTACCGCAAGGGAAGCTCCGCGGCAAACCGGTATCTCGTCCTCTACTACCGCCGGAACGGCTCCAATGAGAATCGTATCGGGCTGACGGTGGGGGCAAAGCTCGGCTGCGCCGTCCGGCGCAACCGGATGCGCCGTCGTCTGCGCGAGATCTACCGGCTGAACGAGGGCCGCTTCCGGCGCGGATACGATATCGTGGTCGTCGCGCGGAGCCGCGCGATGGACGCGCCCTACGCCGAGCTTGAAAAGGCGTATCTGGCGCTGGCGGAAAAGCTCTCCCTGCTCCAGGACGAGGCGCAGGAATGAAAAAGCTGCTGCTCTGCCTGATCCGGTTTTATCAGAAGCACATTTCTCCGGCATTTCCGCCCCGCTGCCGCTTTACCCCGACCTGCTCCCAGTACGCGCTGGAGGCGGTCGAACGGTATGGCGCGTGGAAGGGCGGCGTTCTGGCGCTGCGGCGGTTTTTGCGGTGCAACCCCTTTTACAGGGGCGACTATTTTGACCCGGTGCCGTAGGCCGTCCGGGCTTTGTCCGGCGGACGGCATCCCCACACTGGAGGATAATTCATGAAAAAAACCCTTGCACTGATCCTCGCACTGCTTATGCTCCTCGCGCTGGCCGGCTGTGCCGTGAACGGCACAACCGCGGCTGACGACGCGACTGCGGGCATGGCCCCGGCGGAGGCCGCCGAGGCTGCGCTCGACACCACGCAGGACAAAATGGGCATTTCCGACATTGTCCGCGTCCCCTTCGGCTACCTGCTCGACTGGCTTGACCGCTTCGCCAACAACTATGGCGTGGCGCTGATCCTGTTTTCCCTGATCGTCAAGCTCGTGCTTCTGCCGATGAGCATCAAGGGCAAGAAGAGCATGCTCAAGATGTCGCGTCTGGCCCCGATGGCCAAGGCGCTCGAAGAAAAATACGGCGACGACAAGCAGAAATATCAGGTCGCGCTTTCCCAGCTCTATAAGGACGAGGGCGTTTCGATGGGCGGCGGCTGCCTGTGGTCGTTTATCCCGCTGCTGATCATGCTGCCGCTGTATTACGTCATCCGTGAGCCGATCACCTACATGATGCACAACAGCCGCTCGATCGCTGCCGCCGTCGTCGCCTACATTCAGGCCAGCGGCGTGGAGTTGGGCGGAAACGCCTATTATGCGCAGCTGGCCGCAGCCGGTCATCTGGGCGAATTCCTCGATGAGCTGAAGGCACTCCCCATTCTGGAGGGGGCCAAGCTCCGGGAGATCAGCTTCTCCTTCATCGGCATCGACCTTGCATCGATCCCAACGTTCCAGTTCTGGAAATGGGAAAATCCGACCTGGTCCCAGATCGGCCTGTTCCTGATCCCGGTCGTTTCCGCCGGTCTGCAGGCCGTGTCCATGTGGTTCAGCCAGAAGATGAACAACAAGGTCGCGACCAATGCCGACGGCGAACAGGACGAGGCCGCTGCCAAGACCGCGAACCAGACCAACACGACCATGATGCTGATGATGCCGCTCATGTCTCTCTGGATCGGCTACTCCATGCCCGCCGCGATCTCCATCTACTGGATCGCGCAGGCTGTGTTCGGCGCAATTCAGGACTATTTCCTGACCGTCCACTTCCGCAAGGTCTATGACGAGGAGGATGCCATCAGACAGGAGCTTGCCGCCAAGCGCCGCGCCGAGGAGGATGAAAAGGAGCGTCAGCGTGCGCTGCGCCGCGAACAGAATCCCGACGGCATCACCGACAACATCAGCAAGAAGAAGCTCAAGCAGCAGGAAAAGGAAGCGGCTGCTGCCGCCGCCCGTGAATACGAGGCGAAGAAGAATCCCGCTGCCGCGTCCGAAAAGGAAGAAAAGAAGCCCCTTTCCGGCGATGCAAGCCGTCCGTATGCCAAGGGCCGCGCGTATGACCCGAATCACTACGGCAAAAAAGCGTCCGCCGCAGATACGGATACGAAAACCGAGGAGTAACGTAGAATATGGAAAAATTCATCACCGCTACCGGCAAGACCATTGACCTTGCGATCGCGGCCGCGCTCGAGCAGCTCGGCATGGATCGTGACAGCGTCTCGGTCGAAGTGCTGGACAATCCGAAATCCGGCTTCCTTGGCATCGGCGCGCAGCCGGCAAAGGTCAAGGTGACCTATGAGGCCCCGGACGAGGCACCCAAGCCCGCGCTGTCCTCCGCATCCAGAAGCAAGCCCAAGAAGCCCGCGCAGGAAGCCGCCGCAGCGCCGAAGGTCATTGCGCCCGCCGTTCCGGCCGCAGCACCCGCGCCCGCAATGGCACAGCCGAAATCCGAGCCGAAATCAGAGCCGAAGCCCGAGGCAAAGCCGCAGCAGCCCAGACCCGCGCGTGAGCAGAAGCCGCGCACGGATCGCAAGCCGCAGCAGTCCAGAGCGCCCAAGGCCCCCGCGGAGCGCCGCGAACAGCCCGCGCCCAAGGCTCCCGTTGAGCCGAAGGTCTACGCACCGGCAGAGCCAGGCTCCGTAGAGGAGAAGATCGAGCAGTTCATCAAGGGCCTGCTCGAACACATGGGCTCCGACGCCGTGCCGCACGCCGTCAAGGCTGCCGACGAGACCTACGCTGTGGATCTGGTCGGCGAAAACCTCGGCATCCTCATCGGACGCCGCGGCGAGACGCTCGACGCTATCCAGCATCTGACGAACTACGCCGTCAACCGCGGCCAGACCAAGCGCGTGCGCATCAATGTGGATGCGGAAAACTATCGCCTCAAGCGCGAGGAGTCCCTTCAGAGACTTGCCGTGAAGGTCGCCGGAAAGGTCGTCAAGTACCGCCGGAACATCACGCTTGAGCCGATGAACGCCTATGAGCGCCATGTGATCCATGCTGCGCTTCAGGATCATCCCGACGTGACCACCTTCTCCACCGGCACGGAGCCGAACCGCCGCATTGTCGTGGCCTACAGCCGCTACAAGCCGGAGGCCGCCTCCGAGGAATAATACAGCACCGGCCCGCAGACAGGAAACTGCTCTGCGGGCCTTTTGCGCGCTTTTTGAGGCGGGATGGGCCTCCGGTGGGACAGCTCTGGAAGAGAAAGCGCGCGGCTAGGAGGCGCAGGAAAATTCTTTGCGATATTCACAAAATATTCAAAAGTAGGGTATTGACAACGCTTCGGAGTGGTGGTACACTGCGTTTAGCACTCAGAGAGATGGAGTGCTAAATGAACGGACCGGAACGGAGGGACAGCGATGGAGCTTTCAGAGCGAAAGAAAAAGATCCTGCGGGCCATCGTGGACAATTACGTCCGCACGGCCGAGCCGGTCGGTTCCAAGACCATCGCCGCGATGCCGGGAATGGATTTTTCTCCGGCGACCATCCGCAATGAAATGGCGGAGCTGACGACGATGGGGCTGCTGGAGCAGCCGCACACCTCCGCAGGACGTGTGCCAAGCCCCGCAGGCTACCGCCTGTATGTGGACGAGCTGATGCAGGACTACCGACTGACGACGGACGAGACAAAGTCCATCAATCAGGCGATGGAGGCCAAGCTTCAGCAGTTCGATCAGGCGATCTCGCAGGTCGGCAAGCTCGTCTCCAAGATGACCAACCTTCCGGCGTATGCCATGGCGGCTGCGCAGGGAAGCGTGACGGTCAAGCGCTTCGATCTGATCCTTGCCGAAGCGAACAGCTTCATTCTGGTCGTCATGACCAACAGCAATCAGGTCAAGAACAAGCTCATTCAGCTGCCGCTGAACGTGACAGAGCAGGATTTGAAGCTCCTGTCCGCCGTCCTCAACGCAAGCCTGACGGAGCTGACGGCGGAGCAGATCACGCCGGACGTGCTCGCAAGAGTCACACGCTCGGCTGGAAACGCTGCAAGCCTTGTGCCTGTGGTGACGGACTTCACGATGCAGCTCCTGCGGGAGCAGCACAGCGAGGTCTATATGACCGGTCAGGCAAAGCTTCTCGGCCAGCCGGAATACCGCGATCCCGAAAAGGCGCAGGAGGTTCTGTCCACACTGGACGAAGAGATCATTTCCAACCTGCCCGCGGCGCTCGGCTCCGGAGCCAAAACGCAGATTTTGGTCGGGCCGGAAAATGTGGCGCGTGAGTTGAAGGACACCAGCGTGGTCGTCACCAAGTTCGACATCGGCGACGGAATGCAGGGCATGATCGGCGTCGTAGGGCCGACCAGAATGGATTACGCACAGATTACAGCGCGGCTGAGCTATTTCGCGGAGAACCTGAGCCGGATGTTCGGCAAGGGTCAGCCGCAGCAGCTGGAAACAGCTGAGAATCAGAAGGAAATCACCTCGGAGGCATGAAAATATGAGCGAAGAAAAAAAGACAGCCCAGAAGGCTGCCGATGAAAAGCAGAACGAGACGCAGACGGCGGAGCCGGTAAAGGAAGAGAAGACTGCTCCGGAGGAAAAGCCGGAGGAGACCTCGAAGCCCGAGACGGAGGCCAAGCCGGAGGATGCGCAGAAGCAGGAGCTTTCCGAGTTTGAAAAGGCTCAGCAGGCACTTGCAAAGGAGCATGACAGCTATCTGAGACTCGCAGCGGAATATGATAACTTCCGCAAGCGCTCTCAGCGCGAAAAGGACAATCTTTACACCGACATCCGGGCCGAGACCGTCGGCAAGTTCCTGCCGGTGTATGACAATCTTGAGCGTGCGCTCAAGCAGGAAACTGCGGACGATGCGTTCAAGAAGGGCGTGGAAATGACCATGACCCAGCTGACAGGCGTGTTTGAAAAGCTGGGCGTGACGGCCTTCGGCGAAGCGGGCGAAAGCTTCGATCCCGCCGAGCACAATGCCGTGATGCACTGCGAGGACGAAAGCGCCGGTGAAAACACGATCGTGGAGGTCTTTCAGAAGGGCTTCCGCGTGGGCGACAAGATCATCCGTTTTGCGATGGTCAAGGTCGCAAATTAAAAGCAAACTCCCCGCTGGGCGGGAAGCATATAAATTTGTAAAAAACTTGTCTTGATATAAATTGGAGGAATTGATTATGAGTAAGATTATTGGTATCGACCTTGGTACAACTAACAGCTGCGTTGCCGTTATGGAAGGCGGCGAGCCCGTCGTTATTGCGAACGCCGAAGGCAATCGCACCACCCCCTCTGTCGTAGCATTTTCCAAGACCGGCGAGCGTATGGTCGGTCAGGTCGCAAAGCGTCAGGCTGTCACCAACCATGACCGCACGATCTCTTCGATCAAGCGCCACATGGGCACCGATTACAAGGTGGACATCGACGGCAAGAAGTACACCCCGCAGGAAATTTCCGCTATGATCCTTCAGAAGCTGAAGGCAGATGCCGAAGCATATCTGGGAGGCACCGTCTCCGAGGCGGTCATCACCGTTCCGGCATACTTCAACGACGCACAGCGTCAGGCCACCAAGGACGCCGGCAAGATCGCCGGCCTTGAGGTCAAGCGTATCATCAACGAGCCGACGGCGGCGGCGCTGGCCTATGGTGTCGATAAGGAAGCCGAGCAGAAGATCATGGTCTATGACCTTGGCGGCGGCACGTTCGATGTCTCCATCCTCGACATCGGTGACGGCGTTATCGAGGTTCTGGCGACCAACGGCAACACGCACCTCGGCGGCGACGATTTCGACGAGTGCGTCATGAATTACCTTGTTTCCGAATTCAAGAAGGCAGAGGGCATCGACCTGTCGAACGACAAGGTCGCCATGCAGAGACTGAAGGAAGCCGCCGAAAAGGCCAAGATCGAGCTGTCCGGCGTCACCTCCACGAACATCAACCTTCCGTATATCACCGCTGACGCGACCGGCCCGAAGCATCTGGATGTCACGCTGACCCGTGCAAAGTTCAACGAGCTGACCGCGCATCTGGTCGAGGCCACCGCTGGCCCGGTCAAGCAGGCAATGGCCGATGCTGGCCTGACGGCAAACGATATCTCCAAGGTCCTTCTGGTCGGCGGCTCGACCCGTATCCCTGCTGTGCAGGACGAGGTCAAGAAGCTGACCGGCAAGGAAGGCTTCAAGGGCATCAACCCCGACGAGTGCGTGGCTGTCGGTGCAGCCATTCAGGGCGGCGTGCTTGGCGGCGACGTCAAGGGCCTGCTGCTGCTCGATGTCACTCCGCTGAGCCTCGGCATTGAGACGATGGGCGGTGTGTTCACCAAGCTGATCGACCGCAACACCACCATCCCGACCAAGAAGAGCCAGGTGTTCTCTACCGCTGCGGACAACCAGACCTCTGTGGAGGTTCACGTTCTTCAGGGTGAGCGCGAGATGGCCGCTTACAATAAGACCCTTGGCAAGTTCCAGCTGACCGGCATCGCTCCGGCGCCTCGCGGCGTACCGCAGATCGAGGTCACGTTCGACATCGACGCCAACGGCATCGTGAACGTCTCCGCGAAGGATCTTGGCACCGGTGCAGAGCAGAAGATCACCATCACCGCTTCCTCCAACCTGTCGAAGGAGGATATCGACAAGGCCGTCAAGGAGGCCGAGCAGTATGCGGCAGAGGACAAGGCCCGCAAGGACGAGGTCGATGCCCGCAACACCGCCGATCAGGTCGTTTACCAGTCTGAAAAGACGCTGAACGAGATGGGCGATAAGGTTTCCGAGAGCGACAAGGCACCGGTTCTGGCAGCCATCGAAAAGCTGAAGGAAGCCCAGAAGGGCAACGACGTTGCCGCCATCAAGGCCGCGACCGACGAGGTTCAGAAGGCGTTCTACGCAGTCTCCGAGAAGCTGTATAAGAACGCGGCTCCGCAGGGCGACCCGAACGCCGCGGCAGGCGCTGCCGGCAATGGCCCGCAGAACGGCGCAGGCGACGACGGCGTCGTCGATGCAGACTACGAGGAAGTCAAGTAATTGACACATGCAGCAGATCAGGGGCGGCTCTACCGCCCCTCTCGGCTGTTTCCACCGAAATTGAGGTGAGAGATAGATGGCAGATCAGAATAAGAGAGATTATTACGAGGTGCTCGGCGTCGAGAAAAACGCCTCCGACGCGGAGATCAAGAAGGCCTACCGGAAGCTGGCGATGAAGTACCATCCCGACCAGAATCCCGGCGACAAGAGCGCGGAGGAAAAGTTCAAGGAGGTCAACGAGGCCTACGAGGTGCTGTCCGACGCGGATAAAAAGGCGCGCTACGATCAGTATGGCTTCGCGGGCGTCGATCCGAACTTCAACCCGAACGCGGGTGCGGGCTTCGGCGGCTTTGGCGGATTCGGCGGCTTCGGCGATCTCGGCGATATTTTCGGCGATTTCTTCGGCGGCGGCGCATCGTCGTCCGCACGCAGAAGCGGCCCGGCGAAGGGTCAGAACATCGTCGCCGAGGTGGAGCTGAGCTTTGAGGAGGCAGCCTTCGGCTGCGAGCGTGAGATCAGCTTCCAGCGCATTGAGGCGTGTCCGACCTGTCACGGAAGCGGCTGCCGCGAGGGTGCGCAGCCGGAGACGTGTACTTATTGCCGCGGTACCGGTACAGTGCGCACGCAGCAGAATTTCATGGGCATGACCATGCAGTCGAACCAGCAATGCCCGAAGTGCGGCGGCACCGGCAAGATCATCAAGGATCCCTGCACCACCTGCAAGGGCAAGGGCAAGGTGCGCCGCAGCAAGACGCTCCGCGTCAAGGTCCCGGCGGGTATCGACAACGGACAGTCGTTCCGTGTCCGCGACGAGGGCAACGCAGGCTCCAACGGCGGCCCGAACGGCGATCTGCTGGTGACGGTTTCGGTGCGCAAGCATCCGATCTTTACGCGCGACGGCGCGAATGTGCTGTGCGAAATGCCGATCACGTTCTCGCAGGCCGCGCTCGGCGCGACCATCGAGGTGCCGACGCTCGACGGAAAGGTGCGCTACAGCATCCCCGAGGGCACGCAGACCGGCACGACCTTCCGCCTGCGCGGCAAGGGCATCCCGTATGTCGGCTATAAGACGCGCGGCGATCAGTATGTGACCGTGACGGTCGAAACGCCGACGCACCTGAGCCGGGAGCAGAAGGAGCTGCTCAAAAAGCTCGAGGATTGCAGCGGCGAGGAAAGCCAGCCGAAGAAAAAAAGCTTTTTTGAAAAGCTCAGAGATGTGTGATGGAAAGGCCCGCTGCTTTGCAGCGGGCCTTCAGTCTGTCAAAAAACTCGTAGAGTTCCGCCGCGCACGGCTATGTGACCCACACGGTTCCCC
>FR887074.1 GCA_000436735.1 Firmicutes bacterium CAG:170
TTGTTCTTCTGTCTCTTTCTTGGCATAATAATAGTCCCCTTATTGCAGTCTCGAAATTTTTGCTATTTCGAGTGTCTACTCTAAGGGGACTATATCATTCCGTCTGCGCGGGCATTTTTCATTCGTTATCTTCTCCGATTATCCCGCCGCGTCAGCAGAACCAGCCGCAGCAGCTGAAGAATGGAGGAAAAGAGCGAGGCGACATACGTCATTGCCGCCGCGCGGAGCACCTTTTCCGCGCCCTTCAGCTCGTCTCCTGCCAGAATTCCCCGTTCCTCGAGGATGCGGAGCGCACGGCCGGATGCATTGAATTCCACCGGCAGCGTGATCAGCTGGAAAAGCACGACAAAAACGAACAGCAGCACGCCGATCTGCACCAGCTGCATATAGCTCAGAATAAGTCCCAGCAAAATCACCGGCCAGTAGAGCTTCGATCCGATATTGGCGATGGGCACGGAGAGCGAACGCAGCTTGAGCGGAAAATACCCCACCTTGTGCTGGATCGCGTGGCCGCATTCATGCGCCGCGACGCCAATGGCCGCAACGGAGGTCGAGCCGTATACGCTGTCGGAAAGGCGCAGCACCCTTTCTCCGGGCGAATAATGGTCTGTCAGCGAGCCGCCGATGCGCTCGATCCGCACGTCGGGAATGCCCGCGCCGCGCAGGATCATGGCCGCGACCGCCTCCGCCGTGAGTCCTCTGGCATTCGAAAACGCGCTGTAGCGCCGGTAGGTCTGGCTGATGTTCCAGGACGCCGCCGCGCAGAGCACCGCGCCGAGGATCACCAGAATATACGTTGTATCCCAAAACATACGATCACCTCATGTTTTCAGAGAATTCCCCGTTCGGGAATATCCTATGCACACGATGATACAGGGCTTTTGCTGGTTTGTCAATCACGGCGCGCTTTTGAGCGCCGCCGTTCCTGCTCACTTCCAGAGCGTTTCCGTATAAATGCCCTCCGCCTTCATCCGCGCCACAGCTTCCTTGACAGATGCCAGATCTTCGCGGTAGGTCACGCCGTACCATGTTTCCTCGCACGGCAGCACCTGCACGCTTGCGGACTTGTCTGCAAGCTGCTCATTTACCACAAACGGCAGGAAGTATTCACACTTGAGCGGATTTTTCGGAATGGCATCCTTCAGGAACGCGCCCATGCGGTCCCAAAGCTCGTCGAGCACACGCGCCGAGAAGCCCCAGAGATTCATTGACACGATGGTATCGCCCGCCAGCGGGAAGAAATGCTCGCCGTCCTCGGTGTACTCCGCATCCGCGCCCTTTTTGAAGATCTTCGTGCGCTCCGTCACACCGGTCAGCATCCCGTCTTCGATCTC
>FR887075.1:0-864 GCA_000436735.1 Firmicutes bacterium CAG:170
GTGCACCGCACCGGCCCGCGCTGAAACAGGTTTCTGAATGAGGTCACTTCCCGAAGTGGAACAGCCCCTTCTTTTCGTAGGGCTTGGATTCAAACGCCAGCACACCGTAGCCGGTCGGCTCGATGGCCGCGCGGACGGCTGCCTCCTCCAGAGGCTGTTCGGAGAGAATGACGGTCTCGCCCTTGCTGTGCGAGGACGTCACCTTTTTGACCGGAAACGCCTTGCGGACAGCGTCGTTGACATGGCTCTCGCACATGGAGCATACCATGCCGTCGATTTTCAAAGTGGTCTGATACATGAAAATGCCTCCTTTGCCGCGCATTGAAAGCGGCATATGTCGATAACCAGATTGTACCGCACTGCCCCTCGAAAGTCAAGCCCGATGTGCCGCGTGCGGTGAAGGGACGGCCAAGGCCGTCCCCTCTGTTATCCTGCCGCGTCCAGCATATTTTCGATGAAGATCCCATAGCCGGTATCCGGCGAGTTGACGAGCACATGCGTGACCGCGCCGATCAGCTTCCCGTCCTGCAGGATCGGACTGCCGGACATACCCTGCACGATGCCGCCGGTCTTTTCCAGCAGGGCGGGGTCTGTCACCTTCAGCAGCAGATTCCGCCCATTCCCGGCGTCCGGATAGAGCTTCAGGATCTCCACGGTATATTCCCGGATCTCCGTGCCGCTGACGTTCGACAAAATCGCCGCAGCACCGGTGTGCACCTCGCCGGCCTCCGCGACCGGCACCGCCGCCTTGCGCGGCAGGCTCTGCATCACGCCGAAAACGCCGCATTCGTTGTTGGCCGTCACGCTTCCGAGCGCGCATGACAGGTCAAAGTCGCCCTTGAGCATCCCCGGCGTGCCGCGGCT
>FR887075.1:966-1972 GCA_000436735.1 Firmicutes bacterium CAG:170
CCGCGCTGCTGACGCCGTGGCCCTGCGCGCCGAAGCGGCGGCTGTCCGGGTCATAATAGGTGACGGTCCCGATGCCCGCGATGTGGTCGCGGAGCGTCAGCCCGAGGCGGCAGCCGTCCTCCGTTTTCTCCGGCGAAACGAGGAATTTTGCCTCCTGTTCGCCGCGAAGTACCGTCAGAACGACCGGCTTTCCCTCCTGAAGGTGCGCGCAGAGGCTCTGCGCCGTGCGGACGGGGTCGCCATCCGCCGCAAGGATCGTGTCCCCGGCCTTAAGCCCGGCAGCCTGCGCGGCCATGCCGTCGGAGACCGCCGTTACGACCAGTCCGCGCGTATATAATTTGATTCCTACCGTGTTCCCGCCGGGGATCAGGTATGCGGGCACGGCAGCCAGCACCTGCGTGACCAGCAGCGCCAGCAGCGTCAGCGTCACGCCGAGCTGCCGCACGCGATTTTTGATTTGTTTCATCATCAAGCATCCTCTCCTGCGCCAAATCTCACAGTGCTTAATATGCCTGTCTCCGCGAAATTCAGTCGGGCAGGGGATTAGCAAAAACAAGCGGCGTTTCCTTGTCAGAAAATGCGCGGACGCGGTTTTCCGGCGGCTTCCGCATCCCAGCCGAAAAAAGGCTGGAAGCGGCGGGGGATATTTCCAGTGCATTTTCGCCGTTCGCGCACGAAAAATATTCTCACCTTAATTTTTGCAAAACCGATGAAATTAGTCTTGACATTTTTGCGAATCTCAGTATAATAATACTTGCGTTTTGACGCAGAGTACAAATAGGGGATTTGTGTAACGGTAGCACACCGGACTCTGACTCCGTTTGCGGGGGTTCGAATCCCTCATCCCCTGCCAACCGTCGTAGGCTTGTCCTGCGACGGTTTTTTTATTTTGCACGCCGAATACATGCTTTTTTGCGCCGGAATGGCGCAGGATACCTCCGGCAGCCTATTTTTTCTGCACCAACCGTGCGGAATGCCTCCGGCGGCCCATTCTTTTCTGTCTTGC
>FR887076.1 GCA_000436735.1 Firmicutes bacterium CAG:170
TTGGCTGTGCGGCTGCAAAGCGGAGGCCGGCCTTCGCAGGAGTATTTCTTCATCCTCGGGTTTGCCTGATATATTTTTCCGAATTATACATTTCATCAGTTATAACTTATAAAACCGCAATTTCCGCATCGAGCTTCCCTTGTAAATGTGCTATGCCATGGTCAGCCACGGAAGGGGAGTGAAGTTTTATGATAAAACGAGAACTGTATATGAGCCGTATCCGGCCGTTTATCGGGACAGCGCTTATCAAGATCATCAGCGGTATCCGCCGCTGCGGAAAGTCGGTCATGTTGGAGCTGATCCGGCAGGAGCTCACGGAATCCGGCGTCAGCCAGACGCAGTTTATCTCCATCAACTTTGAAGATATGCGCAATTCCCACCTTCAAACCGCGCAGGCTCTGCATGACGAGCTCACCGCAAGCGCTGCAGAAATAAAGGGCTAGGTTTAGGGATCAAGTATACAACGGAAGAAATGTGATGCCGTCTTCCTCTTTGAAATCGCCGGTTTTGCATGGAAAAGCTATTCAGGAAAAAGAGAATAATGTAAACTGAATGCAGTGCGGACTGGTAAGAATTATGGTTATTTTGGCATTTATCTCTCGACGAAGGCTGACGAATCTGGTATAATCACATAGGAAAATCTAACGACAAGCCATCCACACAACAAATACGGGAGGCATCATAATGAGCAGAGACTCAGAAAAGGTTTTGAAAGAATTGCAGAAATTCCTGGACGCTCACGCAGAGGACACGGAGAACGAAGCCGACGTGGATGCCCTAGCGGAGCGGTTCTTTGCAGAATACAATCTAAAATGCAAAGAGCAGAAAGAATCTACGCCTGAAACGGCGGACGATTATCTGGATCTCGCCAAACAGGTCACGTCGAAGAAAAAAAGCGTGGAATATCTGCACAAGGCGCTGGAGCTGGAGCCGGACAATCTGGATGCAAGACTCCAATTGATCCTGCGTACAGCGGAGCAGCCGGACGAGCGGCGGCTTGCCCTGCAGGAGCTGCTCGACACAGCAGACAAGCAGATGGAAAAGTCCGGCGCGTTCAAGGAGTACGCCGGTGAGTTTTGGACAGCGTTTGAAACCAGACCATATATGCGCGTGCGCTATACATACTTTGACGTTTTAATTTCCTGCGGCATGATGCGCCGGGCGATCGACGTGGGGCAGCGCCTTTTGGAGCTGTGCGAGAACGATAATCTCGGTGTCCGCTATCAGCTGATGCACCTGTACGTCTTCATGGAAGACGAAATGCACGCGCTGGCGCTCCATAAGCAGTTTGACTCCTACGAGGAAACGCAGATGCTCCTGCCGCTGGCAGTTCTGTATTACAAGCTGAATCAGTTTGATAAGGCAGAGGACTACATCAAGCGCCTTGCGAAAGCGAACAAGGATACGAAGAAGTTCCTGCGGGCGGCGGCGCGTGACCAGCTGGACGATTATATTGGCGAGATGAGCCCCTATGGATACCGGCCGTTTACGATGGAAGAGCTGCTGGACGAACTGATGCACACCAGTTATCTGTTCAACTCTGTGCCATACTTCTTCGCATGGGCAAGCAAGGTCCTTACCACAAGGTCCAGCGCAAAAAAGAACACCTGAAAGCCGCACCTGCTGAATTAGGCGGTCAGAAAAAACATACAGCGAAGGCACGACCAAGCGTCGTGCCTTTTGTGTTATTCACGATTCGCGTGAGCCATTCAGAAGCGCAGTTGTCCGTGTGTTGATACCCATAAGCTCCCGATGTGTCTGTCGATTAGACTGACACATCGGGCATAAGAAAAATCACACCCTTTCGGATCTGCTGAAGGTCAGAGGAAGTGAGCGCATTCTGATGCATATGCTCCAAAACGCGGCTATACGCTATACAGATCTTCTCCGGATATCATGCACAAGTATCCGCAAAAACTGCGCAGAGGTCGGAGCTGTCGTCAGCGGACGGTAAGTAAGGCTGCGTAAGAGGTCGGCATTTTCATGCCAGGAGGCGCAGGCAAACCCGTCAATGTTTCGGACGACCTGAAACGGATTGGTGTTGTATTGGTCTGCTACTTCAGGATATAGCCGCT
>FR887077.1 GCA_000436735.1 Firmicutes bacterium CAG:170
AATTCCGCCCGGCAGATTTCTTCCGTGCTGAATCTGGTGCGAAACTCCCCAAATGTGATGCTCTCTGCTCGTGCCATGCCAATGACCTCCTGCGTTTTCTGAGATCATTGTAGCACTTCTGCTGTCCTATATTTCAGACTTTTACAAGATTTTGCGCCCAGCTGCGTTAAGCCGATAAGCACAAAATATTATTTTTATATGTCCCCCCGCGCTAAAACAAAAACGCTCAACCACCATTATAAGTGATCGAGCGTCTTAAAAATTAACTTAATGACATTGACTCTAAGGGGACTATATCAAGAGCGGCTTTCTCACGTTTTTTCATTTATGAAGTTGGGCGAAAACCACGGCTTTCAACTGCTTCACTGCACATGTAACAAATTTACAGATTCTCAGATACAGGAAACTTTGCAGTGGGAGTAACGACCAACGCGATGGTCAGAGCATATCCGTCTGCGCAGGTGCTGACGGCGTGGTTTTACAATCATGAAACGTCGGTTAGATTACCCTAATCTAGCAGCACTTCTCCATCCGTCCACGTTCTGCCGTTACTTTTCCCACAACCCGCAGACGGTACACCCGATGCGCAGTCTGCTGCCGAAGCTCGACAGGGATATGCTGTCGCTGAGTTCCATGAGCATGGAAAAATGCTTGCGGATGTATTCGTTCAGTACCACGACAGGAAGCGGCACGTCGAGCGTCAGGCTGGCACTGGAGCGGGTTTCCGTCGGCTCTTGAATGGTCAGGCTTCCGTGCGTATGGCGCATGAGCGCCCCGGCGTGGCCGCGCAGGCGGT
>FR887078.1 GCA_000436735.1 Firmicutes bacterium CAG:170
GCCATGCCAATGACCTCCTGCGTTTTCTGAGATCATTGTAGCATTTTTAATATCCCATATTTCGGACTTTTACATCTATTTTTCGTTCAGCTGCCTGAAGCCGATAAGCACATTACGTAATTACAGATGTCCTCTGGACACCTGCTTTTGTCATGCGCAAAAAGGGCAGCTACCGCAAAAATAAGCTCTTTTGCTTACTTGCGGTAGCTGCTTTGCCCTTTGCGCAGGCTTAACTTAATGACATTGACTTGACAGGGGGCACTTCACTGGGCCTCTCACGGTATTTTATGAATTCTTATGAGTCCGTCTGCTGCTTCGCCGCCGGTCATGCAGGCGGCAGGCAGGCCGCCTCCCTATCGTGTATATGATGCGGCGGTCTCCAACGTCCGGACAAAGCCAATGGGGTTCCTCGCGGTCGCCGGATGCTGCCCTCATACGGCTGTCTGTTCATGCCGTGTGAGCGGCGTTCTTTCTCCGGAAGCGGGGGTTGTCGTGATAAATTTTTCGACGGGTCTCTATGCCGATCCAGCATTTAACAGCGTGTCCGTTTTCGCGCTTCATAGGCGTCTCAGGCGTGCCGTTTGCTGTTCTTTCGGGCTTGGGGCGCTCAGACAGTCATGCTTCAGCTGTTCACTGTGTGCTGCATCGTCAGTCTCGCCTTGTGCTGTCGCTCTTGCTGTGGGCGCTGCTTGCTGTGCGGATACCGCTCACTGTGTGGATGCCGCTCACTGTGTGGGTGCTGCTTGCTGTGTGGTTGGCTTCACGTTCAGGCTGGCGCTGCTTATACTCTGCGGCAAGCTCCGGGCCTTACCCTTGCCGGCTTCATGCGCCTGCTGGTTCGCGGTAAATGTGCGGTAATTTGGGGGTGCCATAAACGACACAATTTTATTTGCAGCCACTATTCCTTGAAGCCCGGGCTTTTGTATATTGGCTGGCCGTTCCGCTCGACCTTCAAGATGGAAAGCGGCTACGGCAGCACTCCCGGATTGAACTTATACACGCTGAACGACGTATCCAGCGCCTGTCTCAGCTTCGTGATCGCCGTCAGCCGCTCTTTGATGGCTTCCCAATTTTCACTCTTTGCTATATGCGCCTGCGTGATTCGCCCGGTCAGCGCCGCATCGACGGCCTTTGCGTGCGAGAACCGAAACGGTAAAACAATATCGTTCATGTACTGAAAGCCTGCCAGATGGCAGAACTCGCTGACCTCAAATTTTAACGTGATTGTGTGTAAAACACCGCGTTTTCCATAGGTGATCCGGTATGTAAAGGCGGTTAGCTCCTGCCACGCGGACGCAGCTTCATACAACAAATCCATCGCATATGTCTCTCTTTACAAAAAAAGGAGGCCTCGCGCGGACGCAAAGCCTCAAATCAAGTGTCTTCTTTCGGCAAGTGCCTATTCGGGTTGAGGTAACACATAACCCTCGGTCAGACTCCACGGAAAACTGCTTCCCGAAACAGCCACCGCTTCGACGTCACGGCAGACAAACTCGTTGCTGCCTACTTGAAGTATATGCAGTTTTCGCCGTTTTGTCAATGCAATTTCGTTAATTCTTTAAACTCTCGAAACGTCTCTCAGCGTCTGATTGGTGTCTGTCAGCGCTTTTCGTTGTCCCGCTCCATCGTCTCCGAGATGGTGCAGTTGACAAATCCGTTTGTGTATCTCGATCTTATAATTCCAAGCCCTGTATTGCGTTCTCATACAGAAATGCTTTCAGCGGCTCGGCCTCGGCGGTGTTGTAGTAGTTCAGCAGCGCTTCGTTGAACTGCTCCATGTTTTGATCGCGAATGGTCAGAACGCCCGCCCCGGCTTGGAGCAGGATCTTGTTTGCCAGCGTCAGACTGGTGCGCTTGTTGCCATCCCAGAAGAGCTGCCCGCGCGTACCCCAGCAAAAGGTCGTCAACGCCTTTTCTGTAGCCGAGGTATCGGCGGCAAGGATCGCGGCCAGCTCTGCCCGGACAGCTGCTTCCTGCGGCACAGGCGGCGCGTAGTCCGTGCCGGAAATGGCCACGCTGCCGGTGCGCAGTTTGCCCCATTCCAGCGCTTCGTTGCGGGCAATGAACTCGTTCAGCTTGCAGAGATATTCCAGCGTGACCGGCTCGTTGATCGAACCCATCAGAAAGCGCCATGCGTCGCGCATATTCAAAATTGCCTGGATATCGTCGAGCTGCACACCGGGAACGTTGACGCCCTCCAGAATGGTCTTGGTCTGCGGGAAGGTCACGGCGCGGTTTTCCATCTTCATGCCGCAGTAGACGTTTTCATCCCACTTCTTCTTTGCAAGGAAGCGGCTCTGCTCCGGCGTCAGGTGGTATCGGTCAGCGTAGGTCATTCTGCTTCACCGCCCTTTTCTTCCGTATACTCCAGTATGTCTCCCGGCTGGCATTGCAGCAGCTTGCAGATCGTCGCAATGTTCATCCATGAAACAAGTTCTCCGTGGCGGAGCTGCTGGAGTGTCGCTTGCCCCATAAGTTTTTCGTTGCGAATCCGTGTCGAGCTATACCCTGCCGCTTTCAGCGCCGCAAGAATGTCAATCTTGTAACCTACCGGCATATTCTGCGCCTCCTTTTGAAAATCACTCAGGCAATCTGGCATTGACTTTTTTCTCATTTTTTATATTATAGCGCAAGAAAGCACATGTATCAAGTGCAAAATTTCGCAGAAATAGCACCTAAAATATGTGCAATTCATCGATAGACAGCACATAATTTAGGTGCTATAATTAAGACAGTCAAGGGGAACAAACGAAAACAGTTCAGACACCGGCAGAAGATGGGTAAAGAACATCTATAAGAGTTGGGAAGGAACAGCAAAGTGCAGCAAGGCTCACGAGATCAGTTGAAAGCCCCCAGCCGCCGGAGTTCCCCGGAATAAAGAAAAGCGCTCCCGGAGGCCGTAGGAAGCAAGCCGGAAGCGCAGCCGAAAAGGGCTGCTTGCAGTATAGCACAGCCCGCCGAAAAAGGAAAGGGGCTTTACCAATGAGCAACACAGAAATTCAGAGCAAGGTCAACGAGCTTCGTGAGCTGCGCCGCATGGCCGGCGAACTCACCGCTGAGAGCGAAAGCATTCAGGACGCGATCAAGGCGCACATGACCGCCATCGACGCCGACATGCTGACGGGTGCGGATTACAAGATCACGTGGAAGAGCGTGACCAGCTGCCGCTTTGACAGCACGGCGTTCAAGAAGGCGATGCCCGAACTGGCCGAGCGCTTCACCAAGTCCGCCACAAGCCGCCGCTTTATTGTGGCGTAAGAGAGGACAGCGGACGGGACTTCCCGCCCGCACCTCAGACGGGCTTGTTAGCCGGAAAGAAATCGAATATGGAAAGGATCATAACCGCCGCCGGTGTGAGCGCTGCGTGGCGCAGCATGAGCGGTGAGGAACAATATACCGTCTTGCAGAAAATGGCGTAGACGGTCCACAGAGGCGGCAGCAAGCGCGGCGCGGAGTGGATACAGACGCAGGACGACGCCATGACCGTCGCCGCCGAGGCGTGGCTCCGAATGCGGAAGCAGGCAGACGCGGCGCAGATGGAGATCATGCTCCGCATGGAAAGCTGCAAAATTCAGAAAGCAAAGCTGCTGCGTGAGATGGCGCAGCAATATCAGGGCGGACCATTTGAACAAACGCTGAATGCCTGCGCCGCACAGATCATTTGCGGCGGTGAGGTCATTCCGCTGCCGAAGTCCCCCTATGTTCTGCACACGGCGGGAGAAATCGGCAATGCGCTCGGGATCACAGCGAATCATGTCGGGCGGATCGCAAACCAATACGGCCTGAAAAATTCTGAATATGGCGAATTGGTGTTGGATGTCGCAGCACATTCTGCAAAAACGGTGAGAACGTTCCGATATTATGAATCTGTCATTCCGATCATAAAGGACAAGCTGCGAGAAGAAGGCAGGCTTTAAGGAGAGAATGGCAAAAGCGAAAATTTGTTCGTCGTTTGCTGTTTACTTTTTCGCTGTTTTGTGCTAAAATAAGCATGAAGGTGAAAAGCCTTTCAAGCCTTTGTGTTCCCTTGACGGGTCCCTGTGCCGGACCAAAAGGGCGGGCAGAGGCCAGTCAACAAATATCGCAATACGCGCTGTTTCGGTGCTTTCCTTTATGGGGATGGTATCGGAGCAGCGTTTTTTGCTTTGCTGACTGGCTGAATCTCGCAAACATTTTATACGACGGGAGGAATGTCTTTGACAGAAGATGAGAAGATCCGAGCTGCCCGTGCGGCTTACATGCGCGCGTACTCGAAAAAGCGCCGCCGAAGCAGTCAGAAGGCACGCAGCCGAGAGAAGGAATACCGTGACCGTTACTGGCTGCGAAAATTCCACGAGATGCAGGCCGCATCAGGCGGCGGAAAGGACGGATGGAATGGGAAGACCGAATGAAGCAATTTACTGTCTGAATTTCTGGCGGAATAAATTCCACGGAAAGTCTGGTGATGAGCCATACTTTGATGTGGTCGAGGGCGGATTTCAATCCGGCAAGAAAATGCGCGTCTATGTTGACGCGCGGCGCTTCCCGACGTGGAGCGAGTGGAAAACCGAGGCAGATAAGGCCAGAGCCTGCGCCTATGTCGGCGAATCGACGCTGCACGGCTACTTCATCAAAAGCGGCACGGCATATCCGCTCAGCGCGGCCCCTCCCTTTATGATCGAGGCGGCCCCCGCCTCTTATCTTGATCCTATTCTGTGGATCAATGTGCTTTGCCCAAGCAAATCTGAATTTCATTGGGCTGTTGCGGAGGCAAAGAACGCCACTGAACTCAAATCTAAAAAGCTGGGGCCAAGTGAGCTTTACGCCCCGTTTTGCAACGTCCAGTATCCACACAAAGAGGTCCTGGAATCCGAACTCGAAGCGTTTTTGCGGAAAAATGGAATCGAAACCGCAGGAGCAGAGGCGGATGGCGTATCGGACGAAAAGACCTATGGGCCGCTCCCGGAGGATATCAAGAAGCTGCTCCGGGAAAACGGGCTGGATGCGTCAGAGTGCGGCGATACGCTTGGTGAGCTTTTTCAAAGATGGGGGATCGAATGATTCAGAGGCTTTTTCCTGCGGTCTCAGAAAATGTACCTGTGAAGGAGGACGGCCCCGATGCACGTGACACATGAGCTGCTGGTGCGGGCCACACCGGTCTGCATTCCTTTCCGCTCACCATGGGGATCTATTTCCGTGGCAAAGGCGGAAGTCAGCGAAAAAATGAAGTATTTTATCTGGAAAACCGACTTTAAGAAGCGCTTCGATTGGGACGGCAGCTTCTTCGACGTCGAGGGAGAAATGCTCCGGATCACGCTCAATATGCTGCACGATGTCGGGTATCTGAGTTTCCCGGATTATTGGAAGCCGGAAGATGAGGACAACGGCCAGCCGCCTGCGTGGTTTGCGTTAAAGGCAGACGCGGATCGGCACCGCGCGGGCGCAGCCCTATCCGTACAT
Organism: Firmicutes bacterium CAG:170; assembly: GCA_000436735.1. Taxonomy (GTDB): domain Bacteria; phylum Bacillota; class Clostridia; order Oscillospirales; family Oscillospiraceae; genus CAG-170. The sequence continues at coordinate 5,440 of FR887078.1, forward strand.
TTTTTCATCACGCCTGCTATGGCCCGCGCAGGATCCGGGCAGAATAGCAGCAGCGGACGGGCGCTCCCTGCATCCGCCGCGCTCCTTCCGGGAGCGCGGCGCCGGTGCGCCGTCCGTAAATCCTTTGGAGGTCAAAACATGAAGATCGCATTTTTCGATGTCAAGCCCTATGACAAGCCCGGCTTTGACGCGCGCATCGCCGGGACTGGGCTGGAGATCAAATATTTCGAAACGAAGCTGAGCGAGGACACCGTCCGGCTGGCGCGAGGCTTCGACGGCGTGTGCGTGTTCGTCAACGACACCGTAAACGCCACCGTGGTCAGCGCCCTGCATGAGATGGGCGTGCGCGTCCTTGCCCTGCGCTGCGCAGGCTTCAACAACGTGGATATCCGGGCCTGTGCCGGAAAGCTCCGCGTATTCCGCGTTCCCGCTTACTCGCCCTACGCCGTGGCCGAGCACGCAATGGCGCTGCTGCTGACCGTCAACCGCCACACCAATAAGGCCTATATCCGCACCCGGGACTTCAATTTCAGTCTCGCCGGTCTCACCGGCTTCGATCTCCACGGAAAGACCGCCGGCGTCGTCGGCACCGGCAAGATCGGGCGCATTTTTGCGGACATCTGCAAGGGCTTCGGTATGCACATTCTGGCCTACGACAAATATCCCGCGCCGGACAGCGGCCTGACCTATGCGGAGCTGCCGGAGCTTCTGCAGCAGGCGGACGTGCTCTCTCTCCACTGCCCGCTTACCGACGAGACCCGGCACATGATCGACGCAGACGCCATCGCAAGCATGAAGCCCGGCGCTGTGCTCATAAACACCTCGCGCGGAGCGCTGGTGGACACGGAGGCACTGATTGAGGGTCTGCGCAGCCGAAAGGTCGGCGCGGCGTGTCTCGATGTTTACGAGGAGGAAGCTGACCTGTTCTATGAGGACCGTTCGGAGAGCATCATTGAGGACGATACGCTTGTTCGCCTGATCTCCATGCCGAACGTCATTGTCACCTCGCATCAGGCATTCCTTACAAAGGAGGCGCTGAACAACATCGCCGCGGCGACGGTCGAAAATCTCCTGAAATTTGAGCGCGGCGAGCCGTCCCCGGAGACCGAGGTTTGCTATCGCGGCGCCCAATAGATCATAAGGACGCCGCTCTGCGGAAGCACATGGAAACGCGCGGGCAGCTTTGTCATGCGTTTTCCGCGCCGACCGCGCGAAAAATGCCCCGCCGGGCAGATCGCAGCAGATGCCATCTGTCCGGCGGGGTTCCGCAATTACGGCCCGGCTTCTCTTACTTCTTCACAAAGGAAAGGCAGTCGGTGCACTGGTCCATCGACGGGTTCGTCTCATGCGTGCCGACGCGGATTCTGTCCAGCGAGCAGTAGTTCTCGGTGTCGCAGTGATGCCCGCAGGAAGAAACGCTGCACTCGATGCACTTGTTGGCCTTGCAATGGGTATGATCCATGATCCATGACCTCCTTTTTTGTTTTGCAAAGTTGGGCGCTCTGAGGAAAGCGCTTGCGGCTCTCCTCAGCTCTTTTCTAGTATGCCCGCCGCGCGCAGGAGGATTCAGGAACATTCTGGAATTTTACACAGCATCGCCGCCGATCAGCTCGCCGGTATAGTAATCCACATAAAATATATTTTGGCTGACGATCTCGGAGCCGTTGTCCTCATACGTCAGCACCCAGGCCAAACGGCTGACCCCGGCGTAACGCACGTCCGCGCTCCACACGCCCTCCGTGTAAAACCAGTTCGGCAGAACGCAGCAGACCTCCGCCTGCTTCAGCTCAAAGCCCTCCATTTCCATGCCGCTCTGCTCCTTCGCGGCCTCGATGGCCTGCTCCTGCGTGAGCGGCACATCGTCCGCCTCGTGATCGTCGAGCAGCGGGAAGAAAAAGACGTTGCAGAGCACGAGCCGCCCCGTCGTCAGATCGACCACGACGCGCACCTCCTCATACGGATTGAACAGTGTCTGCGTCACCTGACGGCTGAAGCAGAACGACCACAGCTCCTCGTCATATTTTTCGATACGCGAGAGCGCGTAACCCTGCTGCACCGGCAGATTTTCATAATAGCTCTGCGCCAGCGCCTCCGCGTCCTCCTCCGTCGTGCAGACCGGCGTATCGGGCGCTTCCCCGTTTCCAAAGCTCGACAGCTGCAGGAACGCGCCGGTCCCGGCGTGAAACTTGACCGAGGTATTGGACACATCCTGCGTAAAGAACACCTCCGCCTCCTCGCGGTCGTAGAGCAGCGCCGTCTGCCGCACAACGGAGGCCGCCGATGTGTCCACATCCGTCAGTCCGACCGCCAATAAAATACCCTCCGCCTTCTGGATGAAGTCCGCGTCTGCGAACTGCGGCAAGTCCGCGTCTGTGAACTGCGGCGCGTCCTGCTCCGTGACCGCTTCGTCCGGAGCCTGCGGCTGCAGCTCCTCCGGACGGACAGGTTCCTCCGGCCGCACATCGGATGTCTGCGGATAGTCGTTCGTCTCGTGTACGTCATAAATGCCGTTGTTTCCGTCCGTATAGGTCTCCGGCGCGGGCAGCATCCATCTCTGCCGCCCGGCCTGCACGGCGAAGGCCGCCCCTGCCAGCACGCAGACCGCCGCCGCGATCAGAAGCGTCCTGCGGATCCGGCGCGGCGGCCGCTTCGCGGTCTCCGGCGCATCCTGCTGCGCA
>FR887079.1 GCA_000436735.1 Firmicutes bacterium CAG:170
CAGTAACTGATAAAATGCTGTGTTTTCAAGGGCTGTACGTTTTTTAGCGAAAATATCCGGTTTTGCTGAATTCCTTGAAAACCATTGAAAGCACTGGGCAAACCGGGTTTGGAGGAGATAGTAGCCAAACAGTAGTCAGATGCGAATTATGGTTTTGGCTGAGTGACTCGCTTTTGCTGCAGCTCTGCGCGGAGGAGAATGCCGAGTGTCAGGCAGAAGTCCGGGTTCTTGAGGTCGCAGCCGAGCATCTGTGTGATATGCGCGAGGCGATCCAGCAGCGTCGAGCGGTGCAGATACAGCGCCGCCGCCGTTTTGGTGACGGAAAGGTTGTTGTCGAGATAGACGCGCAGCGTCTCCAGATACGAGACCTGCGAGCTTTCGTCGTGCGCTTTCAGCTTCTTCAGCCCATCCGGGTAATAGACCCACGAGGGTCGCCCGGCCAGTGCGCCGGAGAGCAGCTGCGGCAACAGGTAGTCCTGAAAGTAAAAGACTGTGCTGCGTCCGTCCTGCAAAAGCCCGTTTTGTAGGGCGCTGGACGCCTGAAACCACGCCTGATTTGCCTCATACAGATTGGAAAACGCGCCGGACACGCCGCAGATCAGGCCGAGCCTGTCCAGCAGCGGGAGAAGCTGTGCCGTTGTTTCGCGTTCGGCCTGTGCGGCGGGCAGAAACGCGGCGACGGTGCGCTCGTATTCAAAGGCCATCGCGCCGGGATGCCGCTCCTCCAGCGCGGCGGACAGATACGCGCCGGGCAGGGGCGCTGCGCCGAGCTTCGGCTGGAGGCGGACGCAGACCCAGTCCGTTTTCCCATTTTCCTGACTGAGCGCCCGCCGCAGCTCAAAATCGACCGGCTGCCCGGCAATGACGCTGCGCAGCGCGCGGCGGACGGCGGAGCGGGTGCTGGCAAGCACGGGGTTCTGCTGGATGGCCTGCCGCAGGAGCTTGGCGAGGAAGACCGCGAGAGAATGGTCGGAATCCCGGAGCGGGCGGAACGCCTCGAACACCGTCAGGCAGCCGAGATATTCCTCCTGATCGAACACATTGACCGACAGCGTCCGCGCGCCCTGCAGCTCCAATAAGAGCGGTTCATGGACATGGGTGGAAAGGTCGTGCAGGGACAGAAACGTCGCCATTTTCTCCGCGTCAAACGTCTCGGTATCCAGCCGGATGCCGAGATCTTTTTGAAAATACGCCTCATCCGTTACAGCGAGATAGCGGAAGTCCGAGCCGATGAGCTGCATCGGATTGGAAAGAATATCGCGGCTGACCTCCAGCATCTGCGGCAGGCTTGCGCCGTGGCGGAGAATGTGCCAGAGGCGCTCTTCCCACGCCTCATACCGGTCAAAAATATGCTGCACCAGATTGAAGACGCGGAAAATGTCCGTTTCGGCCTCGACCACGATCACGCTGCACCGGTCATAGAACGCGGTCAGGTTCCAATGCAGCCCGAGGCAGACGAGACACACGTTTTCGCGCAGCGACGGCCGCTCTGGCAGATGATCGGCGGAGCAGACGTAAACGCGGTTTTTCTCAAACGTCTGCGTCCAGTCGAGATAAAATTCCGGGCGGCTCAGCGTTAGCTCCGGACTGCCCGCGCCGTGCAGCTCGACCGTCTTCAGTTCTTCTTTCAGCCTCCAATAGAGAATGTCCGCGCACAGCTTCATGGGAGCTTCCTCCAATCTCTTTCTCGCTTTTTATTATATTCTGACGCCATGCGGCTGTCAATGAATCACCCATACAAATTGTACGGGTGATTCGATTTTTTTGCGGTTGAATAGCAATTTTGCACAAAATCAAATCATACAAATTGTATGATTTGCCGCCATACAAACTGTACGGTGCAGGATGATAAAAATCGCGCGTTTTGCAGCATTTCCGCAGAACGCGCTGTTTTTTATAATAAGAGCATCGTAGAAAAAGAAACAGGAGGAATACCATGCTAAAGGAAAAACTGGAGCAGCGGAAATGCTTCCCGACCGCGTGGGGCAAGCTCATCCCGGAGGAAGAAGCCTACCGGCAGCTGAACCGTCAGATCGCGGCCATGACCGCGAATCTGTTTCAGGTCATGCGCATCTTTGAGCCGAGCTGGGAAAAGCGCACCGAGGCGATCTGTGACATTGCCAACATGATGAACATGGCCGTCGCGGGTACGCCGGAGGAACAGAAGGACTATGTCAATGCGTCGCTCTATGAGGCGTTCAACATCCCGGAGCTGTGTGAAAAGTCGAGCTGGCTCGGCGGCATCACCGGCGACTCTGGCGACGAGTGGGAGAACATGGCGGGCCGCGTCGTGCAGTTCACGCGCAACCGCGTGGAAAAGGAGCTGGACACCTGTCCATGGGACATCGTCGGCAGCGAGCTGTGCAACATGACGACCAGCATGTTCACAGCGAACTTCGACCTTGCGTCCTCCAAGGGGACGGAGAATGAAGTCGCGCTCAACATGTGTCAGGCCCGAGGCTGCGGCAACAAGCACTGCCGCGTCGTGGCGGAGCGCCGCGACGTGTACGGCCTTCCCAAGCAGGGATGGCTCGACCACATGCAGCAGCCCGTCGACCCCATCCACGACACCCCGCGCGAGCGCATGGTCAAGGAGGGCCAGTGCCTGCGCAACGGTCAGTACACGCAGAACTTCGGCGAGGAAACGTCGCTCGAAAAAGCGTACCACTGGGTCGCACAGATGGGATGGGTCTGGTCCATCCAGTTCCCGATGATGGCCATCAAGGACATGGCCCCCGATGAAGACGAGTTCCTGCGCGTGTTCCGTATCGTCTTTGCCACGGCCGGCAAGAACCAGTTCATCGATCCCTTTGCCAAGGAGGGCCTGCGCAGCTACCTCGGCGTGCCGCACGAGATGGACGAAAACGACGGCAGAATTCTCGGCGGCTACATCCGCTATATGCTCGACGTGCAGCAGGTGCCGTATGAGATGGTGCGCTGGACGAAGGACGAGACGTGGATCAAGGTCAAGAGCGAGGACTTCACCGCCCGCTATGAAATGGCCCCGCTCGACGAGCTGGTCGACGCCTACGAAGCGCAGTGGAACGGCGCGGCGAAAACGCTCGTCAGCCCGGAATGGTCGTGCGTGATCGAGGATCGCGACGAAGAAGACATGTACATCAAGGTCATCCGCAAGGAAGACCTGCGGATGCTGTAAGGAGGTGCCGAACGATGTTATTCAGAGAAGATCAAGTCGCACGCGCCGACGCCGAGGCCATCCGCAAGGGCGTGGGCTTCTACCGCTGGACGCACGATCTGGTGGAGATCACGGGCAAGGACGCGCTGGAGGTTCTGCAAAAAATTTATATCAGCGACATTTCCAAGGTCGCGGTCGGACGCTCGAAATACACCGCTTCGCTGGACGAGGCCGGCGAGATCATCGACGATGTGATCGTCATGCACATGGCGGACGGCCTGTACTGGGTCTCCGACCTCTATGGCCCGCGCCTGCTGCCGTGGATCGAGCAGCACAAGGGCGAGGCGGATATTCACGCGAAGATCATCACCTATGACTGGGATATGTACGCCGTACAGGGTCCGGACAGCCTCAAGGCGATGAACGCCATGCTGGACGCGCCGGTCGACGATCTCAAGCGCTTCGGCATCTGCGAGCGCAAGCTCGGCGGCATTCCCGTCTATATCCATCGCTCCGGCTTCACCGGTGAAAACGGCTATGAAATCTATTCCGCATTCGACAAGAGTGCAGAAATTCACGACCTGGCGCTGAAGGCAGTCGCGTCCGTCGGCGGCCGCGAGCTGCAGACGCTCGAGGTCTACGTCCGTTCCATCCCGATGGAAAAGGGCTTTGCGCTCAAGCAGGATTTCAAGCACCTGAGCCCGTATGAATGCGGCCTCGGCTGGGCCGTCGCCGCCGACAAGGACTTCATCGGCAGGGAAGCGGCGCTCGCACGCAAGGAGCACCCGAAATACCGCATGGTCGGTCTGGAATTTTCCCGCGAATCGACCGAGGACATCTCCATCTGGGAGCGGGTATACTGGTACGGCGTCGAGGTCGGCCGCTGCGCGCAGACCATCTACGGCTATACTGTGGACAAGAACATCGGCTTTGCCACCGTCCGCGCGGATGTGCCAGACGGCGCGGAGCTGGCCGTCGGCTGCAACGATTCGCCCGCTGTTGTCGTAAACAAGGTTTTCTGCTGAGGAGGACATTATGGGAAGATTAGATGGTAAAGTCTGCATCGTGACCGGCGCTTCCGCCGGGATCGGGCGCGCCACGGCGGAGCTGTTCTGCCGCGAGGGCGCGAAGGTCGTGGCGGTCGCCCGCCGCGAAGAACGGCTGAAGGAGTTGGCCGAGGAATGCAAGGATGCTCCCGGTGAAATGACGTGGTACGCGGGCGACGTCGGCGACCCGGCGGCAGCCGTGGGCATGGTGAAAAAGGCAGTCGAGACGTTTGGACGGCTGGACGTTGCCGTCAACTGCGCGGGCGTGATGGACGACGACACGGCCATCGCCGATATGTCCGACGAAATGCTGGAAAAGACATTCCGCATCAATACGTTCGGCCTGATGTACGGCCTGCGCGAGGAATGTAAGCAGTATCTCGCGCAGGGTGATGGCGGCGTGATCGTCAACATCTGCTCCGTCGGCGCAACGCACCAGACCGCGGGCGCGGCCTACTGCGCGAGCAAGGGCGCGGCGCTGGCGGCGACGAAGAACACGGCGTTCATGTACATGGAGGAGGGCATCCGCTGCAACGCGCTCTCGCCCGGCGGCGTCGTGACCGATATTCCGCTGGTCATGCCGCCCGCCGACGAGTTCGGCTTCGGCCGCACGAGCAAGCTGCTGGACTTCTCCGGCGAGCTTGCCATGCCGGAGGATCTGGCGGACGCGATTTTGTTCCTTGCCAGCGACCAGTCCCGCTATGTGAACGGCGAAGAACTCAAATGCGACGGCGGCTGGACGTGTTTCTGAGAGAATCCAAATGAAAACACAGCACAGGCGGCCCATACAGGGCCGCCTGTGCCGTATCCAAATCAGGGAGGTCACACATGAAGAAAACAATTACGGTCGTGACAGGCGGTCACGGCGGCATGGGAAAAGGCGATCTGTAAGAAACTCGGAAAAACGTCCGTGATCGTGCTGGCGGGGCGCAACTTTGCAAAGATGGAAGCGGCAAAAGCGGAGCTGGACGAGCTTGGCGTGGAGAGCTATCTCTGCAAAACAGACATCGCGGACCGCGCGCAAGTGCAGGCATTGGCAGACTATGCTGCATCGCTCGGTGACGTGACGCAGGTCATCCACACCTCCGGCGTTTCGCCAAGCGACACGGCAACAGAAAATATCATTAAAATCAACGCGGTTGGTACGGTCAATATGGTCGAGGCGTTCTATCCGGCTTTGACCGAGGGCGGCGTGATGATCAATTTCTCTTCCGTTGCAGCCTACACCATGCCGCAGACGGACGAATGGACACAGGCATTCGAGGCATGGAACGAGCCGGACTTCTATGACCGGCTGCTGGCGCTGGCAGGCGAAGCGGAGGACGAGGAGGGCGAGTTCTTCCGTGCGGGTCTCGCCTACGCCATGTCCAAGAAGTTTGTGATCTACTTCACGCAGAAAAATGTGGCGCGCTTCGCGGAAAAGCACTGCCGCATCCTGTCCATCTCGCCCGGCTGCTATCTCACGCCCATGCACCAGAAGCTCATCGACAATCAGCCGGAAACGGCAGAAAACCAGCTCGAGCCGATCCCCGCTGGGCGCTGGGGTCATCCGTATGAGATGGGCGCGCTGACGGTGTTCCTCTGCTCGTTTGGGGCCGGATACATTAACGGCGTGGACATCCTCGCCGACGGCGGTCAGAACGCCGGGATCTTCGTCCCGCAGATTTGACAGGCACATAAAACTGGCGGCGCTCCGATCGGAGTGCCGCCCATTTTGAAGGGATGAAGCGTGCAAAATCAGTCGAGTGCTGCGTCCAGTGCATCTGCTTCCCAGACGCTGCTCATGCCGTAGTCAAAATAAATGATCTGACCACTCATATAGGAGAAAATTTGGCTGCCGATCGCGACCAACGGATATCCCATTTCCTCCGCCGTTGCCCAACGACCGTTCCAACTGTCCAGAAAAATCGCCTCAATGACAGCCTTCCCCTCGGCAGCGTCGCCGTTTGGCGAGGTGTTCCGGTTAAAATCATCGGTCAGTCCGGTGATCGTATTGCCGGGATTGATGGCGTTCAGGCGGATCTTACGGTCAATATATTCCGGCGCGTGAACTTTCATTTTGACATATGTACACAGGCACTGCTTGGAGAAAACATAGCCATTCTGAATGACATCGGGGTGCGCGGCATACCAGTCGAGCGCGGCCTCATAGCTCGGGGCGTTTACGACCGCTGCGCAGTCTGCAAAGGCATCCTGTCAGCCAAAGCCGCCGGTCGAGGCGATGATATTGACAGAGCCGTTGTCCGCAATTTTTGGCAGCGTCTTTTCCAGCAGATATTTGTGCCCGAGGAAATTGACCTTCTGCACCTCCAGCGCATTGGAGGCATCCGCTTTCAGCGCGATGCCGTGGCAGAGGAACATGGCGTCGATCGTTTTCGGCAGCGCATCTGCGAGCGCATCCAGATCCGCCTTGACACCGAAGTCGGCGTACAGCTCACCTGCGACCGGAAAATCCAGCTTACTGTGCCGTCCGTTGCGGCGGCAGATCGTATAAACGTTTGCCCCGAGCTCCTGCAGCAGCCGTGCCGCTGCCAGTCCCATGCCGGAGTATGCTCCGGAAACGACGACCGTTTTTCCCTCATATCCGAACAGGTTTTTCAGATCCATATTGTTTTCCTTTCATGCAGCATACAAAAAGGAGCCTGTGGTCAGGCTCCTTTTTGGCTTGGATAATTACTCGATCGCCTGAAGCTCCTTGTCCAGCTCCTCCAGATGGGGCTGCAGGAACGCCGACTGCGGGAAGCTGGCGAGCTTGCGCAGCGTCAGACCGCCGACGAGCTTCATCTGCGGGTTCTTGGAAGCATCGGGGCTGTACTTGTCCAGAACGGCTGCTGCCGCCGGATTCTTCAGAATGTCCTTTACCTTGCTGTCGAGAGAAAATGCCATGAGAGTAACCTCCTCTTTCTTTGATTCTCTGCTATTATTTTAGAGAATCCTGCGAAAAAAGGAAATCCTGCAAACTGGCGGATATCCCATGGCGTCACCCGTTTGAATTGCGGGGCAGACGCATTCCCTCCGCAGCGGATATTTCCGGTATAGCCACTGCATAAACGCGTCCTTTGAGATTTTGCCCGCACGAATCCACGCGAAGCGGCGCTTGTATTCGCGGCGGTAGATTTTGAGCAGCTCATCCTGCGCGCGACTCTGCATACCGCAAAACAGCAAGCGGCGAATACAACAGCCTATTCGCGGTGAACAGTAAGGATTTCATGGTTTGCTGACGCACTGGATTATCGTTGGATGCAGAAAAGATATGTGATATAGTTTGCTCAGAAAAGCCGAATTGACGAAGGAGAACAGAATGGACACAACGATACAGGACACCTTGTTTTTCTTTAATCGGCATCGGACTGCCTATCCGCTGTATGCGTGCTTTCAGGAAAAGCTGCTTGCCAGATTCCCTGAAAGCCGAATCAAGGTGCAAAAATCCCAGATCTCATACTACAACCGGCACCTTTATGCCTGTGTATCCTTCTTGAAGGTAAAAAAGCAGAGCGGCCGGATGACTATTTTGTGCTGACGCTGGGGCTGCTTGCGCCGCCGGAATCTGACCGGGTGGCGGCAAAAACCGAGCCGTATCCGGGGCGGTGGACAACGCATTTTGTCATCAGCAGTCCGTCCGATTTGGACGAGGAACTGTTTGATTGGATCGCGCAGGCTTATCAATTTGCGCAGGCAAAATAACGGAGGAAACAGATGCAAGTCAACGAATATCAAAAAGTGGCAATGGCAACGCTGAATCCGGCGCTTGATAAAAAGAATGTCCTCATCAACAGCGTCATGGGCTTGTGCGGGGAATCCGGCGAAGCCATTGACATTGTGAAAAAGTGGCTGATGCAGGGACATGAGCTGGATAAGGAGCATTTGGTCAGAGATCTTGGGGATGTGGCGTGGTATCTCGCCGAGGCTGCCACGGCATTGGATGTTCCGTTGGAAACTGTTTTTCAGGGAAATCTGGACAAGCTGCGCCAGCGTTTTCCTAACGGGTTTGACACCGGAGCTTCGGTGAATCGCAAGGAGGATGATTTATAAATGCAGGATTTAGGCGTATTTCACAGCCTCGGCGCATTGTGGCTCAGGGTGCTGAACGAGCTGGAAACCAAGGGAGCGGAAGCCATTTATACCGACAATGCAGGCGAAAGCGCAGAGGTCAAGGAGCTGCTGTATCTGACCGCAGAGGTGCAGGATGCCGCGCTGCCCGATGCGATCATCGAAAAGCATAAGGTACAGGCGGAATATGATTGGATGGTCCGCAATTTTACCGTGCAGGAGGAAGTGCCGGAGCTGCATCATGAGAACTCCTATGCTTCCCGGCTGTACGCCTATATGGGGCAGAAGAATCAGGTGGAGTGGCTGATCGAGCGGCTGAAAAGCAATCCCGCCGCACGCTCTGCGACCATCACCATGTTTGAGCCGCTGACGGACGAGGGCTATATCCCCTGTGTCAGCCTTCTGGACTTTCAGAAAACCGACGGAAAGCTGGATATGACCGCCTATTGCCGCGCGCTGGACTTTGGTTGCAAGGCGTATGTCAACCTTGTGATGCTCCATCTCATTCAAAAAGAAATTACGGAGAAGGCCGGCATTCCCTGCGGAAAGCTGATCTTGATCGTAAAGTCAGCCCACTTTTACATGAGAGACAGAGAAAAGGTGCTGGCAATCATAGGAAAATGGCGTTAAACGTGACTAAATAAGCGATAAAAAGCAGTGGGCGGCATAGGTCGCTCCGCTCCGCTCGCCAGCCTGTGAAGCACAGGCTGACGAGTTTTTTCTCTGTTTGCGGTACCTATGACCACCCGTATACGCACGAGCAGGAACAGACCTATGACCATTCAAAACGCCTTTGCCTGTATTTGGACGAGATCGTGCATAAATTTTACCTGCTGGTTTGCAGTCAGCCGCCAATATGTTACCATTAAAAGCAAAACTTTTTAATAAAGAGAGGCGCGGGCAATGAACACATTTCAATTAGTCTGCTTTCTGACCGCTGCGGAGCATTTGAATTTCGCAAAAGCAGCAGAAGTGCTGCATGTCACACAGCCTGCAGTCGGCCAACAGATCCATTCCCTTGAAAACGAGCTTGGCGTGAAGCTCTTTACTCGCACCACCCGCTCCGTAAAATTAACAAGAGAGGGCTATACTTTAATAGGACGATAAAATTAAATGTCCTAA
>FR887080.1 GCA_000436735.1 Firmicutes bacterium CAG:170
GTTCCCAGCCGCATTGCCCTGAGCTTACAGGCTCAATTCAAGGACATACCACCGAAGCGATTCAACTTTTGCATCTGAGCGCGGAGCCGGAGAGAACGCCGTGCGTTGCGCAGGCGTAGACCTCGGTCGCGCAGCCGATCTCGGGGATAGCCTTGGCTGCGTTGCAGAGCATCAAAAAAGGAGACACAATAAAACAAAGAACCAGGAGGAAACGATATGAAAGCACGCTATCCCTCATACATGAAGCACAGCCGTATCTGGAAGTTCATCCTTCTCGGACTCCTAATCGTAATATTGGTACCCTTTGGTCTCTTTGCCTATGGCAATTACATGACGGGCTACTATAACGGGCTGGATTATCCGTGGCGCCATTCGGATACTGTCTGGCGCAGCGAGGATCCGCGCGCAGAGATCGCTGTAGATGGCGATGAAAGAGCGACCTTGCATTTGGAAGTGAATGGTGAAATGCAGCCATTTACATTTTACCGGATGGGCGGTGGTATATATATATATCGTGCAGAGACCGCAGGAGAAGATTCAGAGACCAGCGTGCTTGTTTGTAGTGTCGACACGGCATCCGAGGATGTTCTGCGCCTAAAAATCGAGGAAGAGCGGGATGACCTATACCATGGCGCATATAAGTATATTACCTTCCAACGGGTGGAAGGGTGACCTGCCGGCGTCGGAAAACAGAAGAAAGGAGAGAAGCTGTGATCGTTCCAAGTGTAAAAGCAATTTTCTATATTACTTCAAGTAAAAATGAATTTGATCTAGGGGAAGTCAGCCGCCGCTTGGGCGTGACTCCAACGAGAACGCGTCGAAAAGCCGATTTCCCGCCGCAGGCTCCCGCGCAGACGAGCTGGTCGCTCGAGGTAAAAGAAGAGAATGCATTCAGCGTCGGCGCAGTGCTGGACAAGCTGATACGCCGATTGGCCGGAGATTACCCGCTGGAGGCGGCGAAAAAAATCGTTAGGCTGTGTGAAGAGTTTGACGCGGAAGCATCGCTTGAGATCGTCATCCATATGCAAAGCGGCGACAGCCCGGAGGTGCGGCTGTTCTCCGCGCAGCTGCTGTTCGCGGCGGCTATCGGCGCGGAGATCGGCTTCGACCTGTATTGCTATGAATAAGGCAGGGCAAAACGAAACCACTTCCGTCATAGAAAGGAGAGAAAAGCAATGGAAATGCCTGTGATCCAGACGACCTTTTCTATTTCCGCATCCGGCGGGGAACTCGATCTCGAGGAAGTCAGCCGCCGCTTGGGCGTGTCTCCGACGAGAACACGCCGAAAAGCCGATTTCCCGCCGCAGACTCCCGCGCAGACGAGCTGGTCGCTCGAGGTAAAAGAAGAGAATGCATTCAGCGTCGGCGCGGTGCTGGATGAGCTGATACGCCGATTGGCCGGAGAGAACGCATTTGAAAACGTGGAAAAGCTCTGCACGCTGTGCAGCGATCTTGCTGCAAGCCCGCGCTTTGAGATCGTCATCCATATGCAAAGCGGCGACGGGCCGGAGGTCGTTTTGTCCCCGAAGCAGGTGCTGTTCGCGGCGGCCATCGGCGCGGAGATCGATTTTGACCTGCACTGCGATCCGTGAATGCCGCCGGAACAGCCGGTATTCAAGAAGAAAAGTTAGATCCTGTCCACAGCAGAAGTCATTAAAAAGGAGACACAATAAAACAAAGAACTGGGAGGAAACGATATGAAAGCACGCTATCCATCATACATGAAGCACAGCCGTATCTGGAAGTTCATCCTTCTCGGACTCCTAATCGTAATATTGGTACCCTTTGGTCTCTTTGCCTTTGGCAATTACATGACGACCTACTATAACAGGATGGATTATCCGTGGCGCCATCCGGATACTGTCTGGCGCAGCGAAGCGCCGCGCGCAGAGATCGCTGTAGATGGCGATAAAAGAGCGACCTTGCATTTGGAAGTGGATGGTGAAATGCGGCCATTTACATTTCACCGGAAGGGTAGAGGCGTGTATATATATCGTGCAGAGACCGCAGGAGAAGATTCAGAGACCAGCGTGCTTGTTTGTAGTGTCGACACGGCATCCGAGGATGTTCTGCGCCTAAAAATCGAGGAAGAGCGGGATGACCTATACCATGGCGCATATAAGTACATTACCTTTCGACGGGTAGCCGGGTAATGCGGCTTGCAGCGCAAAATGTGGTGCAGTGTCAATTATCGGTTAATACCCTAATCATGGCGGGGAGTGCGTATTGGCACTCCCCGCCATTGTCGTCAATCGCGCACTTCAATCATGCCATAACTTATCTGTTTTCACACACTGTGCGAGCTCGTATCCCGGTGATGCGCTTGTCCGGAGCATGTAAAAATTCCCGCTGGAATATCCAGCGGGAATTTTTTTGCGTAATTTGCTGTTCAGGCTGTGTGCTTACTTTGCGACCTTGGTCAGGTAAGTGTAGAGCGCCATTGCAACCTCAGCGCGCGTTGCGTTCTGCGTTGCGTTCTTGGCCTGTGCGGAGGTCAGAATGCCCTCTGCAACAGCCCATTCGACGTTCTTCTTTGCCCAGTTGGACACGACCGCGTCTGCGTCCAGCTTGCCGTCGGCTGCAACGATCTCGATGCCGTTGTACTCAGCGTAGCGGCTGATGAACGCTGCCAGCTGCTCACGGGTCACAGGCTCGTCCGGCTTGAACGTGCCGTCCGTGAAGCCCTTGACGATGTTGTTCGCTGCTGCCCATTCGACGGCCTCGGTGTAGTAGCGGCCTGCCGCCACATCCTTGAAGCTGCCGCTCGTGCTGACAGCGGGCTTGCCCTGTGCTCTGTACAGGATCGTCACGACCATCGCACGGGTCAGTTCTGCGTTCGGGCTGAACAGGGTGTCCGTGGTGCCGTTCATGATACCGTTGTTGTACAGGTAGTCAACCGCGTCATAGTAACGATCGTTCTTGCTCACGTCGATGAACGGGAACTTCGTATCGTCCTTACCGGGCTTGGTCGGGGTCGTCGGCTTGGTCGGCTTCGTGTTCTCGGACTCGCCAAGAACCTTACCGCAGTTCTCGCAGACGTACTTGCCGGTCTG
>FR887081.1 GCA_000436735.1 Firmicutes bacterium CAG:170
GCGGTGATCCGGCGCGGCGTCGAAGCGCTCCGCCGCCGTCCGCGCCTCCAGCAGCGACGCCCGGGCCGCCTCCGCGTCCCCGGCCTTCAGCTGCGCAAAGGCAAGGCAGGTCAGCAGCGTGGCGTTGATCTTGTTGAGGAAGGACGGCTTTTCGTCCTCCTGAAGCCCCGTGAGCACGCGCACACCCCAGCGCAGGATGGCCTGCGCGGAGGGATAGTCCGCCCGTGCAAGGTAGACGTTCACATAGCCCATGATGATGCGGATGACGGACGCCGTGCTGCGCAGAAGCGCCGACGAGAGGTACGGAAGCGCCTCCTCCGGCCGCTTGCAGTCCGCCGCCAGCGTCAGACCGATCTGGTCGTCATAAATGCCGCCCGCGTTGTTTTCCTTCAAAAGCCGGACGGCCTGCTCATGGTCGCCGAGGCTCAGCAGAATTTCCGCCATCTCGCCGCTGAGCGTGCTTTCGCTGATCTTTGGATCGGTGTTCTGCGGCAGCAGCAGGCGGGCGCATTCCGAAAGCTCCAGCGCCCGGTGCAAAAGCTGCGGCTCCTTACTCTCCATGCCGAAGACCCGGTAGAGCGCGGCGCTGTTGTAGACGACCTCAAAGGCGTTTGGATATTTTTTCAGCGCCTTTTCCGCCTCGGCCAGTCCCATGCGGTCCTTTTCCCAGCGGCACCTTCTCAGCCGCGCGACCGTCGCCTCCAGCCGGTTGTCCTTCATTTCATAGCCAAGCAGAACGTCCACAGACGTGTCGAAAAAATCCGCCAGCTCCATGAGCATTCCCAGCTCCGGCTGCGACAGCCGCGCTTCCCACTTGTAGACCGCGCCCGTTGTGACGCCCAGCACCT
>FR887082.1 GCA_000436735.1 Firmicutes bacterium CAG:170
AACGGAAGCCTTCCGTTCAGCAGATATGGCCCGCGGAGCGGCGGACGCGGCGCTCCGAACCGCACCGCGCCTCCGGCGCATTCGAAAAGCAGCAACGGCTGCATTTTGGATACAAAAAGCCGCCCTTGCGGGCGGCTTTCCATTTACCTTCTCAGCAGAGCTTCGCTCCTGCGGGGATGGCGTCATCGACCATCAGCAGATGCAGCTTCTCTTCGCCCTTTTCCTTATGAACGGCGGAAATCAGCATACCGCAGGACTGGAGGCCCATCATCTTGCGCGGCGGCAGGTTGATAATCGCGACCAGCGTCTTGCCGAGCAGCTCCTCGGGCTTGTAGAACTTCGCGATGCCCGAAAGGATCTGACGGTCGGTGCCGGAGCCGTCGTCCAGCGTGAAGCGCAGGAGCTTATCGGACTTCTTGACCGGCTCGCAGGCCTTGACCTTCACGGCACGGAGGTCGGACTTGCAGAACGTATCGAAATCGACGCTCTCCTGCTCGAACGGCTCGACCTCCAGCGCGGGCAGGAGGCTCTTCAGCTGCTCCTGATGCAGCTCCTCCAGCTTCGCAAGCGCCTTTTCCGCGTCCACGCGCGGGAACACGGCCTCGCCCTTATGGACGGTCACGGTCGCAGGGAGCTTGCCCCAGACCTTCGCGGCGTCCCACGTCGTCACGGTCTCGTCCGCGCCGATCTGCTCGAAGATCTTCTTGCAGGAATCGGGCATGAACGGCTGGAGCAGGTCCGTGCAGATGCGGATGGACTCCAAAAGGTTATACATGACGCAGGCCAGACGCGGCATATTTTCCTCGTTCTTGGCCAGCTGCCACGGCATCGTCTCGTCGATATACTTGTTCGCGCGCTGGATGCACTTGAACACCTCGTCGAGCGCGTTCTGGAACTGGAACTTCTCCATCTGCGCCTCATAGCGGTCGCGCAGACCGGTCAGCATCAGGATCAGCTGATCGTCCACATCGTCGAATTTCCGATCGGTCGGGAGCGTTCCGCCGAAGTATTTCTCGACCATCGCGGTCGTCCGCGAGACAAGGTTTCCGAGGTCGTTTGCAAGGTCGATGTTGATCGTATTGATGAGCAGCTCATTGGAGAAATTGCCGTCGGAGCCAAAGGGGAACGTGCGGAGCAGGAAGAAGCGCAGCGCATCCACGCCGAACATTTCGGCCAGCACATACGGATCGACGACATTGCCCTTGGACTTGGACATCTTGCCGCCGTCCATGACGAGCCAGCCGTGGCCGTAGACCTTCTTCGGCAGCGGCAGGTCGAGGCTCATGAGCATCGCGGGCCAGATGATGGAGTGGAAGCGGACGATCTCCTTGCCGACAAAATGCACGTCCGCCGGCCAGTACTTTTCAAGGTCGTGATATTTGTCGTTCTCAAAGCCGAGGGCCGTCATGTAGTTGAACAGCGCGTCGATCCAGACATAGACCACATGGCCCGGGTCGAAATCGACCGGCACGCCCCAGGTGAAGCTGGTGCGCGAGACGCACAGATCCTCAAGGCCGGGATCGATGAAGTTATTGACCATTTCGTTGACGCGGGACTTCGGCTCGAGGAAGTCCGTCTCCGTCAGGAGCTTGCGCACGCGATCGGCATACTTGGAAAGACGGAAGAAGTATGCCTCCTCCTCCGCGTCGTGGACCTCGCCGCCGCAGTCGGGGCATTTGCCGTCCACAAGCTGGCTCTCGGTCCAGAAGCTCTCGCACGGCGTGCAGTATTTGCCCTTGTAGGAGCCTTTATAGATATCGCCGTTTTCATACATCTTATGGAAGATCCTCTGAATGGCGGCGACGTGGTAATCGTCGGTCGTGCGGATGAAGCGGTCGTTGGAAATGTTCATCAGCTTCCAGAGGTCAAGCACGCCCTTCGGGCCGGTGACGATGTTATCGACGAACTGCTGCGGCGTGACGCCGGCGGCCTGCGCCTTTTCCTCGATCTTCTGGCCGTGCTCGTCGGTGC
This sequence comes from Firmicutes bacterium CAG:170, assembly GCA_000436735.1. GTDB lineage: Bacteria > Bacillota > Clostridia > Oscillospirales > Oscillospiraceae > CAG-170. Next base: position 1,972 of record FR887082.1, read on the forward strand.
CGGTCAGGAACATGACGTCGCAGCCCTGGAGCCGCTTGTAGCGCGCCATCGCGTCGGTCGCCACCGTGCAGTAGGTATGGCCGATGTGCAGCTTTGCCGAGGGGTAATAGATCGGCGTCGTGATGTAAAATTTCTTCTTACAGGTATCGCACATAGTATTCCTCTTTCCCGCCGCTGCCGAATGAAAGCGCGGCGAAGCGTTATTTGAGTTTTTTCCACTCCGCTACGGCCTGCTGGTCGCAGCGGTTGTTTTTTTCGTTGGTCTCGTGGCCCTTGACCCAGTGATAGTGCATCTCGTGCTGGCTCACAAGGCCCAGCAGCATTTCCCAGAGGTCTGGATTCAGCGCGGGCTTTTTGTCGGACTTGACCCAGCCCTTCTTCCGCCAGCCCCACGCCCAGCCCTTTTCGAGCGCGTCAATGACGTATTTGGAATCGGAGTACAGCTCCACGACGCACGGCTCCTTCAGCGCCAGCAGCGCCGAAATCACGGCGGTCAGCTCCATACGGTTGTTGGTCGTCGATTCCTCGCCGCCGGAGATCATTTTCTCCGCGCCGTTATACTCGAGGATCGCCGCCCAGCCGCCGGGGCCGGGATTGCCGGAGCAGGCCCCGTCGGTGTAGATGGTGACAGTTTTCATACCAGATCATCGATAGAGTCGATTTTGATTTCGTTATCCGCCGCATCTGCAGGCGCTTCTGCCGGAGTCTCGTCCGGAGAAGCCTCCGCAGTGTCCTCCGCGCTGTCCTCTCTGGCGACCGGTTCGAGGGAAATGACCCGGCTGCCCTCCTCCAGACGCATCAGAATGACGCCCTGCGTATCGCGCTTGTAGATATTGATATCCGAAGCGGCCATTCGGATGAGCACGCCGCCGGATTCGATCAGCATCACGTCGTCGTCCTCGCCGACGACGGCCACGCCCGCGACCCGGCCGGTCTTGGCCGTCAGGTTATAGTTCTTGAGGCCCTTGCCGCCGCGCAGCTGCGGGCTGCGCTGGCCGTTTTCGCCGAGGCGCATATATTCTGTGATCTCGGTGCGCTTGCCGTAGCCAAGCTCGGTAACGGTCAGAAGCTGCTTTCCTTCCTCGGCAATGCCCGCGCCGACCACATAGTCGCCGTCGGACAGGGCGATACCGCGCACGCCCGCCGCATCGCGGCCCATAACGCGCACGTCGTTCTCGCTGAAACAGATGGCCATGCCGTCCGCCGTGGCCAGCACGATGTTCTGACTGCCGTTCGTTTTCATGACGGCGATCAGCTCGTCGCCGTCTGCCAGCGTCAGTGCGCGGATACCAGCCTTTCTGGCCGTATTGAGGCTTTCGAGCGTCACGCGCTTGACCGTGCCCTGCTTTGTGACGAACAGGAGGTTGTCCTCGTCAAATTCGCGGACGGTCAGACCCGCCGTGACCTTTTCTCCGGCCTCGAGCGGCAGGATGTTGACGATGTTCGTGCCCTTTGCCACGCGGCCGCCCTCGGGGATCTGATAGCCCTTGCGGCGATGGACGCGGCCCATATTCGTAAAGAAGAGGATGTAGTCGTGTGTCGAGGCCGAGAACACGCCCTCGACGAAGTCCTCGTCCTTGAGCGTCTGTCCCGTCACGCCGCGGCCGCCGCGCTTCTGGCTGCGGTAGGTCGCCGCCGGGACGCGCTTGATATAGCCCGCGTGAGAGAGGGTAAAGACGCACTGCTCCTCCTCGATGAGGTCCTCGATGTCGATCTCATCCTCGACGTCCTGAATTTCGGTCAGACGGTCGTCGCCGAAGCGGTCGCGGATGACGGTCAGCTCGTCCTTGAGAACGCCCTTGAGCATCGTCTCATTGGAAAGAAGCTCCCGGTAATATTCGATCCGCTTTTCCAGCTCGTCGTACTCGTTCTGGAGCTTCTCGCGCTCCAGACCCTGAAGCCGCTTGAGCTGCATGTCCAGAACGACCTGCGCCTGAATCTCGGACAGGCTGAACTTCGCCATCAGACGCTCCTTCGCGTCGTCATAGCTCTCGCGGATGGTCTTGATGACCTCGTCGATGTTCTCCTCCGCGATCAGCAGTCCTTCCAGAACATGTTGGCGCTCGAGCGCCTTTTTCAGGTCGTACTGCGTCCGGCGGGTGATGATCTCCTCCTGATAGCGGAGGTATTCGTCGAGAATGTGGCGCAGGGAGAGGATGCGCGGCTGCGTCTGGTTGTTGACCAGCGCCAGCATCGTCACGCCGAAGGTGGTCTGCATCTGCGTCTGCGCGAACAGGCGGTTTAGCACGACCTGCGGATTGGCGTCCTTTTTCAGCTCGATGACGATGCGCATACCGTTGCGGTCGGTCTCGTCGCGGATATCGGAAATGCCCTCCAGACGCTTGTCGCGCACCTGATCGGCCATCGCGGCAATGAGCATCCGCTTGTTGACCTGATAGGGAAGCTCCGTGACGATGATGCGCTCGCGGTTCTGGCCGTATTCCTCGAACTCCGTCCGCGCGCGGACGGTGATCTTGCCGCGGCCGGTCGCATAGGCGGCGCGGATGCCGCTGCGGCCCATGATAATGCCCTTCGTCGGGAAATCCGGGCCTTTGATGTATTCCATGAGGTCGGCAAGCTCCGCCTCGGGATTGTCGAGGATGCAGATGCAGGCGTCGATGACCTCGCGCAGGTTGTGCGGCGGGATGTTGGTCGCCATACCGACGGCAATGCCCGCCGAGCCGTTGACCAGCAGGTTCGGAAAGCGCGAGGGCAGCACGCGCGGCTCTTTTCTCGATTCGTCGAAGTTGGGATCCCAATCGACGGTGTCCTTGTCGATGTCGCGCAGCATCTCGTTGGAGAGCTTCGACATGCGCGCCTCGGTGTAACGGTAGGCGGCAGGGGGGTCGCCATCGACGGAGCCAAAGTTGCCGTGGCCGTCCACGAGCGGATAGCGCATGGAGAAGTCCTGCGCCAGACGCACCAGCGCGTCATACACCGACTGGTCGCCGTGCGGATGATACCGGCCCAAAACGTCGCCCACGCAGGTCGCGGACTTCTTGAATGGCTTGTCCGCCGTCAGATTGTCCTCATACATTGCGTAGAGGATGCGCCGGTGGACGGGCTTGAGGCCGTCGCGGACATCCGGCAGCGCACGGCCGACGATGACCGACATCGCATAGTCGATGTAGGAGCTTTTCATCTCATGGACAAGCTCGGACTCCACGATGGTCTGATCCGGGAACAAAATGTCCTCGGGCTTGTAGTCTTTCTTATGTGCCATAGGTTTATAGTCTCCTTTTCAAAGGATAGGAGTTTGCTTTGTTTTTTGCGCCGAAGGCCCATTTCGGATGCGCCGAAGGCGCGGTGGAATTCGGCGCGCCGTCACCGCC
>FR887083.1 GCA_000436735.1 Firmicutes bacterium CAG:170
TGCGCTGCATATCCAGATAGCAATTTTCTACTGTGCAGTTGATCGCGCTCTGCAAAATCACTTCATCATCCAACGCAGTTTTGTTGGAATCTTCAATGTAGTCCAGCGCACGGGAGAGCGCGGTTTTATCGCCGTCCTGAATATAGCGCAGACAGTCATCCAGCCGTGCACGGATGGTAATGATTTTGTCATAGGCCATCAGAGCGTGTCCAGAATCCTACGGTATGCCTGCTTTACCAGACTGACCGCTTCGTGGATTTCCGCCTGCGTCGCATAGCCTTTTCCATTTGTCCAGTGCGCGATCTGGTTGATATTGTTGCCGATGGCAGACAACTCACGCAGGAGTGCGGTGTATGCGTCAGGTGGGCGCGGGCAGAGATGTTCGCCCATGATAAGTTTGCGGAGATAGGTGTTGGTATTCAGACCGGTAATCTGACATTGCTGTCTCAGATGTGTCAGCTCTGCATCGCTGAGCCACAGACCAACAGAATTGCGGCGTGTCCGCATAACGTGCTCCTTCCTTATAATCATAGTTATTGCGTCCCAAGTTGGGACGCAATTCGTCGCGGGGTTTTAGGGTACACCCTAACAAGTGGCGTTTGTGGCACAAATGCCGTACTTGCTAAAGCAGCGCTGCCAAAGGCAACGCTGCCCGTTATCGCTGCGGCGCAGTAGATTTCGTCCGGCAAGAGCGTTTCGTTTTCTGTTCCATCCGATGCTCCAGCATTAAAATGTGCTGCAATTCCGCTTCGCTTTCCGGCACATAGCGGATGTCATGAATCCCATCCTCGTAGGGTAGGGTGCTGTTCATAAAGGCGTGATAGCTGTTCTCACAGAAAGAACCATTCTTATCTCGGTACTGAATTTTCACAATAGGCAGCGCGGATTGCATGACGCGCCGAACCTGCTTTGCATAGTCAATGGGAATGACCTTGCCTGCCAGCTTGCCATCCCGGATGCCCTCGACCACGATGCGGTACGCCAGAATCCCCTCCGGGCAGTCTGCGTAATGCGTCCAGATGCAGTTTGCGTTCGTATCGTCGAGAAAAACCTCGCGTTCCAACACGCACCATGTTCCACACGGACGGCTCATCCAGAGAAAAGAACGATGCTCCATATCCGTTTCCTGTGCGCTGTCCCAAAGCCGCTTTGCATCGTAATCAAAGTCAGCGGCGTATGCGCGGGTGTTTTGCTTCACAACCTCTGCCAGATAGGAAAGGATGTCCGGCTGATAATTGTTACGCTGCGCCATATTCCTGTTCAAACTCCGCCGGGCGGCAGTATCTTGTTTCCATCGTGAACGCGCCGTCCGGCACGATGCGGCTTCTGCGGGGCAGGTCAATTTCCTGCGCGGTCAGGATCGTGCCGTAGAAAAAATCCTCGGCGTGATCTGTAAGGACAAATACCTCGCTGGGGTTGTTCAGAAGCGCCTGTAAATCGTACTGATACAGTCCCCAGTGGACAGTCGCGCTGCTGACGCGGTAGGGCGTAAACAATGCAGGGACGCCGAAAATCCGGCAAACCTGCATTGGGGTAATGCTTGCGTTGATCGTATTCAAGCTGTTTCCTCCTAACGTTCTGAAAATGATTGTGTTGGCTCTTTTTTAGGCTGTAAGGATGGACATTTGGATTCAATAGCGTCGATCAAACCGGCGGCGCAGGAACGGATAGTATCCAGCGACGATTTCAGCTCGTCCAGGTCCTTGCCCTTACTCCAACCGGCGACATAGCCAAAAGAATAATCCGACGTGTCAATCCCAAAATGCTGGCAAACGACATACGCCACACTTTCGGCTTCGACTTCGCGGGTGTGCTGGTCTTTGGACGGCGGCTCGTTTTTCTTGCGCCGGTGGAGTGTGGCGTGGCTGATTTCATGCAGCATGGTTTTGACCGTCTGCTTCTGGCTCATGCCGGGGCGTATCAGAATTTCTTCCGTAACGTGGTTGAAACAGCCTTTTGCTGCTCCATGCGGTGCTTCATACAAAATGGGAACCGGCGAGACGCTTGTGATCGCGTTTGCCAGTTCCTCAAAATGTGCGATATTGCCTTGCAATTCGGATACGCCGATGCTGGGAAGTTCCTTGCCCTCGGTCTGTGAAATGTCAAAGACGGTGACAATACGGAATCTCATAAGCTGCACCAGCGTCCGTTCCCGCACTGGTTTTCCGGTTGCATCAAGCACAGGCGTACCGTCTTTGTCCAACTTATCCTGCTCAATGAACCGCCGATACGGGCACGGAGCGAGAATTTTCAGGCCGCTTTCATGTGCCTTTACATTGCGCCCAAACTCTTTCTTCCATGTGTGAAACCCGGCCACACAGGATGCAGCCGGGTTTTGCATGAGAATGAGCATGACGTTGCCGAAACTGTATGTGTGGAATTTTGACATGGCAGACAGATATTCCGCGTAGCGCCCACTGGTAAAAATCTCGCTGACACCCTGTTCCAGTTTTTCGGTCAGTTCTTTGAGACGTTCGTCCGGTGTTGCACCGGTCAGTTCAAACCCCATTTCAACGCTCCTGCGACGGTGGTTTGCGCTGCTTTTCGGGGTTCAAAACCTTCTGCTTCGGCTCGACCTTCAATGTGACTGGTTCATTTCCGCAAAAGCCTACCAGAATCTCAGCCTTATGGAATTTCTTCTTGAAGCGTTCCATCTGGTCGGGAGGGAGCGAACAAAAGCTGTCCTCCGTCAAACCGCACACGAAAAAAGGACCCACCAGACCACCATAGCCGCCCTCGACACTACGGTTGAAATCCATATCCAAAAGAAGTCCTTCATCGTTTGCAACGATGCCGACCGGTTCCTCGTATGGATAAATAGCAGTAATCAGGCCGCCGACGATCTCCTGCATGGCATGAAGCTCATGCGGAATTGTCTTTTCGTAGGGTGCGTACCCTGGTTCGACGACAAGCACGGTCATTTGCTCTGCGCTTTTTCCTTCGTCCATATTCTTATTCACCGCCCCATTCCAGAACGAACACAACGCTCAGCACATCCTGCTCTGTGACCGGCTGTGAGACTGCCGACACAACGGCGTCATAGGAGAGCGGCAGTCTGCCGTTCTCAGCAATCGTCCACGGCGAGGTCAGCGAGAAAGTCTCTGCATCACCGGTTTTTGTCGTTTCAGAATCATTGATTTTGAAGCCGAGTAGCTGCGCATCTACCTTTTCGTGTGCCATACGCCTTGCCGCCGCCTGCACCACCGGGGGAACGCTGCCGGGAATGAAGCCCTTGCCGCCATTCCAAGTAATTTACCAGACCGCC
>FR887084.1 GCA_000436735.1 Firmicutes bacterium CAG:170
GGCACACAAATTATGCGCGCAGCAGGATGCAAGTCTTTTCAAACGGGAAACCAGCAATGCGTTTCCCGTTTGAGAGCGTGTCAAAAAATACTTTTTTGACACGCTTAGGAGGCCTGCTCGAACTGGCTGTTGTAAAGCTCGGCATAAAAGCCGCCCTTCTGCATCAGCGTTTCGTGCGTGCCGCTTTCGATCACGTCGCCGTCCTTCATGACAAGGATGAGATCGGCGTTTTTGATGGTCGAAAGACGGTGCGCGATGACGAAGCTCGTCCGTCCGGCCGTAAGGCGGTCCATCGCGCGCTGGATGAGCAGCTCCGTGCGCGTATCGACGGAGGAGGTCGCCTCGTCGAGGATCAGCATGGGCGCGTTCTGGAGCATGGCGCGGGCGATGGTGAGCAGCTGCTTCTGACCGGCAGAGATGCTGGTGCTCTCGGAGAGGACGGTGCCGAAGCCCTGCGGCAGGGAGTGTACGAATTTGTCCAGCCCGCAGGCGCGGCAGACGCGCTCAAGCTGCTCGTCGGTGATGCCCTCCATGTTGTAGACCAGATTCTCGCGCACAGTGCCCTCAAAGAGCCATGTGTCCTGCAAAACCATGCCGAACATGGCGTGGACATCCTCCCGGCGCAGCTCGGAGGACGGAATGCCGTCGATGCGGATGCTGCCGCCGTTCAGCTCGAAAAAGCGCATGAGCAGATTGACCATGGTGGTCTTGCCCGCGCCGGTCGGGCCGACGATGGCGACCTTCTGGCCGGGCCGGATGTCGGCGGAGAAGTCCTTGATGATGATTTTATCCGGCGAGTCGGGGTAGCTGAACCGGACGTGCTCGAATTGGACGGCGCCCTTCACATTCGTGAGCGTTTCCTGCTTTCCGCTTTCGTCGGGAAGCTCCTCACTTTCGAGGAAGTCGAAGATGCGGTGCGCGGAGGCGGAGGCCGTCTGCAAATTCGTCATGCCCTGCGCGATCTGCGTCAGGGGTGAGGTGAACAGGCGGACATAGAGAATAAAGGAGACGATCACGTCAATGCCGATCACGCCGTTGATGGCGAGGATCGAGCCGAGCACGCACACGACGACATAGGAGATGTTGCCGATGATGTTCATCAGCGGCTGCATGACGCCGGAGAGGAACTGCGATTTCCAGTTGGCGTCGTAGACCGCACGGTTGAGCCGGTCAAACTGCGCGTTCACATCGCTGCCCGCGCGGGAGATGCGCACGACCTCGTGGCCGGAGTACATTTCCTCGATATAGCCGTTGAGCTTGCCGAGGCTTTCCTGCCGCGCGACGAAATAGCGCTGCGAGCGCGACATGATGAGCACGGTCAGCAGCAGGCCCACGACAGTGACGCACAGCGCGGCCAGCGCCATGCGCCATTCGGTCACGAACATCATGATGAGGCAGCCGACGAACTGCGTCGCGGCGCTGATGATGGTCGGCAGGCTGTTGGTCAGCCCCTGCTGGAGCGTGGAAACGTCGTTCGTGATGCGGCTGAGGATATCGCCCTGTGAATGGAGGTTGAAATATTTCTGCGGCACGCGGTTGATCTTTTCGGACAGCTCCGCGCGCATCCGGTAGGACATTTTCAGCGTGACGCTGGCCATGATATAGTGCTGGATGAAGCCGAAGAGGGCGCTGGCGCCGTAGATGCACGCCAGGACGATGCCGATTTTTGCGACGGCCCTGAGGTCAATGCCGGTGACAAGCCCGTCGGACATCAGTCCGGCGATCTTTCCGACCCAGTCCGGGCCTAGGATGGTCAGGACGGCGCTGAACGCGGCGAGGATCAGCGCCAGCAGGATGACGCCGAGGCTCTTGCGCATATACTGCGACAGGCGGCTCAGCGCGCCCTTGAGATCGGTTTTCTGATTGGGCTGCATGTTGGGTCTCATTTCTGTGTGCCTCCTTCCTCCAGCTCGGCGGCGCTGAGCTGGGACATGGCGATCTCGCGGTAGACGCTGCAATTCTTCATCAGCTCGTCGTGCGTACCCTTGCCGACAACGGCTCCGCGGTCCAGAACCAGGATCTGATCGGCGTGGCGGATGGTGCTGATGCGCTGCGCGACGATGATCTTGGTCGCGTCCGGCAGCTTCCGGGTCAGCTCCGCGCGGAGCTTTGCGTCCGTGCGGTAGTCAAGCGCGGAGAACGAATCGTCAAAAATCAGGATTTCCGGCCTGCGGGCCAGCGCGCGGGCGATCGAAAGCCGCTGCTTCTGGCCGCCGGAAACGTTGCGTCCGAGCTGGGCGATGGGATGCGCGGCTCCCTCCGGGTATTTGTCCACGAACTCCGCCGCCTGCGAAAGCGAGAGCGCGTCCTGAAGCGCGGCGCCGTTCTCCTCAGCGCGGCTTTCGCCGAAGAACACGTTGTCGCGGACGGTGCCGGAGAAGAGCACGGCCTTCTGCGTGACATAGCCGAGCCGGTCATACAACGCGTCGAAGGCGTAATCCCGGACGTTGACGCCGTCCACAAGCACCTCGCCCTGCGTCGCGTCGTAGAAGCGCGGGATCAGACTGACCAGCGTGGTCTTGCCGCTGCCGGTCGCGCCGATGACGGCCAGCGTCTGGCCGTGCTCCACGCGGAAGCTGATATGGCTCAGCTCGTCTGCCGCCGCATGCGGATAGCGGAAGGAGACATCCCGGAATTCAACGGTCCCGCAGGAGCGGCCCTCCCGGACGGAGCCTTCGCGGATGGAGGCGCCGCGGTCGAGCACCTCGTTGATACGCTCCGCCGAGACCTGCGCCTGCGGCACGAGCATGAAGATCATGACCAGCATCATGAAGGACATGACGACAGAGGTCGCGTAGGTGCTGAAAACGAGCACGTTCGTGAACATGCTGAGCCTTGCGGCGGGGTCTGCCAGCGGGATGGCCTCGACCAGCGCCGCGCCGACCCAGTAGACCGCCAGCGCAAGCCCGTTCATGCCGAGGCCCATCATGGGCTGGAGCAGCGCGAAGAGGCGCTGGTTTTTCAGCTGCAAATTCATCATGTCCCGGCTCGGAACGTCGAATTTCCGATTCTGGTAGTCCTCGGCGTTGAAGGCGTGGACGACGTTGATGCCCGTCAGATTTTCCCGCGCGACGCGGTTGATCTTATCGGTCAGCTTCTGGACGAGCCGGAAGCGCGGCAGGCAGGTAGACATGATGGCAAGCACCATCACGCACAGCGCGACGACGAAGCCCGCCGTCACGGCGGAAAGCTCCCAGCTCTTGCCGAGGATCTTGATCACGGCCCAGACAGCCATGATCGGGGCCTTGATGAGCATTTGCAGGCCCATGGCGACGATCATCTGGATCTGCGTGATGTCGTTGGTGGTGCGGGTGATGAGGCTGGGGACGGAGAAGTCCTGCATTTCCTCGCTGCCCACGTCCATCACATGGTGGAACAGCTGCTCGCGGACGGTGAAGCTGAAGCCGGACGCGGTTTTGGCCGCGAGAAAGCCGCAGCCGACGGCCAGCACGGCGCTGGCCAGCGTGCAGCCCAGCATCTGCGCGCCGACGCTCAGAATGTCGGCCGTAGCGCTGCCGGGCGTTTTAATAAGGGTGGTGAGCTGGGTCATGAAGTCCGGCAGCCGCAGGTCAAAATAGACCTGAACGCCGACCAGCACCGCGCAGAGCAGGGCCATCAGCGCCTCCTGCCTGCGCATTCTTTTCAGAAGCTTGATCATTTCGGTTCCTCCGATCTGTTGTTTTTCCGGTTTGTACCGCCGCGCCGGATGCAGTCGATGTTGCGGCTGAAAACGGCGACGCAGCGGTGGAAGTGGGCGAGATCCTCTGCGCTCAGCCCCTCGGTCAGGCGCTGCGCGAACGCGCGCTGCAAAACGCGGCCCTCCTCAATGAGCGCATCCGCCTTCGGCGTGCAGACCAGCGCGGTTTTCCGGCGGTCGCCGGGGACGCTCTGCCGCAGCAGATAGCCCTCCTGCACCAGCCGCTCGACGTGGAAGGAGACGATCGCGGGCTTCAGCCCCCGGCAGCGGCATAGCTCGCCCGCCGTGCCGTGGCCCGGATTGTTTGCCAGAAACATCAGAATGTCCACCGCCATCGGCGGCAGGCCGCTTCGCTCGCAGAGCGGCTGAATGGCGACGTAATAGGCATCCGTGAAGCGCGCGACGTTGGCGAAGATCTCCGATGCGGTCAGCGCGGCGTCCATAGCCATCATTCCTTTCATATTGGATATTTCAATATTGAAGCATTATCATAATCGATTTCCTTCGAAATGTCATGAACGATTTGTAAAATCTCTGAGCACAGATAAAAAACGCCCGGCGCACACATGGGGCGCCGGGAGCGATTTTGTACGGGGGAACTCAGAGCGTGCGGAGCGCCTGACGGAGTGCGGCGGCGGAGGCGTCCGCCGCGTGCTTCTCAAAGGTATCGAAGGAATCGGCGGCTGTCCCGTCCGCAAGATCGGAGATGGAGCGGATCACCGCGAAGGGAACGCCGTCCATGGCCGCGACCTGCGCGATCGCGCCGCCCTCCATTTCGGCGGCCATCGCGCGGAACTCGCTGTAGAGCGCGGATTTGTGCTCCGCACCGGAGATGAACTGGTCGCCGGTGGCGATCAGGCCGCGATGGACGTGCCCTTCGCCGAGAATGGCCTGCGCGGCTGCGGCAAAGCAGCCGGAAAGCGCCTCATCCGCCGGGAAAACGGTCGCTGCGGTGTCGTCGCCGCCGGTGCAGAGATAGCCCTTTGCGTGGCCGAAGGCCGTAACGTCAAAATCATGCTGCAAAACGCCGGTCGCAACGACCACGTCGCCGACGGAAAGCCCCGGCGCAAGCCCGCCCGCAATGCCGGTGTTGACGATGGCGGAGGGGGAGAAGCGGTCGATCAGAAGCTGTGTGCAGCGCGCAGCGTTGACCTTGCCGATCCCGGCCTTGACCAGAACGACGGCGCAGCCGTCCAGCGTGCCGGACGTGAAGGTCAGGCCGTAAAGCGTCTCCTGCTTTTTTTCCGTCATGGCCGCGAGCAGCGTTTCCAGCTCAGAGTCCATGGCGCCGATAATGCCGATCAGGCGGTGTTCAGGCTTCATAATACATCTTCTCCTCCGTCCAGCTTTCCAGTACGCGCAGCATATCTTCCGCGACGGCCTTTGCGCCGGGAAGATCGTGCTCAAGATAGTTGCCGCATTCCCAGCGCCGGCTTCCGGGGATCTCGCCCTCGAAGTCCGCGATGAAGCGGAAGGACTCCTTCACGAGCGCCAGCGCGTCCGCGTGGGAAACGTCGCTGCGCAGCAGAAGATAGAAGCCCGTCCGGCAGCCCATCGGGCCGACGTACAGGACGCTGCCGGAAAAGCGGCTGTTGCGCGCGTAGGTCGCAAACAGGTGCTCGAAGGTGTGCAGCGCGCCGTTCGAAAGATAGTCGCCGCCGTTCGGCTTTTTCATGCGGATGTCGTAGGTGACGACGTCGCCGTCGATCCGCGAGATATACATGCCCTTTTCCAGCTTGTCGTGGTTGACGGTAAAGCTGGCGATCTGCTTCATGGTCTGTTCCATCTGATAGCTCCTTGCTTTCGGCGGTGCGCCGTTTTTCTGAAATGATTATAGTGTATCGGGGGGGCGGTGTCAATCTTTGGCGTTCATGCGAAAAAGTGCGGGATCCGTTTTACTTTTTGCGCGGAAGGGAGTATAATGATCGTCGGCTGCGCGGGTTTTGCCGTGCGCGGCAGAGGAAATACAGGGCGGAGGGAACCGCCTCCCGCCCGGAAAACGGAAGGTCCGTCATGAAGCGGAAATTACAGTTCCACGGCCAGATGTCCGACACTTTTTTGCGGCAGTCTTTATGGAACCCCTTAATAAATCCCCGGCCGCCGGGGGCAGCGAATAAATCCCCGACCGCGGACGACGGATCTTTTCCGCCAATCCTGCGGTTTGAAAAACGAGAAATACATACAGTATTCCATCGTTTTTCAAACCTTGTCTTGACGAAAAATCTCTCGCCGTCCACAGCCGCTGATTTAATCAGAGCTTCCTTATCATTCTTTCCGGCGGCTTTCAGGACGCCTATACCTACTGCTGCCGCGGTTCGGTCTTTGCAAATGCGCAGACCGGCAACATTGTGCTGCTGAGCGCGGCGCTGTTCCGCGGTGAATGGCGTAGTTGCCAAGGCGCTCTGCGTCTATTTCCACAATCACGACAAGCGGACGCTCCACGCCGCACTGACCTATTTTGGTGTCATTGCCGTGTTTGCCGTCGGAGCGGGCATCGGAAGCTATCTGACGGTGCGCGTCGGCGTGCGGGCGATCTGAGCCTGCTGCGCGTTGCTTTCCGTCAGCTTTGCCATGATGTTTGTCCACGCGGACAGGTGACGCGCCCGGCGAATTTCAGTTGTGCAAAACGAAAAAGTGTGCTAGAATACGATCATGATTTCATAAAGGAGGAGTTCAGATATGTCGAAAAAAATCCCTGAAAGAAGCGAGATCGCCATTCAGGACCAGTGGGCGCTGGAGGATCTGTACGCCACGGACGAGCTTTGGCAGGAGGATCTGAAAAAGCTTCAGGCGGAGATCGACGAGCTTGCAGGCTTTGCAGGTCGGATCTCGCAGTCTGCGCAGGAGCTGCTGGCGTACAGGAAGCTGGTGGATATGTTCACCATCCGTGCCGAGTGCCTTGGCAACTACGCCATGCGCCGCGGAGATCAGGACAAACGCGATTCCTATTATCAGGGCATGGTCGGCCAGTTTATGAAGGCGTATGTCGAGGCCGAGGCCAAGACCAGCTTTGAGACACCCGAGCTCCTGTCCATTTCCGATGAAAAGATGGAGGAGTTCTACCGCGAGGAGCCAGAGCTGGAGCTGTACCGCCGTTATTTCGATAAGAGCCGCAGCCGCCGTGCGCACATTCTTTCGGCCACGGAAGAAAAGCTGCTGGCCGCCGCAGGCGAAATGTCCCAGTCTCCGCAGAACATTTTCTCGATGTTCTCCAACGCCGACCTGAAGTTTAAGCCCGCTGTGGACAAGGATGGCGCAGAGCATCCCATCAGTCAGGGCACCTATATTGCCTGCCTCGAGTCTCCCGACCGCGTTCTGCGCAAGAGCGCATTTGAGAACTACTATGCCGCGTATGAGAGCTTCCGCAACACCTGTGCCGCGACGCTTGACGCCAACGTCAAGCAGCTGCAATTCTTTGCCGACGCACGCAAATACGCCTCTCCGCTGGAGGCTTCGCTCGACTGCACCGAGGTCCCGACGAGCGTTTACCATCAGCTGATCGAGTCCGTCCACCAGAATCTCGATAAGATGCACCGCTATGTCCGCCTGCGCAAGAAGCTGCTGGGCGTGGACGAGCTGCACATGTATGACCTCTATACGCCGCTGGTCGCGGAGGCTGACGCGCACATCGAGTTTGCCGATGCGAAGAAGACTGTTCTGGAAGCGCTGTCCTGCATGGGCGAGGACTACTGCAAGGTGCTGAAGGAGGGCTTCGACAACCGCTGGATCGACGTTTATGAAAACGTCGGCAAGCGCTCCGGCGCATATTCCGCAGGCTCCCCGGTGCATCCATATGTGCTGCTGAACTACACCGGCACGCTCGACAGCCAGTTCACGCTGGCACACGAGATGGGCCACGCGCTGCATTCCTACCTCTCCAACAAGAATCAGCCGACGGTCTATTCCGACTATGTGATCTTCGTGGCGGAGGTCGCCTCCACCTGCAACGAAGCACTCCTGATGGAGTATCTGCTCGGCAAGACCACCGACAAGAAGCAGCGCGCGTATCTCATCAACCACTTCCTCGATCAGTTCAAGGGCACACTCTACCGGCAGACGATGTTCGCCGAATATGAGCTGCGCATTGCCGAGCTGAACCAGCAGGGCACGACGCTGACGGCGGACGTCCTTTGCAGCGAGTACAAGAAGCTCAATGAGCTGTATTACGGCCCGGATGTGGTCAGCGACGACCAGATCGCGCTTGAGTGGGCGCGCATCCCGCACTTCTACTACAACTATTATGTGTTCCAGTATGCGACCGGCTATTCCGCGGCCATTGCCCTGTCGAGAAAGATCCTTGCCGAAGGCAAGCCTGCCGTCGAGCGCTATCTGGGCTTCCTGTCCGGCGGATGCAGCAAGACGCCGATCGATCTGCTCAAGGGCGCGGGCGTGGACATGACCTCTCCGGAGCCGGTCAACACGGCGCTGGAGCTGTTCGGCAAGCTGCTTGACGAGATGGAAGAGCTGATGCAGTGATGGAGGCGCTTTTTCTGCCGGTGCTGCACAGCTTTGAGAACAACAACGTCTTTACCGGAAGCTACGGAATGCTCCGCTTCAAGGTCACGCCGCAGATCACCATGAAAACGCCGAAGGAGGTGGACATGGAGCAAAGCTCCATGCGCTGCGAATTCTGGCACGGGCTGTTCTGCTATGAAAAAAGCGAGATGGAGGGCGAGCAGGTCTTTCCTTTGAGCGAGGAGGGCAAGGAGCAGATGCGGCTTTGGCTTCTGGAGCAGGCAAAATAAGCATGAAAAAGGCTCGGGTCAAATGACCCGAGCCTTTTGTACGTCCATACAGGCGGAACGATCAATCCGCCGCGAGGGGCGTAATGACCTTTTTATAGGTGTGGGAGAGCATAATGATGCTCAACGCAAGACTCGCGAACTCCGCGATGGGGAAGGCGTACCAGACAGCGTGCAGGCCGAAGGCGTGCGCGAGGATATACGCCGCAGGAAGCAGGACGGCCAGCTGGCGCGTGATCGACATGATCATGCTGAAAATACTGTTGCCCAGCGCCTGAAAAACGGAGGAGCAGACGATGGAGAAGCCCGCAAAGACGAAGCAGGTGCTGATGATCCGGAGCGCCGGAACGCCGATCGTCAGCATTTGCTCCGAGGCGTCGAAGAGCAGGAGCAGTTTGTCCGGGATCAGCTGCACAACGGCCACGCCGGCGGCCATGATGG
>FR887085.1 GCA_000436735.1 Firmicutes bacterium CAG:170
ACCATCTAGTAGAACCAAAAAAGATATCTACGCGAAAAACCCAGAAGTTTCAACTGTTTCACCCCATAGGTACACAATGTGTCATGGGGGTACAGCTGGTACGGGCAAAAGCAAGACGCAAGCTCATGCATTTGAGTTTGCGTCTTGCTTTTTTACATAAGGATAGAGCTTGACAGGAGCAATGTCGACGGTCGGAGTTTTCAGGCGCAGCCTGATAAAATGCTGCATTTTCAAAGTCTTGCGGGTTTTCAACGGATTTGCAGCAAATTGCCGAACTTCCCGGAAAGCATTGAAAACACTGGGCAAAACGGCTTTTTGGGATTTGCGGACAATAGTAGTCAAATAGTAGTCACGCCCCGCCGTTGACGGCGGGGGCAATTCAGGGTATAATAAAACAAAAAATGGAGGCGAGCATATGTGTACCAGAAATCAGGCAGAAGAAATTCTGCACAGCGTCTATCATGCGTGCAGTCCGATTTTCGGGCGCATTCATGACGCCTATCTGTACGGCTCCTATGCGCGCGGCGATTTCAATCCGGAGTCGGACATTGATATTCTGCTGACTGTGGATTTGGAACAAGCGGAGATTGCGAAACACCGCAACGATGTTGCAAAGGTGACCAGCCGATTGAGTCTGGAGCACGATATCACCGTTTCCGTGACCGTCAAGCCGCTGGAGCAGTTCAGACGCTATCAGACAGCGCTGCCGTATTACCGAAACGTTGTGCGGGAGGGCATTCGTTATGCAGGCACATGAACGAAAAGCGCTGTCGCAGGCGTGGCTGGAACACGCAGTTGAATGCCTTTCCGCGGCGAGGAACTTACTTGAAACAGGGAATTATAAGAGTGCAGCGAACCGTTGGCTTAACAGTGATAAGGAAGTAATTTAAACATGACTGTTAGCTGGCGGATTCGGGTGCTAAAAAGGACACCTATTCTTTTGAATAGATGTCCTTTTTTGTTGTGCCGGGGGGCTGTTTTTGAATTGGGTCAGATGGTCCAGCTCTGGCTTTCGGTCTGCAGATCCACCATGTGGGTGTACTGGCCGTTCCGGGCATAAAGTGCATCGGGTGCGCCCTGTTCGGCCACCACGCCGTCGGACAGCACCACGATTTTGTCCGCCCCGGCTACGGTGCGCATCCGGTGGGCGATGATAAGGACAGTTTTGTGTTTTATGAGCCGGGAAAGTGCCTCCTGAATGGCAGTTTCGTTTTCCACGTCCAGACTGGCGGTGGCTTCGTCCAGCAGAATGATGGGCGCATCCTTCAGGAAGGCGCGTGCAATGGAGATGCGCTGACGCTCGCCGCCGGAAAGGGCGCAGCCATTCTCACCGATGTTCGTGTTCCACTTGTCCGGCAGCTTTTCGGCAAATTCCTCGCAGTTTGCCAGCTTTGCCGCCGCAAGAACCTCCTCGTCGGTGGCACCTTTGCGCCCCAGACGGATATTTTCCAGTATCGTGTTGTCAAACAGAGTCACATCTTGAAACACGATGGAATACAGGCTCATGAGCTTTTCTGGGTCGATTCGGGAAACCTCCATGCCGCCCACGGTGATGCTGCCCTTCTGGTAGTCCCAGAACCGTGCCGCCAGTCGGGAAACGGTAGTCTTGCCGCCGCCGGAGGGACCCACCAGTGCCGTGACCTCGCCCTGCTTTGCGGTGAAGGAAACATCCCGCAGCACCGTTTCGCCGGAGTTGTAGGCAAAGCCCACATGGTCGAACACGATATCGCAGCCCTGATTGGTCAGCTTCTCGCTGCCGGTCTGCAGGGGAGCATCCAGAATCTCGTTCATCCGCCCTACATTGGTGCGCATGGCAATGACCGCCGCCAGATTCTGCAACGCGCCCTGCATGGGGTCGTACATCCGAGAAGCCGCCATCAGGAACAGAAACAGGGTCAGCACATCGATACTGCCCTGCACCAGCAGCACCGAGCCGGTGAGTGCCACCGACGCAATGCCCAGCTTGAGCACCATGCTCGCAGAGGACACAAACAGCGCTGTTTCCAGTTCTGCTGCGATGGACTGCTTTTCTACAGCCCGAATTTTGCCGGAAAGACCGGACAGATAACGCTGCTCCGCATTGCTGACTTTCAGGTCGCGGAGCGTCTCGATGTACTCCTGAATGCCGTCCGCACAGGCCATTTTCGCCGCCATGGTCTTGGCCTGCACCTTGTCCTGCACCCGGTAGCTGCCCACCACGATAGCGGCGGATACCGGGATGACCCACAGGGCTGCCAGAGCCATCCGTCCGTCAAAGGCGAACAGGCTCAGAGCAATGAGCACCGTGGAGATGAGGGAACCGAATAGACCGGGGATGAAGTGGGAGCAGTCCTTTTCCAACACCTCGCAGTCTGCCATGATGGTGCTGGTCAGGTCAGCAAGGTCGCGCTTGCCGAAAAAGGACAGGGGCAGCTTGCGCAGCCGTTCCGCAAGGGTCAGGCGGCGGGTGCCGCTCTCTTTATAGGTCGTAAAATAGGTGCCGTTGTACTGGAACCATGTGGTCAGCAGGATCAGCGCAAAGCAGGCCGCACAACCCAGCAGATAAAAGGCGGTTCTCCCGCTCGTGGAGCCTGCCAGCAGGTCTTTTACTAGGAGATACAGCAGCCCGGTGGGCAGCATGAATGCCATGTTTTGGAACGCACAGGCCAGAACGCCCTTTACAAGCCCCTTTGCACCCTCCGGGGAACTTGCCGTGGCGTGTTGAATTTTTTCGATCATCCTTTACCCCTCCTTTGCGACCTTCCACTGCACCGATGCCTGATAATCCTGCCACATCCGGGCAAATAGGCCGTTCTGCGCGCACAGTTCGTCCTTTGCGCCGGACTCCGCAATTTGCCCATCCTGCACCACATAGATGCAATCGGCGTTGGCTACGGTAGACAGGCGGTGTGCAATCATCAGCACCGTTTTGCCCTTGGCAAGCTGGGCAAAGGCCGCCTGTACTTTAGCTTCATTGTCCGGGTCGGCAAAAGCGGTGGCCTCGTCCAAAATCAGGACGGGCGCATTTTTCAGCATGGCGCGTGCAATGGCAATGCGCTGCTGCTCGCCGCCGGACAGATACACGCCCTTGGTGCCGATGACCGTATGGATGCCCGCCGGGAACTTCTCCACGATATCCATGCACTGTGCAGCTTTCAGTGCTGCCAGCACCTCGGCTTCGGTGGCCTGCGGCCTACCCAGACGGACGTTGTCCAGAATGCTGCCCTTGAGCAGGCGGCTGTTCTGGAACACAAAGGAAATGGTGTCCAACAGTTCTTCCTTGGGGATATCCCGCACATCCGCTCCGCCCACCCGGACGCTGCCACTCTGCACATCAAAGAACCGGCAGACAAGGTTTGCCAGCGTAGATTTGCCGCCGCCGGAGGGGCCTACAAAAGCTACGGTCTGTCCCGGCTGAATGTCCAGCGAAACGCCCTTGATGACCTCGGTTTTTCCGTCATAGCTGAAATGCACATCCTGTAGCGTGACGGAGGCATCCTGCGGGTGTTGCGAAATAGCCTGCACCTGCATGGGCGCCGCCTCCAGCACCGAGTCGATGCGTGCCAGCGCATCCGCTACCACCATCTTGCTCTCGCTCATGTACATTATGCGGGTCAAGGTCAGGGAGATCA
>FR887086.1 GCA_000436735.1 Firmicutes bacterium CAG:170
TCCGGCGGCGGAGATCCGCAGCCGCCCCGGTATAGAGGCTTCCATCCCGGCAGCGCACGATATAGACGAAATACATTTAAGCCTCCGCCCGCGTGGAAAGCGCATTGGCGATCCGCGCGAACGCGGGAATATCCAGCGTTTCGCCGCGGACGGACGGCGCAAGGCCGCAGCCGGTCAGAAGCTCGGAAAGCGCTTCCTTGGAAAGCTCCCCCAAACCGGAGGAAAGCGCGTTGAGAAGCGTTTTCCGACGCTGGGCAAAGGCGGCCTTCACAACGCGGAAGAACATTTTTTCGCTGGTGATCTCGCAGACCGGCTCCGTCCGCACGTTCAGCCGGAGCACCGCCGAGGTGACCTTCGGCTGCGGGATGAAGCAGGACGGCGGTACGTCGAACAGCAGCTCCGGTACGGCGTAATACTGGCAGAACACGGTAAACGCGCTGTAATCCGCCGTTCCGGCCCGCGCGCAGATGCGCTGCGCGACCTCCTTCTGCACCATGACGGTCACGGCCTCAAAGCTGCGGCTCTCCAAAAGCGCCGCCAGCACGGGCGAGGTGATATAATATGGCAGATTCGCGCAGGCCATCGGCCGCAGTCCCGGAAATTCCTCGCGCACCAGCGCGGGAATATCGGTTTTCAGGATGTCGCGGAAGAGGATCTCCAGATTCTCGTTTCCGGCCATCGTCTCGGCAAGGATGGGCTGGAGCGAGGTATCGACCTCGACCGCAAGGACCTTCTTTGCGGCCCTGCAAAGCTCGTTCGTGAGCGGCCCGATGCCAGGGCCGACCTCCAGAACGCCGCAGTGCTCATCGATGCCGGAGGCCTCGACGATCTCACGCGGGACCCAGCTCTGCGTCAGGAAATTCTGTCCCTTCGCCTTGGAAAAATGGAAGCCGTGGCGCGCCAGAAGCGCCTTGATGTCGTTGATATTACAAAGATCCATAAAAAATCCGCCCTTCGTCTGGTACCGTCATTGTACCAAACGGAGGGCAGTTTTTCAACTCTCAGGATGCGTCCGCTTCCACATAGACGCTCACATGCTGCGCGCCCCACAAAATGCATTCGTTGTAGGAGTCCTCGCCCATGTAAATGTCGATCACATACGGATTTTCCATCATGTTCGAGCCGGTATCCTCGGCATAATAGTCTCCGACGAGCGTTCCGTCGTCCAGATACAGCCAGACGTGCGTTCCGTAGGGGATCACCTCCGGGTTGACGGCCAGCGTGCGGTTGACCGTGGTGTATGTACCCGTCGAGGTCGTGCCGGTCACACAGTAGGCCGTGGCAATGAAGGTGTCGAGCAGAACGAGATCATCCGGCGTCTCCGCCGCCGTCTGTGCTTCGGCGTCCGGCAGAGCCTCCGCCGTTTCGGTGTCCGGCGCGGTCTCCCGCACCGGGGTCAGGTCTGCCGGGCGGTCGTCCTCCTGCGTTTCGGAATGCGGCTTTTTCACGTTCAGCGCCTCGGAAGCCTCCGGCTCCGCGGGCGTCTCCTCTGCGGCGGGCAGCGCCGAAGCGGCGCTTTTTACCGCCGCAGACGCAGGAAGCGCCGACGTATAGCTGACCTCGATCGGGCGATCCGCGCGTCCGGAAAGGATCTGCCGCGGGGACTGCGCGGCCGCCGTCTGCGCAGGCTGCGCTTCCTCAGAGGTCTCGGCCATGGCAGGCAGACTTGCCGCGATCAGACAGACGCAGAGCGCTGCCGCCGCCAGCGCCGCCGGTAAAAATGGGCCGATCTTGAAGGTGCGTTTCATATTGGAATGCCTCCTTTTCCGCCGGTGCTCCAGCGGTTACAAAGTCGTTACAAATATATGACGCAATTGTTATATTATGAATTATATTATTTTTTTGTGAAAAGTCAAGTATAATATATTGGTATACATAAAATCGACAATTTTTCACGCTCGTTCACTTTCAGGAAATGATGCGTCGTTTACATAAAAATATATATTTGTAGAAAGGCGGCGAATATTTGCGCTTCAAATCGTTACAAATCAGAGAAAATCTTTACAGATATTTTCCCATTTGACAGACGGAAAACAGAGTGCTATAATCTAGGCGAAAAAGCGTAGACGAAGTCAAGGTTTTGCCGAAGGGCGCCTCAGAGAGGGACTTGTATGGTGCGAGAGTCCTGGCAGCCGCGGCAGGATCACCCCTTCCGAGCCGTTTTCCTGAAAGCACCGTGAGTACGGAAAACCGGGTTCTCCCGTTACAGAGATCACGAGCGACGGAGCGATCCGTAAGCAGGGTGGAACCGTGGAGCGTATCTGCTTCACCCCTGAAATTGTATCAGGGGTGAAGCAGTTTTTGTTTTGCCCCAAAAACTACAGGGAGGCAATGAAAATGTCTGAAAACAATGAATTCTCGTTTGAAAACCCGCAGTACCGCAAAACGTACTGGCACACCTGTTCCCACGTCATGGCGCAGGCCGTCAAGCGTCTGTGGCCCGAAGTCAAGCTCGCCATCGGCCCTTCCATCGACAACGGCTTCTATTACGACTTTGACGCGCCGTTCAACTTCACGCAGGAAAATCTTGACGCCATTGAGGCCGAGATGCGCAAGATCTGCAAGGAAAAGCTGAAGCTGGAGCGCTTCGAGCTGCCGCGGGAAGAGGCCATCAAATATATGCAGGAAAAGGACGAGCCGTATAAGGTCGAGCTGATCAACGATCTGCCCGAGGACGCGCACATCTCGTTCTACACGCAGGGCGAGTTCACCGACCTCTGCGCAGGCCCGCACCTCGACTCCACCGGCCGCATCAAGGGCAACGCCATCAAGCTGACGCAGTGCTGCGGCGCTTACTGGCGCGGCGACTCCAAGCGCAAGATGCTGCAAAGGATCTACGCCGTCGCGTTCCCGAAGAAGGAAGAGCTTGACCAGTATCTGGCCGAGCAGGCAGAAGCCCTCAAGCGCGACCACAACAAGCTGGGCCGCGAGCTGGAATACTTCACCACGGTTGACTGCATCGGTCAGGGTCTCCCCATTCTCCTGCCGAAGGGCGCGCGCGTCATTCAGCTTCTGCAGCGCTGGGTCGAGGACGTCGAACAGGCGCATGGCTATCTGCTGACCAAGACCCCGCTCATGGCCAAGCGTGAGCTTTATAAGATCTCCGGCCACTGGGATCATTATCTCGACGGCATGTTCGTTCTCGGCGACCCGCAGGACGAAACGAAGGAATGCTTCGCCCTGCGTCCGATGACCTGCCCGTTCCAGTATCAGGTCTACCTGAACCGCGGCCGCTCCTACCGCGATCTGCCGATGCGCCTCGGCGAAACGTCCACGCTGTTCCGCAATGAGGACTCCGGCGAAATGCACGGCCTCATCCGCGTGCGTCAGTTCACGATCTCCGAGGGTCATCTGGTGCTCCGCCCGGATCAGCTCGAGGATGAATTCCGTGACTGCCTCGATCTTGCCAAGTATTGCCTCAGCACAGTTGGCCTGCTTGATAAGTGCACGTTCCGCTTCTCCCAGTGGGATCCCGCGAACCCCAAGAACAAGTACGAGGGCACCAAAGAGCAGTGGGATCACGCGCAGAGCGTCATGGCAAAGATCCTCGACGATCTCGACGTCAAATATGATATCGGCATCGACGAAGCCGCGTTCTACGGCCCGAAGCTCGATATCCAGTACAAGAACGTCTACGGCAAGGAGGACACCCTCGTCACCATCCAGATCGACATGCTGCTGGCCGAGCGCTTCGGCATGTACTACACCGATGAAAACGGCGAGAAGAAGCTGCCGTATATCATCCACAGAACGAGCCTCGGATGCTACGAGCGCACGCTTGCCTACCTGATCGAGACGTATGCCGGCGCGCTGCCCACATGGATGGCGCCGGAGCAGGTCCGCTTCCTGCCGGTCACGGACCGTGCTGTTGACTACTGCAAGGATCAGGCCGCCAAGCTGACCGCACAGGGCTACCGCGTGATGGTCGATACCCGCAGCGAGAAGATCGGCAAGAAGATCCGCGACGCGCAGATGGAGAAGATCCCCTATATGCTCGTCGTCGGCGACCGCGACATCGAGGCCGGTACCGTCTCCCCGCGCCACCGCGCGGACGGCGACCTCGGCGCGATGACGCTCGATGCGTTCACCGCTGTTCTCAAGGACGTTGTGGACAACAAGCTGAAAAAGTAAGTGGATACCTGCGGGAGTGCCCAACGGGCGCTCCCGCTCTTTATCTGCCGCAGGCATCGCTTTTTCTACTCAAACGCACGCGCTGTGCGGTGTTTTTACACATTTTCTCGCATTTGTCCCTTGCATCTTCGGTGCGAATGGGTAAAATACGAATTAGAAGTCAGACCGCGCGGCAGTGCGCGGCAAAAACAGGGAGGCATTTTGATGAAGGAAGTCAAATCACCGAAAAAGCCTTTGCTCTACTACTACAGCATTGTTCTGATCGTGATCCTGCTGTTCAACTGGATCGTCTCTCCGCTGCTGATGCAGGCGCAGGTCGAGGAGACCGATTATGGCACGTTCATGCGCATGATCGAGGAAAAGAACATCGGCGAGGTAGAGGTCAAGGACAGCGAGATCATCTTCACCGACAAGGACGAAACGCAGATCTATAAGACCGGCGCGATGGACGACCCCACGCTCACGCAGCGGCTGTACGAATCCGGCGCAAAATTCTCGCAGGATGTCGCGCAGACCACCTCTCCCCTTCTCAGCTATCTGCTGACGGGACTGCTGCCGCTGGTGCTGTTCTTCTTCGTCGGCCAGATGCTCTATAAGCGCATTGTGTCCCAGAACGGCGGCAAGGACGCCATGATGTTCGGCATGGGCAAGAGCAATGCCAAGGTCTACGTGGAGTCTACGAAGGGCATCCGCTTCGACGACGTGGCGGGTGAGGACGAGGCGAAGGACAGCCTCAAGGAGATCGTGGACTATCTCCACGATCCGCAAAAATATACCGACATCGGCGCTTCCATGCCGAAGGGCGTGCTGCTCGTCGGCCCTCCGGGAACCGGCAAGACGATGCTGGCGAAGGCCGTCGCGGGCGAGTCGAACGTCCCGTTCTTCTCCATCTCCGGCTCAGAGTTTGTGGAGATGTTCGTCGGCATGGGCGCAAGCAAGGTGCGCGACCTGTTCAGTCAGGCAAAGGAAAAGGCGCCGTGCATCGTCTTTATCGATGAGATCGACGCCATCGGCAAAAAGCGCGACAATCAGTTCTCCAACAACGACGAGCGTGAGCAGACACTCAACCAGCTGCTGACCGAAATGGACGGCTTCGACAGCAACAACGGCGTCATCATTCTCGCCGCAACGAACCGTCCGGAGTCCCTCGACCCGGCGCTGACGCGCCCCGGACGCTTTGACCGCCGCGTGCCGGTCGAGCTGCCCGACCTCAAGGGCCGTGAAGCGATCCTGAAGGTCCATGCGAAGAAGATCAAAGCCGCCGACAACGTGGACTACCATGTCATCGCGCGGATGGCCTCCGGCGCGTCCGGCGCGGAGCTGGCCAACATCATCAATGAAGCGGCTCTGCGCGCCGTCCGCAGCGGCAGAAGCGTCGTGGAGCAGGCGGACCTTGAGGAATCCATTGAGGTCGTCATCGCGGGCTATCAGAAGAAGAACGCCGTCATGACCGACCATGAAAAGCACGTCGTGGCCTACCATGAGATCGGCCACGCGCTGGTCGCGGCGCTCCAGTCGCACTCCGCACCCGTGCAGAAGATCACCATTATCCCGCGCACCTCCGGCGCGCTGGGCTACACGATGCAGGTCGAGCAGACCGACAAGGTGCTCATGACGAAGCAGGAGCTGGAAAATAAGATCGCCACGCTGACCGGCGGCCGCGCGGCGGAGGAGGTTGTCTTCAGCGAGATCACGACCGGCGCCTCCAACGACATCGAGCAGGCGACAAAGCTCGCCCGCGCCATGATTACGCGCTACGGCATGAGCGAGGCCTTCGATATGGTGGCGCTCGAAACGGTCAGCAATCAGTATCTCGGCGGCGACACGTCGCTGGCCTGCTCGACACAGACACAGAATGAGATCGACGCGCGCGTCGTCGCGCTGGTCAAGGCAGAGCATGAAAAGGCCAGAAAACTTCTGGAGGAGAACCGGACGCTGCTCGATAAGCTGTCCGCGTTCCTGTATGAGAAGGAGACCATTACGGGCGACGAGTTTATGCAGATCGTGAACGAAAATAAGGAGGCAAAAGCATGAATACACGCAAGCGCCTTGGATGGTTGGAACTGATCGAGGGCATTTTGCTGCTGATCCTTGGTATCATCACGCTTTTCCAGCCGCGCGAAGCTCTGCGGAGCTTTGTGGCGGTCTACGGGATCATCGCGCTGCTCA
The DNA here is from genome assembly GCA_000436735.1 of Firmicutes bacterium CAG:170. Lineage (GTDB taxonomy): Bacteria > Bacillota > Clostridia > Oscillospirales > Oscillospiraceae > CAG-170. The sequence goes on from FR887086.1 coordinate 6,301, forward strand.
CAGGGCTTGTGGACATTGCGTTTTACATCGTGATGGAGCGCCACACCGGCTTCGGCCCGACGATCTCGCTGGTCACGGGCATTCTGAGCGTGCTGGCAGGCTGTGCGCTGATCGCGCACCCGGAGATCGGGCTAAATCTGCTTCTGATTATCTTCCCGATCTGGTTTTTGACGCACTGCATCTCCCGGCTGACGCACCTGAACATCGTGCGTCTGGTCGCCGGTAAGGGCAGCTATTATCTGACACTGATCGCCAACGTGCTCGGCATCGTGCTGGGCGTGCTGATGCTCTTCGACCCGATGCTCTCCTTCGTGTCGATGGGCGCGCTGATCGGCTCGGATCTGATCCTGCTCGGCGTGGAAAGCATCGTCTTTTTCATCGGCAACTGCAAATACCGGAACTGGTAACGTGCAGGGCTTTCTGCGCATTTGCATATGGAAAAAGTGCGGACTGCATCGCAGTCCGCACTTTCTATGTCTTGAGAAACAGCTCCGCGCTTACGCCTCCGGCTGCGCTTCCTTCGCAAGCTTTTCCTTTGCGATCAAAAGCGCCTGCGCCAGCTGATCCGGGCAGGAGGTCGGCTTCATGCCGCAATGGATGCCCTGCACGCGCGCGATCACGTCGTCAATGTTCATCCCCTCGACAAGGCGGCTCATGCCCTGAAGATTGCCGTTGCAGCCGCCGATGTATTCCAGATTGTGAACGATCCCGTCGTCCACGTCAAAAAGGATCTTGCTGGAGCATGTGCCCCTCGTTTTGTACTCAAATCTCATGTGGTTTCTCCCTTCCTTATTCCGTCAGGTCGCAGAGCGACATGTTTACATAATCGATCAGCGCATCGGGCGCAAGCAAAATCTGGCACCCCCGGCAGCCTGCGGATACGCCGATCTCGTCATAGAGCTGTGCCGTTTCGTCCAGAAAGGTCGGAAACGGCTTCTTCATGCCGATGGGGCTGCACCCGCCCCGGATATAGCCGGTGAGCGGCAGAAGCTCCTTGACATGGATCAGCTCAACCTTCTTATCGCCCGCAGCCTTCGCCGCCTTTTTCAGGTCCAGCTCACAGCAGACTGGAATGCAGAACACAAGAAAGCCGCGCTTTTCTCCGCGTGCGACCAGCGTTTTGAAGATCTGCTCCGGCGGCATACCGATGCCCGCAGCCGCGTGCATTCCGCCGAGATCGTTTTCGTCGTAGGCATATTCCGCCGTGCGGTATGGGATTTTTGCGCTGTCCAGAAGGCGCATCACGTTGGTCTTGGTCATAGGACCGCCTCCCTCCGCAGGCATTATAACGCATTTTCGCAAGGGTTGCAAGTTTGGTTTTCTTCTGATAGAATATCCGAAAAACGCAGGAGGCAAAACCATGTCCATTGAAAAAGTCAGAGCCTATTTCCGCCCGCTCGGGCTGGAGGAACGCATTCGGGAGCTGGAGGCCTCCAGCGCAACGGTGGAGCTGGCCGCGCTCGCGCTGGGCGTGGACGGCGCAAGGATCGCCAAAACGCTCTCCTTTCTGGTCGGTGACCGCTGCATTCTGATCGTCACGGCGGGAGACGCACGCATCGACAACCACAAATACAAGGCCCGCTTTGGCGTGAAGGCCAAAATGCCCGCGCACGACGGGGTTCCGGAATACACCGGCCACGCCGTCGGCGGCGTCTGTCCGTTTGCCTGCAAGGAGGGCGTGAGCGTCTACCTCGACGAATCGCTCAAGCGCTTCCGGACCGTTTTCCCGGCCTGCGGCAGCGCCAACAGCGCCATCGAGCTGACCATCCCGGAGCTGGAGCAGTACTCCGGCTGCGACGAATGGGTGGACGTCTGCAAGGACTGGCAGGCAGCCTCAGAATAAGCCCGGCACAGGCTCCGCAAGCTGCGGCTTCGCTGTCAGTCTCCTGCTGCGGCGCAGCCTCCTGACATCAGGAAACCAAGATCCGGCGGCAGGATGCATTTCCTGCCGCCGGACACTTTTTTCATGCTTCCGGCATTATTTTCTCATCATGCCGTCGTATTTGTCCTTCCAGCGCTTTTCGTAGCGGCCCACATGACGTGTGAGGCCGTGCACGCCCAGATACCCGAGCAGCGCAATGAGCACTGCGCCGCCTGCCACCAGCAGATAGTCCCTTGTATGCAGGCGGAAGCCTCCGCTTTCCTCCGGGGCCTTCTCAGCCGCCAGACGCTCCGCCTCCGCGGCAAGGAGCCGGGCCTTCACAGCCTCTCTCTGCTCCGTACGCAGGGCCTCGCGTTCTTCGGCACCCTCCTGTGATTTCTCCTGCGCGGCCCTGTCCGCCTCCAGACGCTTTGCGCGTTCGCACCGCTCCGTTTCAAGCCTCTCCTGTTCCAGTTGGATCGCATACTGCTCGTCGGTGTAGTCCTTCATCAGCCGCGCGGCCTTTGCGCAGATTTCTTCTCCGGCCACATCCTGTGTGTAAACCGCCAGCAGGAACGGCTGCCCGGCGTAGATAATGCCGGTGTCGTTTTCCGCGCCCTCAAAGCTGCCGTATTTGTGCGCGACCTCGCACTCGGTCACATATTTCCGGAAGTAGCCGTTCTGCGGACTAGCCTCCTTCATATAGCTGAGCATCTCCTCATAATCCGCTGCATGGTCATAAAGGTACTTGAGCGCATCCATCATCATGCGTGTGCAGTAGAGATTGCCGGAATAGTAGCGCGGATCGATCTCGTCGTCGGTCATGTCCGTAAATGTGCGCATTGTCTGCTTGTACTCCTGAAAGCTGCCGATCTGGTAGAGCATAGCTTCGGAGATCTCGTTGTTCGACCAGACCAAGGACTGATAATGGCAGTCAGAAAGCCTGTAAACGCCCGCGATCAGCGCGTCCGGCGCAATCTCGCCCGCAAGCTCCTGCTGGTAGTAATAGAGGTTGAGCGGCAGCTTGTAGGTACTGGCCGCGACCATCATATGCGTATCCTCAAAGGCGTAGCTCTCGCCGGTCACCGTATTGTAGTAGGACATGGAGAAATTCTGCTCGTTGAGATAGTTCTCCTCCATAAACTGCGCCACGCGCGCCTCCAGCGTATCCTCCGCCGGTTCCGCGTCTGCCGCCGAAACGCCCGCCGTCAGGGCCAGCAGCATCGACGCCAGCAGGAGCAGCGCTCCGCCGCGCCGTTTTCTGATGTGCAAAGCCATCGCCTCCAAAAACAGATGGAAAAATTATAACGCACCTGTCGAAAAAGGTCAAGCGGAGGCACGCACACCGGCGGGAATGCCTGCATATAGTAGGTGTAGCGGAATGAATCTCCATACCGTTATCCGAATCGGAAGCCTTTTTCAAGGAGTGATCGCATGAGTAACAATTGTTTTGGCAACTATACCACCACCGGCGCAGCCGGTCCTTCCGTCTGTAATCCTGCGCCGGTCTGCTGCACCCCGGCGGAGCCGCCGGAGCTTGAGACCGAAAACGAAAGCACGGAGACCTGCGCCTGCCGCGACAGCCTCGCCGCCGCGCTCCAGCTGCTTTGCAGCGGAGACCTGCCCGCGCTGATCGATTTCAACCGCTTTGCCTTCCTGGCAAGCAGCTATCTCATCGGCTCGTATCTGGTCTGCCCCTGCGGCCAGATCGGCACCTATGACAACCTCGCCGACACGCTCACCGGCTCGTTCAACCGCTTTACGCCCTGCTCGTGTGAGCTGATCGACGTATCCGGTCAGGTCTATGACGCCATTCCATACTACCGCCCGCAGACGGTCGCAAATCTGTTCACGGTCATGAGCGAAAATCTCGACGGCGTGGAGGATGCACAGGGCACGATCAACGCGCTTGCCGCACTGGCCGCGCGCATCGATCCCGGCAGCGCCGACTTCCGCCCCGACCTGCTGGAAGCCTTCCAGCCGCTGCTCGGCGCATGCTCCTGCCCGAACGTCAGCATCAGCGAGGTCTCGCTGTGCGCGCTGGACGCCATTGCCTTCGACGCGGCGGGCGCTACCCCGGAGCAGCAGGCCGCCAGCTATCAGGCCGCCAAGCAGACGCTGCTTCAGATCCTGCGTCCGAAGTGTCCGCCTCCCTGCCATCCGTGCCAGCCGCCGAAGCCGAAGCCCTGCGTCGTCCCGCCGAACTGCCGGAACAACGGCATTCTTTCCTCGATGGACCGCTGCGGCATGGCGCATACCGTCTCGCTCACGGCGGGCAATCTCCTGCTCGTCGGCGCGAGCCTGCTCGGCTCCATCGGCAATACGCTCGTCCTTAGCAACGACGCCGACGGCCGCTTCTATTTCATCTGCTCGGAGAAGATCGAGTTTATCAGCTGAGCTTCCGCATCAGACACAAAAAGAGTGCTGCAAGCATCCTTGCAGCACTCTTTTCTATTTGGCAAGCGCGGCCGCCAGCAGCGGCGCGTTTCGCCGCACCATCTCCTCCAGCTGCGTGAGCGGAAGCGGATTTTCTCCAATGCCCGCCTCGATCGTGAAGCCGGGACGGCGGAAGCGCTGGAGAAACCAGTCCTTGAAGCCCGCGTTGGCGGACTCCGCCGGAACCTCCTCCACGCTGTAGCCGGACGCCGCCGCGAATTCCTCCGCCAGCACGTCCGCCTCCGGCAGCTGAAGCCCGCCGTAGGTATGATAGATCACGCTGCCCTGCGTGTGATAGGCAAGCACCAGCTCCGGTCTGACGCAGCAGGTATATGCCGCCAGCGCCGCCGTCTCCGGCTGATCGAGCGGACGCGCGCCGGGATAGTCCCGCGGCGCAGGCCCGGAAAAGCCCAGCGCTGCCTTGATCGTCCGCGCCTTTTCCCACCCTGCCGGGTAGTTGAGATTCAGGTCTGTGCCCTGCAAATTGGCCTTCCAGCCCGCCGGGAACGGAATATCCGGGTACGCGGCGGCGATCTCCTGTGCCGCGCGGTATTCCGCGCTGTCGGGTGAAAGCTCTCCCGTCACCAGCGCGATCCCATCCGGGTTGACCATCGGCACAACGTAGAGCATCGCGTTGTGATACAGCGCGCCCGCATCCCGTCCGCCAAAGCTGCCGCCCTGCACCACAGCGGCCAGATAGGCTTCCACCAGCTCCCAGCAGAGCATGGAGGTAATGTACTCGTTGGCATGATGTCCCGCCGTCAGCAGGATTTTGGTATCGCCCTGACCGATCTGAAGGGCCGGGAGCGGGCGTCCGCCCGCCGTGGCCGTCAGCGTCCTGCAATATACGAACGGATAGCTTGCCCGCAGGCGGCACAGCCGCCGCTGCTGCTCCGACGGCGTCATCGCCGTCCGCTCCAAGGTCGCATCCATAAAAATCCCCTCCGGCATATTTCTATGCGGGAGGGCGTGGGATTATTCCGTTTTTTGCAGAGGAAGGCTGCGCATTCTTTTCTGCACCAATTGGTGCGAAATGCCGCCGGCG
>FR887087.1 GCA_000436735.1 Firmicutes bacterium CAG:170
GTAACCTTTTCCCGCTTCATTTCCGTTTCCTCCCGTTCTGCTGTGCATTCCACATTTGAGACAATGCCTGTGTTGAAAGAACTACTTATCAGACGAATTCGGGCGAAGTTTTGTTCCGGATTTTGTAAAATTTTACACCGGCTCTTCCGGCGGCATCGGGCCATCCCATCTTTCGACCGTCCGGCTTCATTTTTCCATGTGCCGTCCGGCCGTCAAAGTCCGATTTCGCGCATGAAGCTGTCGTAGGCCTCCACCTGCGCCCTGTCCGTTTTGGTGACCTGCTTCATCTGGCGCAGCTGCGCCGGGATCAGGCGCAGATTGGCAAACGGCCGCACGATCCACGCGACCGGAAGCAGCCAGCGCTGTCCCTTCAAAAATGTGTAGCGCGTCTCGATCTCTGCCGCCGGAGGAAAGAGCATCCGCCGCAGCACGCGGCCTCTCGACGGCACAGCCTCCTGCTCGTTGCGCAGCTCGATCACGGCGTGGTCGCGGGAGAGGCCGAACAGGTCGGCGTCCAGCGTATAGTCCAGCAGCTTTTCCAGCGCCGCGTGATCCGGCTCCGGCAGCGGACAGACCGTCTCCGTCCCGAACCAGACGCGGCAGGCGTTCATCACCGTATGGAAAAAGGCCGTCATATGCAGCGCGGAGAATTCCTCCATAATCGCGGCCCAATCCAGCCGCGCGTCCTCCTGCTTCACAAACAGCGCCGCGTCCAGATATGCTCCACAACCAGCGCCGCGTCCAGATACATCCGCAGTCCCGCACCGCCGCCGTAGAGATGCTTCGCCAGATGACAGACAGTGTAGATAAAGTGGAACTCCGGCGCAGGGCGGTATCGAAGCCCGTCGTCCCGCTCGGCATACTGCCACGCGCGGCCAAAATACGCCGGCAGATCAGTGCGCCCGTCCAGATTTCCGTCCATCAGATTGGTATGAATTTCATAATACTCTGTGTCGCGGACATAGGAATAGGTCGGCTCCCAGTCGTGCCCCACCGTATATCCGAGCGCGCACATCAGCGCATGTGCCTTCGCGCGGTCCTCCGGATGAATGAGGAGGTCGATATCGCCGAAGGTGCGCAGCCCGGAGACCGGATAAAGCCTGCGCAGATAATAGCCCTTTACCGGCATATGGGCGATGCCTTGCTCTGTAAAGCGCTTCGACAGGGCCTCGAAGTCCACGCAGCGGTTGAGATTGCCCGCCACCGCGCTGTAGAGAAGTCCGTCCAGACGGCGGCAGACATCCGCGTCGTCAAACAGCCTCCAGCGCTTGTTCTCATACGCCAGCACCGGGAGCAGGCTCTGCTCCGCAGCCGTTTTCCAGAGCGCCGGGATGTCCCACGGCGCGGTGCTCTCCGGCGGAGTGTCCTGTATCAAGCTGCGCAGCAGCAGAGGAAATTGTGTATCAGACATAGCTTTGCCTTTCAGGTCAGTTCTGTGGAACAAGGTCGATCACGACGATCTCCGGCAGATTATTGACACGCGGAAGCAGCCCATGCCCGGCAAGGCCGGAGGTAATGACCATCTGCATATGCGTGCCAAGCTGGAAATAGCCGCGGTCGTATTTCGGAAACAGCCCCTGCATGGGCGCGTACAGCCCGCCGATGAACGGCAGGCGGACAAGGCCGCCGTGAGTATGGCCGCTGAGCACAAGATCAACGTCCCAGAGGGTATACGCGCCGTTGAAAATAAACGTGTCCGGCATGTGTGCCAGACATATTTTCGGAAGCTCCGTGTTTTCAAACGCCTTCAGGAACACATACTCCTGCGAGGAGGTAAATTCCTCCTCCGTGCGTCCAAAGGCAAAGCCATAGCCCATCGTCCCGCCGATGCGCAGCGGCTGACCGGCGAGCGTCACGTCCGCATAGCTGTCATTGACCACGACTGCGCCAGTCTGCGCGATCCGGTCAAGCAGCGTCTCATCCGTTTTCAGGTAGACCTGCTCGTGGTTTCCCATCGAAAAAAACACCGGCGCGATCTTGAGCAGTCTTTCCGTCAGCGCCAGAAGCGACTGTACATCCGCTTCATCCGCCTTCTTGTCCAGCATATCACCTACGAGAAAAATTACGTCCGGCGCCTGCGCCTCGATCTTTTCAAGAAGCCGCGCATTGTCCTTTCCAAAAGCTTTTCCATGCAGGTCGGAGATCACGACGAGGCGGACGGGCGTCTCCATGCCATCCAACGCGACGGTATACGGCTGTATATGGATCACCGTGCCGCAGATCACAGCAGAGATCAGGAGTGCTAGCGCGAGTACTCCCGCCAGAAAAAATATGACTTTCCAAATTTTCTTTTTCATGGACGTTCCAGTTCCTCATAGAGTCTCTGCATGACGTGCGCATTGCGCGACTCAAAGTCAATGCCTGCCGTGCCCTCCCGGATCCGGTCATACAGCGCCTTGTCACGCAGGAGCCGCCGGACGCCGTCTTCAATGGCTTCTGCGGAGATATCGCAGAGCAGGCCGGTTTCTTCGTCGCGGATCAGCTCTGTCCCGCCGTCCGTTTTGGTGGAGAGCACGGGAACACCGAGCGCCTGTGCCTCCGTGATCGTCAGCCCGAAGGCTTCGATACGGCTCGACTGCACGAACAGATCGGCCTGCCGGAGAATGGGATAGGGATTGCTCTGCATTCCCAGCAGTGTCACATAGTTTTCCATGCCCAGTGCATGAATCCGCGCCCGCAGCGCAGCCTCCTCCGGCCCNNNNGGCGGCGCGGCCCCCCCCGGCCCGCCACCGACGATCCACCAGTGGATATCGGTGTAGCCATCCTGTACGAGCCTTGCGCAGGCATCGATGGCAATATCCATGCCCTTGGCAGAAGCAAGCCTCCCACAGGATACGATATTGAAGCGATCCTTTGAAAGGACTGTCTCCGGCGTTTCAAGACTCTTTTCATAAACGTCAGCTGCGTCGATCAGATTGTTGATCGCAGTGATTTTATTCTTGTACTGCGGACGATACATCCGCAGCTTTTCCGACAGCTTCTCCGACACGACAACGATTTTGTCCGCATTCTTATATCCGTATGTATCGTGATACTCCCTCCGCATCGCGCCGTGATGATAAAACATCAGAAAGCGGTCGGCAGAAACAGCCCGGACAGCCGTCTCAGCAGTACGGTCACTGTAAATGACCGCCGTATCAAAATGCTCGCCGTTCAACTGCTTTTTCACATAGGCAGCGTAGCGCCGGGCTTCTGGCGCGCGCAGGAGCATCCGCAGAATATGCCATATCCAGCGGCGGAGTTTTGAGGCATGTTGCGGTTCTTCCATGAGATCATACATCCAATTATATCGGTATGCATCCGGGGATGTCGCCGGATGCTGCCTGTCGGAGACAATCAGGCGGCACTTCGGCGTGATGCGGCACGCCATGTCCTGACAATCCCGTAGAATTAGGCAGGTCACATCATAGCGGTCATAGTCCAGACGATTCAGCAGGTTTACCAGCGCCGTTTCAATTCCGCCGATCCACAGGGCCTCCGTTATAAAAATGAGTTTTATTTTCATTTTTCAAACCTGCTCTTTTCCGGCAGAATGGCTTCAAACGCGCCGCGCAGCCGCGCGGCCAGCCGCTCATGATCTACATCCGCGCTCGGATCGTTGATGCAGAGCATATCGTGGCTCTGCACCCGGATGATGCCGCACAGCTCATCGATCGTGCTTTCGTCGGCGCAAGAAACGACATTATCCGTGTTGAACGGCGCGAATTGACCGCTGGCGATCTGCCACCAGAGACATACCCACTGGTTGACATCCTCCGCGCTGCGGAAGCGGTGCGCCGTGGTGCGTGCCAGAAGCTCCGGCTCCGCATTCCAGACCTCCTCAAAGGTGCGTTTCCGGTAGGCAGCCGGAGCGTGAAGATTCCGGAAGCCGGTAAAATAGTTCGGAAACAGCTTCTCAATGGCCTTTGTTCGAATGTTGTCCTGCCAGCGGTAGGCGCGGTCGGCATATTTTCTGCCGAACTGCCGCACCTGCGTACGCTTGTCAAAGTGCGCGTTGATCACGCCGAGATCGTTGACCGCTGCATGCTGCCAGATGCCGATCTCGCCGACCAGCTCAATGGGGTATTCTCCACCGTAGGTACAGGGCAGCCCATCCCGGAAAAACGCTGTTTCGGGCACAGGGCGTATCAAAAACATGTCGTCGTTAAAATAGACAAAATGCTCCGCAAGCCCCGGGATCCGGTGAATGCTCATCTCGATGGCATGGGAGCTGAATGTCGGCAGAGCTTCGGCAGGCAGGAAATCCGTATGCTTCACATGGTGCAGCTTCGGATGCGCCAGATTCAGGAACGCCGGAACGTGCCCGCAGGTGACAAAATGGATCTTCCGCACCCATGGCGCGAACTTCTCCACCGCGCGGAACCAATAGGGCATCAGGCCCCAGTCCCGGAAGCGGTTGACGGAATTGCTTTCGTCCAGCGTCCTTCCCTGGTATTTTGCCTTTTCCGCCTGCCAGACAGGGTCGTTTCCGTCCACCCACAAAACGACAAGATCAATATCCATACATACTCCTTATGTAATAATGGGGCCGAGCTTTGGGATCTTCCGAAGCAGCCACGAAAGTCCGAGTGAGAGCAGCACCGCAGCTGCCGCTACCACCGGCACACCGAGGACCGGCGGGATCCCCAGCGGGTCCAGTCCAAGCCATGCAACGAGCCACAGAAAAAGGGGATGCGCCAGATAGATCCCGAAGCTGTACCGGGAAAGCGCCGAGAGCAGCGCGGCCCCCGGCTTTTCTGTCCTGATCCGCCTGCCCAGCCGCTGGAGGAGCAGGTAGACGGCGGCACTCTGTGCCGCAACATTCCACGTCAGATACTCCGCCAGCGTTTCATCGGCGCTTCCGGCTGTCCTCGATGCATAGACGACCGCTGCCGTGGAGAACACGGTACCCACAAGGCCGATCAGATAGCAGGCAAGTCTTTTCCTGCGCGTCAGCATGTGCTCCTTCCAATACCAGCCCAGCAAATAGTACCCCGTAAAGCCGAGCGGATAGAAAAGCTTCATTTTATCCAACGCAGTCGTAATAAATACGCCGATCCTCGGGAGCTTCGCCAGCGCCGGAAGCAGCAGCTGAAACACGAGCCACAGCAGCAAAAAATAGCGGCACTTCTTTTCATCCGCCGCAATCGGGCGCAGCAGCGGCGTCGCCAGATAAAGTCCTATGATGGCAAAAAGGAACCACATATGATATTCGCCTGTAAAAAACTTTATGACGATCCATTTCCAGTCCTCGGCCAGGTCATCTGTCCGGACAACATTGACAGCCGTGTATACGCATGACCAGAAAAGAAACGCCAAAAGCAGTCTTGGGATCTTCCGGGTAAACAGCGCGCGGGGATCGTTCTGACGCGCCGGATCCAGATTGAACCGGCCGGAGATCATAAAAAAGATCGGAACGCAGAATTTGCACGGAACATTCCACAGAGTCAAAACGAGCCAATCTGCCGACTGCACATCGAGGGCCCGCCACCGCAGCGCACAGGTATGGATCATAACGACGGCCAGCGCCGCCACGGCGCGCATCAGATCATATTCATATTCTCTTCCCGGTCTCTTCGGAAGCTCTGTCATGTGGTCGCATCCTTTCCCTTCCGGCCTGCCCGGAGCAGCCCGAAAGCATATTTTGCGGTTTTCATTTCACACAGCGAATCCGCCGCAAGGAACAGCGGGATAATGACCGCACAGGCGATCGCGCCATAGAGGATGACCGTCCACAGGCTCTCCATTGGCGGCAGGATCCGCTTCACCAGAAACGTGACCGCAAAAAACAGCCCCAGATTTATCAGCCAGCGCTTGTAGGTGATCCATGGGCTTCGCCGGAGCAGACGGTTGGCGTAAATGATCATATCGTTGGCCCGATACAGCAATGCCGCAATAGTCCCAAGCAGCGCACCATAGATGCCGATGTAGTGAATAGCTACTATGGAGACAATAATATTCATGGCAGATTCCAGAATCGCGCGGCCCTTCGTCTGCTGAAAGTGCTCCGCAAAATCGATGATCAGCCCGGACGACGCCCGTCCGTTGGAGAGCAGATACACCGTCGTAAAGAGCACCGGCAGATAAGGATCGACATAGCTGATATCCGTGACGCCGGATGTGTAGATGCGGATAAACGGCAGAATGAACAGATTGAGGATACAGATAAAAGAGAACGTGAGCGACATGTTGTAGACCTCGTACACGTCATGCAGCCTTTTGAATTTCTCCTTGTCCGCGTGAAAGATCTGTCCAAGTGCATAGGAATAGGAGTAAGAAATAATATTCAGGATGCTTTTGATGATCGTATAGAAGGTCGTATACATGGAGTAGACGCTGACGACCTTGAGGTCCGCCATCACCGTCAGCAGCAGAATGTCCGTGTTGTCAAAGATCATACCCGTGATCTGGTGCAGCAGGACATAATTGCGCTGAGAAATGGCGTCGTAATCCGGCTCGACCTTCAAATCGAGCCACTTGTAGTCCCGGCGGATGTAGCGCACGACGAGCAGCATCTGCAGGAACGAGAAGAACAGGTACATTCCCTGGATCGGCACGACGCCGAAGCCCCAGACCAGCAGCAGGATCTTGCAGACGGATGTCAGGATCGTTGCAGCCGTGCTGATATTGGTAAGGATATACCCTTTCCCCTCCGCGCCCATAAGGACTCTGTATTTTCCCTGAACAAAATAGCTCAGAACACTGGATGCGCCGCTGAGAACGATGACCGAGAAAACCAGCGTCGCCGGGAGCGATGTTTTGACAAACAGGCAGTAAACTGCCGCAAATACCAGCACGGCGGCGGCATAGATGTAGCCGGTACGGCGGTAAAACTTGTTGGTCGCCGCCATGATGCGGTTGATCTCGTTTTTGTCGTCACTGGCCAGCGGCTTGTAAAGCGCCTGATTGGTCGCCTTGCCGACGCCCGCCTCCAGCAGCGACAGATAGGTAAATACCGTCGAGATGGAGTGCAGCAGGCCGTTCGTCTCCGAGCCGAGGTTAATCAGCACAAGCCGCGGAACGATAATGCTGATGCCCATGGTGATGACCTGCGACAAAATGCCGTATAGAATGTTGTTGAGTCCGCGTTTTGTGTTCATTTTTCAGTTCCTTGCTTCTTACCTGCTAAAAACGCCTTTATTCTTACTGCGATCTTATGCCGCAGCTGTATCTTCTTATTGCACAGGTAAATCGAAAATGCATCTATTCCTACATCAAGATGCGCATATCTGCTTTTATAATGTCGATGCAGCTCTTTTCGTATTTTGGAGATCGGTTCATAGTAATTTTTCTGTAAAAAAAGCATCTTGTATGTCTTCTCTGCTTCAGCAGAGCCGATTCCAAGCGTCTCCATGCTCTTTTCAAAAGGCCTCATATATTCTGATAGATCGTCGATCCTTTGTAGACGCCTATATGCGCCCTTCTCGTCCTCCGCCTGCCGGTAACGGTAGATCGCCTCCGGCAGCGAATAAATGCTCCTGCAAAATGGAAGCAGCTCCAGCACAAATAGGAAGTCCTCCATGAGGATCATGTCCTCATGGAAACGCACACCGGAGCTGACAACCAGTTCCCGGCGGTAGAGCTTATTCCATACAGGCGTTAAGGCATTGCAGCTGTAGAATTCCTGAAATTGCATCTTCAACTGCTCTATGGCCAATGTTCCTTCACAAGGCGGCGTCAGTTTCTCCCGACGGTAGATCTTGCCTCTGTAATAATAGTCAAAGCTCATGCCGAAGATCAGCATGTCCGGCTGCTGCTGAGCAGCAACGCTTACGGCATGTGTGAGCAAGCCCGGATCTACGGTATCGTCAGAATCCACAAACCAGAGATAGTCTCCCCGCGCCTCATCGACGCCACGGTTCCGCGCTGCGGAAACGCCGGCATTCGGCTGATGGATGCAGCGAAGCTCCGGGTATTTTTCACAAAGCACGTCGCAAAGCGCACCGGTGCCATCTGTGGAGCCGTCGTCAATAAGCAGAAGCTCATAATTGGAGAGTCCGGATGCCTGGATACTGTTTACTGTGTTTTCCAGCGTTCTCACGCAGTTGTAGCAGGGGACGATCACACTGAAATTCATTCCGCAGGTACCTCCCAGCAAAAACGGTAGTTCAAATAATCATCCACCTCATACGAAATGGTTACGCTCAAAATGGTGCGATAATAATACAGGCATGCCAGCAGCACCACACAACACAGCGCAGCTGTCCGCTGCCTTGCCGTCAGCGCCAGACGGCGGGTCGGATACGCATTCTGCAATAATTCGTCCTTCTCCGGATAGAACATCATCGGCAGATAGAGAATCAAAAACTGGAAATAATAGTCCGTCAAGCGCGAGAAAATGTTGTCAAAACCTGAAAACATTTGTATAATTGCGGCTGCCAGCATCAAATTCAGCAGCTTTGTAAATTTTTTTCCTGAAAAGCCGCGAAATACCACTCCAGCAATCAGCAGCGCTACAATCATTAAAAAGCGTCCGCCAAGCTGGGTATTATTGGCGTAATCTGTCTCATCATAGTAGAAACTGCTGATAAATGTTACAATTTGATTACGGAACACAAAAATCAGTGCCGCACAGACTGTGTAAGCCAGCAGCTTCTGTATGTTCAGTTGGCTTCTTGCCAGACAATAGGCCGGTAAGAAAATCAATGCCGGCGTGTGAATGCATCCGGCAAGGACTGTCCATATGACAAATTTCACCGGCTGTTTTTCCATGATTCCTACAAACGCCAACATCAGCAGCCCCATTGCCAGAGCCTGCTTGATGGCACTGAAACCGAACACATAGAAAGCGAAGCAATTCCAGAGCAGATAGCTTAGCCACGGAGCTGGAGAATAGCGGTATATGATGATCGCAACCGCAAGCTCGGTCACAATGGCAATGAAAATCAGAAAAATCTGAAAATCGCCATCTGTCCATGTAGAAAAGAGCTTTTGCAGCCAAAAAAAGCCGAAATTGCGGCCGCCGTTAAATACTTCTTCGCTGAACCATCCGAACTCCGGAATGGTGTAGTATCCCCATGCATACTTGCGCAGGTCGCCGGTCAGATACATATACCGCCAGCCGCAGACAAATGTATGCAAAATCGCCATGAGCGTAATATATACTTTTTTCTGTCTGCCATGCTGCGGCAGAAGCAGGCCAAAGCCCAAAACCGCCGCAACCATGTAGTAATAGACCTTTACGCCCATTTATGCTCTCCGTTTCTTTTGCAGCTCTTTCTCAAAAAATGCTTCCGTCTCTCGTACCAGCCTTTCACGCCGGAAATCCTTTCCGCGCGCATCTGCGCGCTTTGCATAGTGCTCCAGCAGCCCCGGCTCGGTGAGCATCCGCTTTACGGCGCTATACAGGCTCTCTTCGGTATTGTCTGCGATCAGACCGTATTCGCTGTCGCCGAGGATCTCGCGCATCCCCGTGCAGTCGGTCGTAACGACCGGCGTACCGAGGATCAGGCTCTCAATCACCGTTGTGCTGAAGCCCTCGTAGCGGGAAGAACAGACATAGAGCGCCGCGTTTTTCAGCATCGGATACGGATTCTCCTGAAAACCGCACAGTGTGACCGTACCATCAAGGCCGCTTTCCTCTATAATGGCTTTCAGCATGTTCCGGTCTTCGCCTTCGCCGAGAATTCGCAGCTTGCAGCATATGCCCTCGTCCAGCAGGCGCTTCCAGACGTGCAGGAGCCTGTCAAAGCCCTTCTGCGCGGTCAGCCGCCCGATCGCGACCACCGTGCGTTCTGTCGTCTCCGCCGCCTGCATATCCGCCTTTCGGAGTATCTCCGCATCGTCATAGCAGTTATAGACCGTCCGCGTCTCCACGACCGGGCCGTACATCTCCGTGAAGCTGCGCCGCACATCATCCGACACACAGACTGCGAGGTCGTATTTTTTGTAGTACTCTTTCGTCTCTCGGACAAATTTTGCGGCATCCGCCGCTTTTTTTGCAAGATCACAATGCACCCACGCCAGCTTCAGCGCTTTTTGATTGGTGGAACCGGCCATAATCTTGGTGGAGCCGCACTCAAGATAGGCCGCTTCGACATCGTACCCGCCCTTTATATGCAGCGGATAGGTCAGCCCAAGAGCCGCCTCTGCACGCATCCGCAGATCATTGGACCGGCTCCGCGCCGGATAGCAGTATTTGTACCGGATCCCCGGCGCAAGGTACTTCTCCGCGTCCTCCGGATAGAGCGTCTGAACGGTAACAGAGAATTTCGTCTGATCCATGGCGTTCACCAGATCGCGCAGGACCTTTTCCGCACCGCCGCCGGAGAGGGATTCGATAAAAAAGAGAATGTGGATCATCGTTACCGTCCGCCTTCATAGATCTCATAGATTTTTTCCATAGCCGTCTGCACATCAAAGCCGGACTTCATCAGCCTTGCCGCATATTCCTCCGAATGCTCCCGCTTTGCCGCGCAGATCGCGCGCACCCATGCCGCCTTATTTTCTAACGGCAGCGGCTGGATCAGCTCTGTCAGGAATACGTCCTTGGGAACTCTGTCGGAGATCACACAGGGAAGGCCGTTGGACTGCACCTCAACGATAGACAGCGGCATTCCCTCATACAGCGACGGAAGCGCAAAGGCATCCATCGCATTCAGGTAGTCCGGCACATTGCGCACATTGCCGGTCATGCGGACATACTCCTCAAGACCCAGCTCACGGATCTTACGCTCCAGCATCGGGCGGTCATCGCCCTCGCCCAGCAGCAGAAGGTATGCGTCCGGACGCTCTTTCAGGATCTCGGGCATCAGCTCCAGCAGGAATCGGGATCTCGGGCATCAGGTCGAGCAGGAATCCCTGATTTTTGACCGCAGCGAGATGTCCGGCGTGTCCGATAAGGAATCTGCCATCCAGCCCCAGCTCTTTCCGGAATGCTACACGCCGTTCCGCGTTGAACGCAAAGCCTTGTGTATCGATACCATTGAGGATCAATTTCCCACTTTTTTGAAATCTCCGTCTGCCATACAGCCTTTCCCCTGCCTTTACGCCGCATGCCACATCGTCGGTCGCACAGGTGAGAATCATGAAACGCATCACCGCTTCGTACAGACGCACCTTTATGCTGCGTCTCTCCGCCAATGCGGAATGCGCATGGGCGATGCGCACCGGCACGCCATCCAGCCTCCCAGCCAGCATGGCCCAGCCGATATTGAACATCGTGTGCGCATGAATCACGTCATAGTGATAGGTTCGGATAAGCTGTTTCAGCTCCCGCAGATAACCGCTGTAGCTTTCGGATGGCTGCGGAAAATGAAACACCCTACATCCGCATGCCGTCAGCTCCGGCTCATAGGCACCCGTTTCGCTGCCAAAGACGACGTAATGAACGGTGTATTTCTGCGGATCTGCATAAAAACCGATATCCGCCGCGACCTTTTCCGCACCGCCGATGCGAAGAGAACCCGCAATAATCAGGACGCGGGTCGTTTCTTTAGAAGTATTTTTCATCATCCTGCCTTATAGCGCACGAGCATATCCAGCATAAATGTCCAACTCAATTGGATTGGAAGCGCGATCCCCCGGCATTTCCAGCCGACCGGCCGAACCTTTTCCGCGCGGTACAGCTTGCATATCCTGCGGATCTCCTGCCGCCGCTGCTTCGCGGAATACTCAAATTTCAGCAGCTCCTTGCAGCTGGAATAGGCACTCCGATAGGTCATCCACGAAAGCGCCGCCTCATAGCATCTCGCTACCTCCGGCGAATGCTCCGCAGCGCGGCAGGCCGCATACATCCGGCGGTTGACCTCCATCAGCTGCTCTGTCAAATAGGGACGGGCCTTGCGGGAAAGCGAGTTCGTATCGTCCGTATCCACGAAATAAAGAACTTCTTTGATCGATCTTAGGCTTTGAATATGCATGGCATATTCAAACAGGAGGCACTGATCCTCGCCAATTGCCAGACTATCCTGGAAACGCAGACTATGCTGCCGCAGGATCTCGGATTTGAAGCATTTGGAGACCATCGAGCTGAACAGATATCGCTGCATTGCCTCCGCAATTCTTCTTGCGATATTCAATTCCTCAGCTTCCCGGTAAGCGCCCGTGATCCACTTTTTTTCTCCCATTCCGGTGCTTTCTGCTCCAAATATCAGCAGATCTGGATGCGTTTCAGAAACAGCGCGATTGATCGTCTCAAGATATGTTTCTGCCACATAATCATCGCTGTCCACAAACAGGATATATTCA
>FR887088.1 GCA_000436735.1 Firmicutes bacterium CAG:170
GCCAGAAAAAAGTATGCCGCCGGAGGCACGCCCTTGCTGTGCAAAGAAAAATGGCAGAACAGCCAATATAAAAAGGCTCTCTGCCGAAGCAGAGAGCCTTTTGCTCGTTATGAAATAGGAAGAAAGGAATCAATAGAACTTCTTTCTGTTCTTGCGAGCAGCTTCAGACTTCTGCTTACGCTTCAGGCTGGGGCTCACATAATGTTCTCTCTTCTTGACTTCAGCGATAACGCCAGCCTTTGCACAGCTGCGCTTGAACCGCTTGAGAGCATTTTCCAAGGATTCGCCTTCCTTGACGCGAACTTCAGACATCGTTTTCCCTCCCTCCGACGCAACCGGCTAGATCCAGATTGCTTTCAGGGCCACTCATTGGCTTGATTATTATAGTCAGTCCGCCACAGATTGTCAAGAAATTTTTGCAAAAACCGCAAAAACAACTTTTTCCTCAGCGAATGATGAGATTGACGAGCTTATTCTTGACGTAGATCACCTTGACGATCTGCTTGCCCTCGCACTGGCGTGCGACCTTCTCCTGCTTGAGCGCCTCCGCGACGACGGCGTCCTGCTCGCTGTCCACGGGCATGATGACCGTACCGCGCAGCTTGCCGAGCACCTGCACCGCCATCTCGACGGTGGAGGCGACGGTCTTGCTCTCGTCGTACTCCGGCCACGGCTGCTGCATGGCCATCGTGCCGGTCTTGGCGGCCTCGCCGGTCAGCTCCCACATCTCCTCGACCATATGCGGCGCGAACGGGCTGAGCATCAGCATGAGCATTTTGAGGTCGCCCCTCGTCAGGCCGTTGGCATAGAACTCGTTGACCATGGTCATGAGCGCGGCGATGGCGGTGTTCATTTTCAGCTCGTCGATGTCCTGCGTGACCTTGCGGATGGTCTTGTGGATGATCGCCTCGTTCTTTTCGCTGAGCTCTTCGGAGTCTGCCGCCATATCCATGAGGTTCCAGCAGCGGTCGAGGAAGCGCTTAGAGCCCTTGACGGCCTCGTCGGACCAGGTTGCGACCTTCTCAAAGTCGCCGATGAACATGATATAAAGCCGCATGGTGTCCGCGCCGTAGGCCTTGACGACATCGTCGGGATTGACGACGTTGCCGAGGGACTTGGACATCTTGACGGCGGGACGCAGCGCCTGATTGCCGTACTTTTCGATCAGGGCCTGCTTTTCCTCCTCCGTGGAGACGTTGCCGACATAGTGCGGGTTCTGGCCGAGGATCATGCCGTGGCTGGTGCGCTTGGCATACGGCTCTTTCGTGTGGACGACGCCGATGTCATAGAGGAACTTGTGCCAGAAGCGGGAGTACAGCAGATGCAGCGTCGTGTGCTCCATGCCGCCGTTATACCAATCGACCGGGCCCCAATAGGTCTCTGCCTCCTTGGAAACGGGCGTCTTTTCGTCGTGCGGGTCCATATAGCGGAGGTAATACCAGCTGGAGCCTGCCCACTGGGGCATGGTATCCGTCTCGCGCTTGGCCGGGCCGCCGCAGCACGGACAGGTTGTGTTGACCCAGTCGGTCATTTTCGACAGCGGGCTTTCGCCGTCGTCGGTCGGCTCGTAGCTGTCCACCTGCGGGAGGACGACGGGCAGCTGCTCCTCGGGAACAGGCACCCAGCCGCACTTCGGGCAGGAGATCATCGGGATCGGCTCACCCCAGTAGCGCTGACGGGAGAACACCCAGTCGCGGAGCTTGTAGTTGACCTTTTCCTTGCCCCAGCCCTGTTCGATGGCATACTGCTTCATGGCGGGGATGGCCTCCTTGACAGTCATGCCGTTGAGGAAGCCGGAGTTGACCATGATGCCCGTGTCGTCCTTGAGCGTGAACGCGCCCTTGGTGATATCGCCGCCCTTGACGACCTCAACGATGGGCAGACCGAACGCCGTTGCGAAGTCCCAGTCGCGCTGGTCGTGGCCCGGAACGCCCATGACAATGCCGGTGCCGTAGCTCATGAGGACATAGTCGGAGACGAACATCGGGACGGCCTTGCCGGTCGCGGGGTTGATGGCCTCAATGCCATCGAGACGGACGCCCGTCTTTTCCTTGTTCAGCTCGCCGCGCTCAAAGTCGGACTTGCGGGCGGCCGCCTGCTGATAGGCTTCGACGTCGGCCCAGTTTTTGATCTGATCCTTCCACTTGGCCAGCAGCGGATGTTCCGGGGAAATGACCGTATAGGTCACGCCGAAGAGCGTATCGACGCGGGTGGTGTAGACGGTGATATCGTCGGCGGTGTTGGTCTTGAAGGTGACCTCCGTACCGGTGGAGCGGCCGATCCAGTTCTTCTGCTGGGTCTTGACGCGCTCGATGTAGTCCAGCCCCTCGAGGTCGAGATCGTCGATCAGGCGGTCGGCATACTTCGTGATGCGGAGCATCCATTGGCTCTTTTCCTTGCGGATGACCGGCGCGCCGCAGCGCTCACAAACACCCTCGACGACCTCCTCATTTGCCAGCACGCACTTGCAGCTGGTGCACCAGTTAACGGGCATGGTGGTCTTATAGGCAAGGCCGTGCTTGTACATCTGGAGGAAGATCCACTGTGTCCAGCGGTAGTAATTCGGGTCGGTCGTATCGACGACGCGATCCCAGTCGAAGCTGTAGCCGAGCATTTTGAGCTGGCGGGTGAAGTTTTCGATATTCCGCTTGGTGACGATGGCGGGATGGATATGGTTCTTGATGGCGAAGTTTTCCGTCGGCAGGCCGAAGGCATCAAAGCCGATGGGGTTCAGGACGTTATAGCCCTGCATCCGCTTCTTACGGCAGATAATGTCCATCGCCGTGAACGGGCGCGGATGGCCGACGTGAAGGCCGGCGGCGGAGGGGTACGGGAATTCGATCAGGCCGTAGAACTTGGGCTTCCCGTCGCCGGTGACGGCGGCGTAGGGCTTGGTCTGCTCCCACTTCTCCTGCCATTTCTTTTCAATGGCTGCAAAATCGTATTTCATAACAGGCTCCTTTGTCTCGTGATTTGATCCATAAAAACGCCCCCGACCGTCTCCGGTCAGGGGCGTAAAAACGCGGTACCACCCTGATTCAGGCGCAAAACGCCTCTCAGCGGCCTTTAACGCGGCCAGCCGTCCCGCCCTGTTCAGGCGGAAAGCTCCGGGGCCAGTACAAAACCGTCCGTCTGCCGGCTCACAGCAGCCGCCGGCTCTCTGAAAGGCGTGTTCGGTCTCTTTTTCCCATCTCAGCTTTTGTTCCGTATGCGTGCTATTTTACGAAGCTTTCCTGCATTTGTCAAGGGTGTATTCTTCCAACTCCCAATGTGACCGGCAGCGAGGAATTTTTGCGTTGAGCAAGACATTTTTTCGCAGGAATACTGACGTATTCCAAGAAAAAATGGCGCAGCGTGAAAAGGCCCGCTGTCCGGGTGTGTTGGGAGTTGGAAGAATACACCCAAGGGAAAAATGCTCAGCCCTCGTTCAGAAGCGAAATCATGCTGACCTGCTTTCCATCCTGCCACAGGCGCTCCAGATCGTAGAACGCACGCGTTTCCTCGGTGAACACATGCACGACGACGCATCCGAAGTCCAGCACGACCCACGTTCCGCCGCGATGACCCTCGCGTCCCACCATCGGTTCGCCCGCCTCGTCCATCGCTTCCTCCACCGCGTCGCAGAGCGTCCGCACATGGGTATTGGAGCTGGCGGTGCAGATCAGAAAATAATCCGCAAGCGTGGAAATGTCGCTGATCTCGATGAGCCTCAGATCGATCCCCTTTTTGCTGTCGAGCGCCTTTGCCGCGATTGCCGCGACCTCTTTTGCTGTCCTCATGTTATTTCTTCCTTTCTTCTGCCTGTTCATCCGGCCCAGAGCGCCGGGTCGTTCGGCAGCGGTATATTTTTCTGTTCTGTATGCGTCTCCGGCTCCGTCTCTGCCGGAGGCGGCTGCGTTTTTGTCCGTGTATTTTCCTTTGCCCGCGCAGCCTCCGGCGTAACGACGCTGACGCGGTCCTCCGTGACCGGCACGTCGTAGGGATTGAACGACCGGTTGACCGTTTCCAGAAGCTTTCCCGCATACAGCGGATAATAGCTCACGCCGCTAACCGTCACGCCCTCTCCCTGCAATGTGCAGCACGTCAGGCTCCCGAGGTCGCAGCGGCAGAGCTTCGCTGCCAGATAGATCAGGTTTCCGGTCGTGAGGTCGCTCAGCGTTTCTTCATAAAAAACTCTGACGACCGGCAGCAGCTTCGGCAGATTCTCCGCCGAAAGGCACTGCCGCGCCAGCTGACGCAGAAGCCGCTGCTGCACCTCGGTGCGGCGAATGTCCTGCGTCGCGTAGCCGCTGCGGTAGCGCACGAGCTGCATGGCCTCTTCCCCGTTCAGCCACTGCTTTCCAGCCTTCAGATGGATCTCCAGCGCCTGCGCGGGGTCGGAATAGTCCATATCCTGCGGCACGTCGAACCAGACGCCGCCGAGCAGATCGACCGTCCGCCGGAAGGCGTCCAGATCGATCAGGACGTAGCCGTCCGGCTCAAAGCCGAGAAGCCTTCCGACCTCCTTTTTCAGCCGCCGCATTCCGGCATGTCCGCCGCCGGCATAGACGGCGTTGAGCTTTTGCAGCCGTCCGTCCTCCGTCAGAAGCGGCGTATCGCGCGGTATGCTCAGGAGCGCGGCGGCACCGCTGCGCTCGTCCAGATGGCCGAGCATGATGGTGTCTGTACGCAGCCCATCGCCGTCCGTGCCACACAGGAGGATGTTGTAAACGCCCCTTCTGTGGCTGACAGGTGTCTGCGCCGGGAGCGCCGCCGCTTCCTCCGCCTCCGGGGCGGATGCCTGCACCCGCTCCGCCGGGCTGCTTTCTTCCTTCAGGCCAGTCAGCGCCGGAACGCTCCGCTCCGGCGGGCGCACCGCTGCGCGGTAAATTGCAAACAGCGTCCCGGCCAGCACCAGCAGCGAGACCGCGATGCCGATCACGCCGCGCTGCTTTCCGGTCAGCCGTCCGTCATTTTGCAGATGGGTCGGTTTTCTTCTTCCGCCGTAAAATTTCATCCAGGGAGACTCCGTTTCGTAAAAGGAATTTCCTCGCCTCCTCAGAGTCCCCGGCAGCCGGACGGCCAAGCGCCTGCAAATGCCGCAGCGTCTGCTCCAGCGCCAGCAGGACGGCCCCGTCCAGATCGAGCTGCGCCATCTCGCGCAGCGCCTCCACACCCGGGAAATCCCGGCTTGGCTCCATATAGTCGGCGATGTAGATGATCTTTTCCAGCGTGGTCATATCCGGCCTTCCGGTCGTATGCCAGCGGATTGCGCCGCATATCTCCGGCGCTTCTCCGAATATGTGCTCGGCCGCGTAAGCGGCTGTTTTCGCGTGCAGCAGCTCCGGGCTGATCTGCTCGTCCTGTGTGATCTCCAGCGCATACCGGCGGCAGAACTGCGCCTGCTGCTCCGGCGTCAGCGCCTTGGTCATGTCGTGCAGGATGCCCGCCCTGGCCGCGGCCGTCTCGTCCGCGCCGTATTTCCGCGCAAGCGCCGCCGCCGTCCGGCTGCATCCCCCGGCATGGATCCAGCGCTGCGGCTTGTAAAGCGGGCGGCAGGTCTGTTCGAGACGCCGCATATCCAGCCCCCTGTGACTGCTTCCCAGCCCGTACAGCCCGAGACGCTCGATCTCCGCCATGACAGCCTCCGGGACGCAGTCTGCGCCGCATCCGAAGAACAGCAGCCGCCGCACCTGCGTTGAGGAAAGCTCCAGCGCCTGATTTTCCGCAAATACCGTCCGGCAGCCAAGGCTTTTCTCGAACTGCCGCGCCTGCTCCCGCAGGGTCTGCGCAAGCGCGTCTCCGGTCTGCGTGCGGTACATGCAGACGATCCGCGCCATCTGCGCGATCTGCTCCGGCCCGCGCCACTGATCGAAGCACTGGAACATATCCGTGCCCATCAGCAGAAAAAGTTCGTCCTGCGGATATTGTGCGTGGAATTCCCGCAAAGTATCCACGGTATAGCTCGGGCCGCTGCGCCGAAGCTCGATATCGCTGACCTCCAGCCCCTCCGCGTCCTGCGCGGCGAGCTGCACCAGCCGCAGCCGCGTCTGCGCGTCCGGAGAGCCTTCCGGCAGCCGCTTGTGCGGCGGGATGGCGTCCGGGACGAGAATCACACGATCCAGCCCCAGCAGGCGGCGCGTCTGCTCCGCCGCGCGGATATGCCCCAGATGCGGCGGATTGAAGCTTCCGCCGTAAATTCCGATCTTCGCCAAAGCGTTCCCTCCGTTACTTCCGGCGGCGTCCTTACTCTCCGCGGCTCTGCTGCTTTCTGCGTTCGATGGCCGCCTGCACCGCCGCGTCATGGAAATACTTGTCGCGGCGCTCGCGCTCCTCCTTGGCCGCCTTGCGGCGGCTGCGGATACCGGCCTTCACGGGATTGACCTTTTTCTTCGCAGGCTTCGGCGCCTTGGGCTGCGCCTGCGCCTTGCGTTCGCGTTCCAGCTTTTCCGACTTGCGGTAGATCACGAACCTGTTTCCGACCACCTGAATGCCCTCGGCGCCGGTCTGCTCGCAGATCGCGTCGCAGACCTCCCGCGCGCTCATCATGGCCGATTCCAGAACACGTCCCTTGACCAGCTCCCGCGCGTCGAGCACCTTTTCCGCCTCCGCAATGAGCGTTTCCGATACGCCGCCCTTGCCGACCATGAGAATGGTATCGAGCGTGTTTGCCTGTGCGCGCAGCTCGGCGCGCTCCTTACTTGTCATCATAATGCTTCTCCTTATAGAGTCTTACAAACTCCCGAAGCGCGTTTCCGCGATGCGAGATCTCGTTTTTCTTTTCCGGCGGAAGCTCGGCGTAGGTCATGCCGTATTCCGGCAGATAAAACACCGGATCGTAGCCGAAGCCGCCCGCGCCGTGCTTTTCATACAGAATGCGTCCCGGGCATTCGCCGCGCGCGACGATCTCCCGTCCGTCCGGCCAGAGGCAGGTAATGACGCAGACGAATTTCGCCGTCCGCGCCGCCTCCGGCACCTCCTTCATGTTTTCGAGCAGGAACGCGATGCGCTCGTCGTCCGTTCCGTCGTGGCCCTTCGGGCCGTAGCGCGCAGAATGCACGCCCGGCGCGCCGTCCAGCGCGTCCACCATCAGCCCGGAATCGTCCGCGATGGCAGGCATATTTGCCGCGCGCATGACCGCCTCCGCCTTGAGGCGGGAATTTTCCTCAAAGGTCGTGCCGGTCTCGTCCACGTCGATGTCCAATCCCAGCTCGGATTCCATCACGACCTCGACGCCGAGACCGCTCAGGATTGCCTGGATCTCCGCCAGCTTGTGCGGATTTTTGCTTGCCAGTACCGCCTTCATTGCCGTTCCTCCGTCAGCCGATCAGGGCCTTTACGAACGCATCCGCGTCAAACGGCATCAGATCGTCCATCTTTTCGCCCACACCGACGTATTTGACCGGGATCTGGAGCGCGTCGGCGACCGCAATGACGATGCCGCCCTTGGCGGTGCCGTCGAGCTTGGTCAGGACGATGCCCGTCACGCCCGCGATCTCCTGGAACTGCTTTGCCTGAATAAGGCCGTTCTGGCCGGTCGTGCCGTCCAGCACCAGCAGCACCTCTCTGGACGCCTCCGGCAGCTCCCGGGAAAGGATGCGGGAGATCTTGCCAAGCTCGTTCATCAGATTCTGCTTATTGTGGAGCCGTCCGGCCGTGTCGCAGATAATGACGTCCGAGCCGCGCGCCTTGGCCGCCGCGATGGCGTCAAAGACGACCGCCGCCGGGTCTGCGCCCTCGTCCTGCCGGATGATATCCACATGTGCACGCTCCGCCCAGACCTCGAGCTGATCCGCCGCCGCCGCGCGGAACGTGTCCGCCGCGCAGAGGAGTACCTTCTTGCCCTGACTGCGGAGCTGATTTGCGATCTTGCCGATGGTCGTGGTCTTGCCGACGCCGTTGACGCCGATCACCAGCACCACGGACGGCCGCGTATCGAGCCGCAGCGCCGGATCACCGACGTTCAGCATCTCCGCGAGGATCTCGCGCAGGCAGGCGCGGGCGTCCTCCGCCGTTTTCAGGCGGCGTGACTTCGCCTCCGCGCGCAGCCGCTCGACGGCCTTCGTCGCCGTCTCCACGCCGATGTCGGCGAGGATCAGGCTCTCTTCCAGCTCGTCGTAAAAATCGTTGTCCAGCTCGGAGGCGGTGAACACGCTTCCGATGGAGTTGGCCGTTCTGGTCAGGCCCTGCTTCAATTTTTCAAAAAATCCCATGTAAATTTCCTCTGTCTGTTATATTTCAGCCCGTGATCCCGAGCTGCTGTTCCATTTCGCCGAGGCGGATGTGCAGGATCTTGGAAACGCCCTGCTCCTGCATCGTCACGCCGTAGAGCACGTCCGAGGCCTCCATCGTGCCGCGCCGGTGCGTGATGACGATGAACTGCGTCTTGTCGCACAGGTTGCGCAGATAGAGCGCGAAGCGCTCCACATTCCGGTCGTCCAGCGCCGCGTCGATCTCGTCGAGCATACAGAACGGCGTGGGCCGCACCTTCAAGATCGCAAAGTAAAGCGCGATGGCCACGAACGCCTTCTCGCCGCCGGAGAGCAGCGTGATGGTCTTGACCTGCTTTCCGGGCGGCTGGACGCGGATCTCGATGCCGCATTCCAGCGGCTGCGACGGGTCCTCCAGCACCAGCGACGCCTTGCCGCCGCCGAACATTTCCGTAAAGGTCTTTCCGAAATATTCGTTGATCTTTTCAAATTCCCGGACAAAGATCTCCGTCATTTCTCCGGTTATGGACTGGATGATGTGTTCCAGCTCTCCGCGTGCGTGGAGCACATCGTCGCGCTGGCCGGTCAGGTAGGTATAGCGCTCGTTCACGCGGGCGTATTCGTCGATCGCGCCGAGATTCGGCGTTCCGAGCGCAGAGATCTTCCGGCGCAGCTCCGTGATGCGCTTGTTCGCGGCGGGGATGCTCTCTACCTCCGCCGCCTGCTCCTCCGCCGTCGAGGGCGTCAGCTCATACGATTCCCAGAGCTTGTCCAGAAGCTGCTTTTCCTCCAGCTCGCTGGTCGCCTTTTTCTGCTCCAGGCGGGCCGACTCGCGCTCCATCAGCAGGATGCTCTGGTTCTTCTCCTGCGCCTGCTTTTCGGTCTGATTGCGCCGGGCCTCAATGGCGGCGCGGTGGTCTGCGGCCTCGCGCAGTGCCTGACGGCGGCGCTCGGTTTCCTGCTCCAGCTGCGCGATCTTCTCCTGCGAAGCGGCAAGCTGCCGCTCCATTTCGGCGCTCTGCGCCTCGTATTCCGCGATCAGCTTCTCCTTCTGCGTGCGGTCGCCCTCCATGGCGCTGCAAAGCGTCTGAAGCTGGCGCACATTCTCCTGCGCAGACTCGCGCTCGGCCTCTTTGGAGGCCGCGTCGAGCCGCAGCGCCGTGATCTTCCCGGCCAGCGCCTCCGCCTGCTCGGAAACGGCGCTCTGGCCCTGCTCCAGCGACGCGATCTGCGCGCTCAGCGCGGCAGCCTTTTCCTCGGTCTCCTTCGCCAGCCTTTCAAGCGTCTGCACCTTCGTCTCGTCGCTTCCGGTGCGGCTTTCGATGCGCGAAAGCTCCGAGGCATAGCTCGCAAGGCTTTCCTCCAGCGCCTGCCGCAGCAGCTGTACCTGCTTCTGCTCCTCTGTCCGGCGCAGCGCCTCGTCCTCCGCCTCGCGGAGCTGGCCCTGCACCGTCGTCAGCTCATATTCCGTTTTCGCGGCGCTTTCCGCCGCTTCTCCATACGCCTGCAAAAGCGTTTTTCGCTGCGACTCGAGCGCGCTCTTCTGCTTTTGCAGGCGCTCGATCTCGTTGGCGCGGGACAGCACGCCCGCGCTGCGGGAGGCAGAGCCGCCCGTCATGCTGCCGCCGGGATTCATGACCTGCCCGTCGAGCGTGACGATACGCGCGCGGCTGCCGGAGGCTCTCGCCATCCGTACCGCGTCGTCCAGCGTCTCGGCAATGACCGTCCGCCCCAGCAGATTTTCCACGATGCTCTCGTATTTTGCCTCAAACGTGACCAGCGCCGACGCGATTCCGACAAAGCCGCGCTGCGTGCGGAACTCATTGTCTGCCATCCGCTTGCCGGAGATGGAGCCGAGCGGCAGAAAGGTCGCGCGGCCGCCGTCGCGGCGCTTGAGGAACTGAATGGCGGCCTTGCCGTCGTTGTCCGTGTCCACAACGATATTCTGCATCGCTGCGCCAAGCGCGGTCTCGATGGCCGTCGTGAATTCGTCGTCCGCATGGATGAGCGCGGAGACCGGCCCGTGTACGCCGCGAAGCGCACCGCGCGCGGACTCCTGCATCACGAGCTTGACCGCCTTGGAAAAGCCCTCGAAATCGCGCTCCATCTCGCGCAGCATCCGCAGCTTCGAATCCGCCGTTCCCAGCTGGATTTCGGTATCGCTCACCTGCTTTTTCAGCCCGTCGCGCTTTTCCGTTCGGGCCTTCAGGCGAAGCGAATAGCCGGCGATCATATTGTTCGCCGCCGTGACGTTTTCCTTCGCCTCGGCAAGACTTTTTTCGCACTGCGCCGCCTGCTTCTCCACATCCTCCCGGCGCGCCAGCGCGGATGCATGATCCGCTTCCAGCGCCTGCTTCCGTTCGAGGATGTCCGAAAGTGCCGTCCGGATGGAGCTGATCTCCGCCCGCCGTCCGGCTGCCTCCGAGGTCAGCAGCGCATGATTCGCGCGCAGACTGAGGAGCTTTCCCGCCGTCTCGTCGTTCGACTCCGTCAGCTTTTTGCTCTCTTCGAGCGCTGCGCGGAGCTTTTCGTCGATCCGCGCCAGCTGAACGCCGATCTCCCCGATGCGCGCCTGCTGGGCCTCGATCTGCCCTGCAATGCCGCCGCTGCGGCTCTCCTGATCGGCCAGCTCCTGCCGCACGCGGTCGATATTCGTTTTGTTGTTGTCGATCGATGCCTGTAAAACCGTCTGATCCGCCTGCGCCTGCTGACGCTCCAGCTCTGAGGCGGAGATCGCGTCGCGCTTTTCCTCGAGCACGAGGCTTTCGCGGTTCAGCTCCAGCGAGAGCTGCTCCGAGGCGGCATAGAGCGAGCTGAGCTCACTGTGCGCCTGCTCCAGAATGAAGGCTGCGGAGGCATAGTCCTCCTCCGCCTTTTTCGCGTTCGCGGCGATCTTTTTGAGCGAATCGAGCCAGACCGTGATCTCCACGCCCTTCAGCTCGTCGCGCAGCACCAGATATTTCTGCGCCTTTTCCGCCTGCTGCCGGAGCGGCTCGACCTGCATTTCCAGCTCGGAGATTTTGTCTCCGATGCGCAGCAGATTGTCCTCCGTCGCCGCAAGACGGCGCTCCGTTTCCTCGCGGCGGTAGCGGCATTTGGAGATGCCCGCCGCCTCCTCAAAGATCTCGCGCCGGTCGGTGCTTTTGACGGCAAGGATCTCGTCGATCCTGCCCTGCCCAATGTTGGAATAGCCCTCACGGCCGAGGCCGGTGTCCATCAGCAGCTCGTTGATATCGCGCAGGCGCGCCGACTGCTTGTTGATATAGTATTCACTCTCGCCCGAGCGGTAATACCGGCGGGTAATCATGACCTCCGGCGTTTCGATCTTGAGTGCGCCGTCCTGATTATCCAGCACGAGCGTCGCCTCGGCAAAGCCGACGGCCGGCCGCTTCTGCGTGCCGCCGAAAATAACGTCCTCCATCTTGGCGCCGCGCAGCGCCCGGGAGCTTTGCTCGCCCATGACCCAGCTGATGGCGTCGGAAATATTGGATTTTCCGCTGCCGTTCGGGCCGACGATCGCTGTGATATCGCTCCCGAATTGCAGCACCGTTTTATCTGGAAAGGACTTGAAGCCCTGAATTTCCAGTGACTTAAGATACACGTTTTACCTCTTCCCTCTTATATCTTATTATAAGCTATTATTTCATATATTTTCTGTACTTTTCAGAACTTTTTTGTCCATAAGTTTTTACAACTTATTGTATCTTTTCTGATGATTGGTGTAAACTTTGGTGTAAACACGCTTTACTTGAGTAAAAATTGGTGTAAACTCATTTGATCCGGAACGTGCTCTCCAGCACGGCAAACTCCTTTTGCTTGCGGCTCTCAGTTACATCGGCGTAAATCTCCATTGTCGTGCGAATGTTTTTATGCCCCATAACATCTTGAATAAGTCTGGTGTCCTGTTCCTGTTCGCACAGTCTGGTGCAGAATGTATGGCGCAAAATGTGCGCGCTGAAACGCGGAAGCAGCTTTGCGTCCCGTCCTTCTTTCTGGGCCGCAAATGTTTCAGCTCGATTGTAGGTTGCGACGATATTTTGCAGCGCATCAAATACAGCCGCCGGCGTAAAAACCTTACCGTTGTTGTTCAGGAAAATGAAGCCTGCGTATCCATCAACCACAAAAGGGTCATATTTTTTACGAGCCTGACTTTCCTTTATGGCTTGCAGCGTTTCTCTCACATCCTTGAACATTGGTATTGTGCGCATACCGGATCTGGTTTTTGGTTCAGAGATACGATAAATGAAGCCCGTAGTGGTCGTTGGTTTATATAGCAGCGCATGCGTAACACGGATCAGATTGTTTTGAAAATCGCAATCCGACCATGTAAGTCCGAGCGCTTCGCCAATTCGTAAGCCAGTGCCGAGCAGCACTGTAATCAGCGGCCCCCATCTGGAGAACTCATTGGTCGAATAAACAAAATTCAATAGAATTTCTGTTTCTTCAATTGTGAGCGCGTTGCGGTGCTCACTTTCCAGCGACAATCGCTTACTCACGTTTGCAAAAGCGTGCTCGGCCGGGTTGCTTCTGATCAGATTGTCCATAACTGCAATCGCAAACGTTTGAATTAGGATGGAATTGATTTTCTGGACGGTGCTTGGTCGAATGGCCGATGCAGCGCACAAGGATGTGTACAATCTCTGGATGTCAGAATAGCGAATGTTGTCGAGTGTTCTCTTCCCGAGCACAGGTGAAACATGCTTTTTGTACAGCTCAATATAGGCGACGCGCGTTGTTTCTTTAAGATCCGCGCGAATCTCCATAAAGGTTTGGAACTCGTCATCCAAGGTGATTGTGTTGGCGCTGCCGATGTGGATCCTGTCATCAAGATCCTTTTGGATTTTCTTTTCGAGCTCTCTGAGCGCCTCAGAATCCTTCTTCCCAGCTGGCGTTCGGTCGGATGCAACCAGTCTCCAGCTATATACAGTCCTGCGATTTCCGTCGCAATCTGTATAGCGGTACATGTATTGCCCGTTTTCGCGCTGCGATTCGCCGCTTCGGAGCGCCCTGCCCTTGCTATCTCTGTGTTTTCCCATTGTTTGAACCCCTTTTCATGATGAAAAAGAGATCCGATATAGTTTTATATATTACCATACCAGCGTCGCTTTTTCAAGTTTCAGACCACATTATGTTGGTCTATGTATTTTTCAAACAGTGTGCGCTTAATCTGCGCTTTGCGGCCGATCCATAAAAGATAGTCGGCATTCGGATTACCGGCGACAATTTTGCGCAGGGTGTTTCTGCCGATGCGAAAATACTGCGCCGCTTCATCAATGCTGAGCGTGTATTGCTCCCACAACGGGATGCGATCGTATAATTCCATGAAATACCCCCATATAAATAGAGAAGCCGCCCTTGCGGGCGGCTGTAAGATTAAATTCCCGTGGAGCCGAAGCCGCCACGATTTGCATTGCTGAGCGCCGGGACTTCCTCGAATTCAATTTCTGGCTGATTCTTCTGAATTCGGAACTGACAGATGCGGTCGCCCTTATGGACGACGGTCATCTCGGTTGCGTATGCCGGGAACATCCACTCGTCATTGTCGCCGCAGTAAGAGTGGTCAATGACGCCGATGGAGTTCGCCTGCAGAATGTGATATTTCTTATATGTAGAGCTGCGCGGAGCTACAATTGCCTCATAGCCCTCCGGAAGCTCCATCGCCACGCCAAGACGGATCATGGCAAGCTCGCCGGCCGGGATGTAATAGGTCTCGGCGGCGCGGAGATCGATCCAGTCGCCTTGCGAGATCCTGGCGATCCGCTCAAGGTCAGGATCGAAGTATTTGATTTTAATTTTCTCCATTCTGGACCTCCCTGCTGCACGTTGTGGAAACGTCGTTGCAATGCGGGCCATCGACCTGGGTGCCAGTGTAGTAAACATCCTGCCGCCACGGCTTTGCAGGCGTCGTATCGCCGGGCGTATACGGCACTTGATACGGCATCTGAAGCGGTGTCTCTTCACTATACTCATTTTCCTCGACGATCCGCCTTGTCAGGTCGCCGGTGGAATTAAATTCTTCTGTTGTAATGGTCTGTTTCTTGAGCATGAAACCTCCTATGTATTATGTAATCTTGATGCGTTCCGCGCTTTGTGGTATGATGTGGCGAGAAAAACGAATGGAGCGCACTATGTATTACACGGAATATGAAACTGTTATTTTAGACGGCTTTTTGAGTGAATTTTTCGTCAATGGAAGCGTAAATCCGCAGGTAAGCGACCATTTTCGGTCGATTTTAGGGCGAATTTCACAGAAAATTCTGAGCGCTTCCGACCTCCGCAATATCTGCGAGGCTCTGGAACTGATTCTGCAGAACGTCCAGCTCAATCACGAGTCGTATCGGGAAGTTCTGGGCTTGATCGCAAAGACCCGGCAGATGATGCAGAGATAAGTACAGCCCGCCATTTCTGGCGGGCTATTTTTTTACGTCATTCGATGCCAAAAGAAATCAGCGAATTACCATCCGTGACTTTTGGGAGCTTGCCATCCCACGATTTGACCTTTTCATACTCGATCAGTGCGTCGGTCACACTCTCGGCCAGCTTGCGGTTGGCTTCTGCCTGCGCATCGGCAACGGCTTTGATCGCGTCCGCGTCCGCCTGCGCGGCAATCCTCGCCTGCTCAGCATCGGCCTCTGCCGTGATGCGCTTTTTATCCGCTTCGGCGTTCGCTTCGATCACCTTCTTCTCGGCTTCTGCCTGCGCTGCGGCAACGGAACGTTCATTTTCGATCTGCTGCTGTTCGTAGTTCATCTGAGAGATCTGTTTCTGGGCGATTGTCTGATTGTAGGAGTCCTCAAAATCCATATAATATGTTCTCTCTCTCACTTTCTCACCTCCCAGTTTGGTTTGCGCCAGGGATGAAGAAACGACCATGATAAAAATCATGGTCGCTGATCGCTAATCAACTTGAAAAGACTTAAGCCCAAAATCCAAAACAGCGTGTGTGCTGTATATGCCTTTTGCCCAGTCCGGAACGTCGCCGAATAACTTCTCTTTAAGTGGTTCATACGGGCATGGCTCCGCTGCCGGTTCGCTGTATAAAAGCCCGGAAGCTTCGTCAAAATGCAGGTGCAGGATCGTATCGCAGAAATCATGATAGCCAAATTTCTCGGCAACCTCATTCAAATTGCGGATTTGCTCCTGGTAGCCGGCGCCGTTTACAATATATGTACTGACCACAGTGCAGGCCGGCTTCGGCCACTCCGCGCGAACCGTATACTGATGGCGTTCCGGGTATTTCCATGGATCATAGGACGGGAAATACTCCTTCAGGTACGGGTCGGATGGCAAATAGCCTTCTGCGATGACCCGTTCGCGCGCCTTACAAACTGCGATGCTTTCAAGGTCATACGTCCAATGATTGACCGTTAAAACCTCGGCCCTCCAGCGTTTCGCAATTTCCAAAGCCCTCGGGTCTGGTACCAGCGTCTTCGTATTGTCCAGAGGCGGATATTGCTTAAACTCCTGAAAAACCGGGAGCAGCTTCTTGAGCAGCTCCAGGAAGTAGAACTGCGCATAGTAGTATTCCCGCGACGTTTTTTTACGCTGACGGGATTTATACTCTTCGTACTGTTTGTCTTTTTTGTGCTGCTGCGTGGATGAAGCCGCGAAAATGATCGCAAAAAGTACGATCGCAACTACTAAATACATCGTTCTACCTCCTGGCTGAATTTGGTTTCTCTCAGTATATCACATTGTTTTTTGGATTGCTAGGTTTCGGAAGGAATTCGTCCTCGATCACAACAACATTGACAACGCCGGACGCGGCGGTGCAGCCGTCGATGGCGATGACCCCGTTTGCGTAGAAGGGCGAAAAATCTGCGCCATATCCGAAC
This sequence comes from Firmicutes bacterium CAG:170, assembly GCA_000436735.1. GTDB lineage: Bacteria > Bacillota > Clostridia > Oscillospirales > Oscillospiraceae > CAG-170. The sequence goes on from FR887088.1 coordinate 16,025, forward strand.
TCCGGTTTGTCCTCCATCTTCGCATGACCGTAACTGCAATGCCAATGGCCGCAGACAACGGTTTTATCGATCGTCAAACCACGAAGCGCACAGTCGATGCCGTTACGCCATCTTGCTTGGTCCCATTCATAGGCAAATGCGTGGGGATATACGACAACGCCGTCCCGCATCGGCAGCCAGCCGTGGACAAATACATAGTTCTGCGTCTCAAAAGAATCCACCATCTGGGAAGTGAAGCGCAAAACCATCGGCTCGATCTCTGCGCAGGCTTCCCGAAAATAGCGTGGTTTGTGCGGAAGCGTGGAAAGGTCGAACACCGTATCACTCGTCCGATTGCGCTTGTCGTAGTCCATGGGGTAGCAGCGATCGATCAACTGCTCCAGAAGATCTTCGTGGTTGCCGCGGATCAAGACCTTGCGCTCCAAGGAATTCAGAAAGCGAAGAACTTCTTTCGGCTTAGAGCCGCGGTCGAAATGATCACCACAGGAGATCAGCCAGTGTTCCGGGTTATCCGTGTCGAATCCGGCGGTGTCGAGTGCCGACTTGAATTCGTCATAGAAACCATGGATGTCGGAGACGCAAAAAAGCTTAGGCATCGGTCTTACTCCTTTTCATATGGCTCGCTCTCCCATTCAGCACCACAGGTGTCGCAGCTATAGCAATCAATCTGCATATATTTTGTTCGAAGGATTCCTTGCGCCCAATGCTTGCAAATCAGGCCACTGCGGATTCCTTTGTCGAAAATCCCCTCAGCGATGTAATCCATTTTATTTTTTGTTTCACCACAACACGGGCATACATTGCACCCGCGATTTGCGATTGCTTTGCGTGTCATACGATCCTCATAATCCTGTGGCGTTCTTGTTACTTTCATAAAACCTCCGTTTGTCAGGCGCCACGATAGTCGATCAGCTCGATCTCGTCCCAGAACGGTGGGACGAACCAGTTGAGCCACGGACTGCGGCGGCAGTATGCATGAAAGGCAATATCCTTCTTTTATCGCCCTGATTTGACAGTATACGATTTGATGTTTAAAATAAGAACGAAAGGGATCACAGCGTAGGAGCAGCACAGGAGGGCTTACAGATGAAGGTTTTTGACTCGCTGAATCAGGCAATTTCAAGCGGCCGTGAACGCAGAAAAAAGGAGATGGCGGTATTAAAGGACAGCCGGCGAACATATCTGACATTGCGGCCGTTTCCGGACGCCTCGGAAGGAGGCGCAGACAAGCAGGCGCGGCTTTTGTGCCTGACGGATGCGCTCATTGGCAGCATGATCCTGACGGCACTGTTTTTGGTTATGGATTTGGTAAATCAGTTTGCTATTACATGGGTGTTCTATCCTGCCTTGTTCATCGCCGTGTCCGTTACCTTTTCAATCCTAAACTGGAGACGCTATTCTTTGCAAAGGTTCGAGAAAAAGGTGGAAATCCATGAGAATTGAGCAACTTCGCCATGTGGTTGAGGTCGCCCGCTGCGGGAGTATGCGGCAAGCCGCTTTGAATCTCTATATCTCTCAGCCGAATCTGTCTGTTTCCATACAGAATCTTGAGGAAGAGGTCGGGTATCAGATATTTACCCGTTCTTCCAAAGGCACACAATTGACAAAGGCCGGAAAGGCATTTGTCGACTATGCCGCGCCAATCGTAGCTCAGTTTGAAAGGCTGACGAACCTGAAGCAGGATATCGGGCAGCTGCAATCCAGTTATTTTTCGGTCGCTATTCTGCCTTATCGATATCTGACAGAAGCGGCGATCCAGGTATATAACCATCATTTGGCCACGCCGATCCACTTGTCGATCATGGACGGCGACCGTTCCAGTATCATTGAGATGATTGCAAACGACGAGGCGGAATTAGGCGTGCTGGGCATTTTCTCTCCGTTTTACGAGGAAATGGTGCGCCAATTGGAGGCAAAACAGCTCCGCTTCGTTCGATTGGGGCAGATCAAGGTGTGTGCGCTGATTGGAAAGGCCCATCCACAGTTTCATTCAAAAAATGATTACATAACCTGCGATCAGCTCAGAGGAAAAACTTTTGTTGGCTTTGATGAAATGGAATCCGGGCCATTCTCTCCGCTCCCGGACATCTTGGGACTGGGAAACGAGGTATGTCCGCATCGGATCTATACAAAATCATGGTCCATCATTCTGGATATTGTGCGAAGTACGGATAGCTTCAGCATCGTTGCGACCAATCGAAAAGCATATTCTGCCATCCCGTATTACGACGGTGTACGGTCTATGGAGATCCTAGACTGCGACTGCTATAACATCATGGGATGGATCACCAAGAAAAATGCTGCACTGTCGGATCTGGCTATGGTGTTCCTGTCGATCCTGTCCAGCTATTTCTGAACAGCATATCGGTGATGGGAGGACACCCGAAAGGGTGCCCTCTTTTTTAACTTTTTTATTCTGGCGATAGTTTTTGTTTATACTGTCTATATAAAATAATAAACAAATGCTTGCCGCCCCATTTGTGCAATTGTTAGAAGAGAGGAAATAAGCCGGCTTTTCATGAGAAAAAGTGGCACAGATTAGCGCTGAATTTCCAAAAGAATGATAAAATAAGAATACTTCTCATAGAAAACATGCTGTGGTAGATTAGAAATACAGCCGGAGCAAACGGCAAATCGCTTCAGTAAAAGAAAGGAGAGTTTTGTTATGGAAAAGAAAAAGAAAAAGTACAATCTAACAATCGGCGTCATCCTCGGCGCGGTGCTGGGACTTGTAGTCGGTCTGATTTTTAAGGAAAAATCGGACAATCTGGCCTTCCTTGGAAATCTCTTTATGCGCCTGATCCAGATGCCGCTTATTGCTTTGGTCATGTGTTCTGTTATGGAGGCCGTCGGCGGTCTGAAGCCCGCCGAGCTGGGCAAGCTGGGTGGCCTGACAATCGCTCTTTTTGCTGTTACCAGCGCAGTCGGTGGACTCTTTGGCGTGATCCTCGGATTTGTCTTTAAGCCAGGCATCGGTTTGGATATGTCGATCTTCGCCGTCGACACGAGCTATGTTGCCCCGGATAACGGCGGCGTCATTGATACGATCATGGGCTATTTCTCCAATAATATTTTTGGCTCCATGTCCTCCGGCAACAATCTGCAATGCGTGATCGCCGCGATCTTCCTCGGTGTTGCACTTTCCATCTACGGAAGTAAGCATGAGAAGAACCCGGTCCTGGATGGGATTCGCGCGATCAACAAGATCGTTATGCAGTACATCAGCATTGTTATCCAGATCCTCCCGCTTGCGATCTTCTCGTTCGTGGCACAGGCTGTCGGTGTGCTGGGCAATCAGCTTTTCAAGGCGCTCGGTCTGCTCGTTACCGCAGATTTTGTGGGCATGATCGGCATGACGATCATTTTCGGCGTCCTGACTGCGATCTTCTGCGGCGTGAACCCGCTGAAGATCTTTGGCAAGCTCGGTCAGACGGCAATGGTCGCTGCGGTATCCGCTTCTTCGGCGGTGACCCTACCGACGAAGGTAGAGGATACACAGGCGAAGCTTGGCGTATCTCCCAGAATCGCAAAATTTGTCTGCCCCATGGGCATGAGCATGAACTGTGACGGTGCGCTGATGTTCTTCACGCTCTCCTGCATCACCGTAGCGCAGGCATTCGGCATCACACAGACTACCGGTGATCTTATTCACATGGTGCTGTTCTCCACTGCGTTCTCCTTTGCGGTCATCACCGTTCCCGGCGGCGGACTTGTTATGCTGGCGATCATTTTGCAGGCCTGCGGTCTTCCGGCTGCCGGCATGGTCATCATCTCTGCCGCAGATTTCATCCTTGGGCCGATCCGTACCGTTAACAATAACATTGACGACATGATGGTCGCCATGGTCGTTGCGAAGGTAGACGGCGAGTTCTCGAAGGAGATCTATGACGGAACAAAAGAATTCGATCCTTCTGTGGAATCCTATAAGTAAGGCGGGCTGATCCTTTTTGGGATCGCCGCCGCGACAGGTGCTGCGTCACGAAAATGCCGCAGCACCTGCTATGCGGATCAGTTTTGAAAAGGAGCATTCCATGAAATTACCACACATCCATATTATTGCAACGGGCGGGACCATAGCTGCGCATGAAACGAGCGCGATGCAGACCACCGGTTATCGTGGAGATAATTTACTGCTGGCCAACGAGCTGATACGCTCTATCGAAGGGATTGAGGCCCACGCAGAGATCACAGCTGAGAACATTTTCTCATTGCCGTCTTCGGCGATGGATGAAGCGCATTTATTACAACTGGCCCGGCGTGTGAATGAATTGCTGGCCGATCCAGCGGTCGACGGCCTTGTGATCACACATGGAACGGACACGCTCGAGGAAACGGCATTTTTCCTTTATCTTACGGCTAAAAGCCCCAAACCTGTGGTCATAACGGGTTCTATGCTTCCAGCTTCCGCACACAGCGCTGATGGCCCGGGAAATCTGATCAATGCGATCTGCACTGCGGCCAGCAGGGAGTCTTGGGGAAAAGGCGTTATAGTGTGTATGTGCAATCGTCTGCTCTCAGCAAGAGATGCCGCAAAGACATCCACCTACCGTCTGGATACATTCAAATGTCTGGAATATGGTACACTTGGACATGTCGTCGGAGGAGACGTCCGCTTCTATTATGCGCCGGTCCGCCCGCATGGAAGCCAGTCTCAATTTGACATTCAGGCGCTCGCAGAGCTGCCTCGTGTAGAGATCATCATGACGCATGAGAATTGCTCTGAGGTGCTGCTGAAAGCCGCCGTAGAAAGCGGCTGCGACGGTGTTGTCGCAGCAGGGATGGGCTCCGGAGCGATTCCGCCGCGGATGCGGGCGTATTACAAGGCGCTGGAGAAGAAGCCATTTCTGGTACGGGCCAGCCGTGTTTATTCCGGTTACGTCGCAGCACACAGCGCTACGCCGGATCTGGAATACGATACGATCTGCGCAGGCGACTTTACGCCGATCAAGGCGAGGCTGCTGCTCCAGCTTGCGCTGACCGTGACCTCGGACCTCGATGAAATCCGAAGCATTTTCCAGAAATACTAAGGAACCTCTGAATAAATCCCCGACCGCG
>FR887089.1 GCA_000436735.1 Firmicutes bacterium CAG:170
ACGTGAACTCGAATTCTGGCTGGTGTGTTCTCTGCGTCGGCGGCTACTACAGGAATGATGCTGCGAACTGCGGCCTGTTCTTTTTCAATGGCAACTACAATTCGTCCAACGCGAACTCGAACATCGGCGCGCGCCTACTTGTTTGTATGCTCCATTTTTTGCGCAGGCTCTCCCTCACCGCTTGGTGGAAATATTGCCGCTACAGGACGGGCTCTAGTACGGCCGAAAGGTATCTGGAAAGACCCCGATGGCAAACAAGGAGCGAGGCATATGCCAAAAAGAAAAGGATTCCTGTATGAATGGATGTGTGACAAAGAACACATCCGCGAAGCCATTGTGTTTGGCGCGAAAGACAAACACGATCGGCGTGACGTAAGACGGGTGCTGGCCGACGTGGACGGCTTCACGGACCGCGTCTATGATCTTCTGCAGACGCAGACTTTCACCCCGGCCCAGCCGAAGAAGCGCAAGATCTTCGACAACAGCAGCCGAAAGTGGAGAGAGATCGAATACGTTCCGTTCTTCCCCGACGGCATTGTCCACACGTTGATGGTCTTGGCGGCGGCGCCGGTCTTCCTGCGCGGGATGAATTACTGGTGCTGCGCATCAGTACCGGGACGCGGCGGAAAGCACGCGCTTCGGCGCTGCAAGCGTGTCATTCACCACGACAAAAAAGGAAGCCGGTACGTCTGCAAAATGGACGTTCACCACTTCTACCATTCTGTCGACCGCCGCAAGCTGATCTGGATGCTGGCGCACAAGATCAAGGACAAGAAGTATCTAAAGCTGACGTGGGAGATCCTGCAAACCTGCGAACAGGGGCTGGCCATTGGCTTTTTCATCTGCCAGTGGCTCGCAAATTTCTATCTTGAGCCGCTCGACCGTTACATTACGACGCTCGACGGTGTGAAGTACAGCGTGCGATACATGGATGATATTGTCCTCTTTGGCCCGAACAAAAAGAAGCTACACCGTGCGCGGAAAGCGATTGCCGAGTATCTGCAAAAGCGGCTGCGGCTGCAGATGAAAGGTAACTGGCAGGTGTTCCCCTTAAAAGCACGGCCGCTGGATTACGTCGGGTATCGCTTTTACCGCGATTATACTACCATGCGCCGAAAAAACTTCCTGCGCTTTACGCGCCAATGCCGCAAGGTGCGCAAGAAGATCGAGCGTCACCAGCGGATCGCGTATCGGACGGCATCGGGGCTTTTGAGCCGGATCGGCCAGCTCAAGCATTGCAATTCCGCTGCGGCGCGGAAAAAGTATGTTGACCCCATCGGGGTACGAATCTTGAAGGAGGTTGTGCGAAATGAAAGTAAGAGGCGACAATGCGCCGGCAAATGCGTTCTCGCTGGAGGAGCAGCCTGACAAGCCCGGCTACTGCCTTGTGCGGTTCTATGAGAACGTAGCTCCGTTCTCGGAAACGCAGGGCGAGCTGACGATCTCCGGCTTCGAGTACGATGAGTATTATCTGGAACTGCCATTCTATGACGGGATCTATGATGATATTCTCGGCAGCTTCGACGGCTATTTCGCGCAGGCGAAGCTGGCCGAAGCCGAAAAGGAGACCATTCCGAAGCTGAAACAGCAGGTAAGCGACCTGCAAAGCGTCAATGAAGGACTGTCCGCACAGATCACGCAGGCGCAGCTTGCGCTCTGTGACGTCTATGAGCTTGTGATCGGAGGTTGATGGATATGGCGAAAGTGTATGCCGAGCTGATTCGAAAGGGGCTGAAAACACTTGATGATGTGCCGGAACGACTGCGCGAGGAAGTCCGGCGTATCCTTGAAGAAGATGAGGTCGAGGGCGTATGAAGCGCCTTCGACTTTTTCTTTTGACTATTCTGTGTGGAAAGGAGGTCGCTGATATGGCAATCGTGTATGCGACGTTGATCGTCAAGGGCAAAAAGACGCTCGACCAGGTGCCGGCTCTCATCAAGCCGCAGGTCGAGGAAATCCTGAAGGATCTCGAAGTAGAGATCTGACACGCAGCAGGAGGGGCGGCACGGTCTGCCTCTCCTGCATTTTGCAAGTAGAGGTGAAAGTGATTATGACAATCAACGCTGGTGAGTTTCTGATCGCGTTTGTCGCGGCTATGGGGATTCCGTCCGCCATCATGGGCCTTATCGTCTGGAAACTGGAACGGAAAATTGCGGCGCGTGATAAGCGCGCCGAAGAGCAGGATGAAGCGCAGAAAGACTTCTTTCTGCTCATGGTGCAGAGTACAGGCGCAGCAATCGCGCTCGGCGAAGCAACCGCCAAGGCGGTACAGCGCATTCCAGACGCGAACTGCAACGGCGATATGCACGATGCTCTGAACTACGCAGCCAACATCAAGCATAAGCAGAAGGATTTTTTGACAAAGCAGGGCATTCACGCCCTGTATGACTGAGGAGGAACACGATTCATGGAATACAACATTACCACCATCATTCAGGCGGTATTTGCGCTGATCGCAGCAGTCATTACCGTCATTGTCATTCCGTACATCAAGAGCAAGACCACAGCCCAGCAGCAGGCAGAAATCAACGCATGGGTGAAGATTGCCGTATCTGCCGCAGAGCAGATTTACAACGGCTCCGGTCGCGGTCCTGAGAAGAAAGCGTATGTCTTGGAATGGCTCAGGCAGCGCGGCATTACGGTTGACGAAGCCAAACTGGACGCTATGATCGAGTCCGCCGTTTATGAATTGAAAAGCGGCGTTTTGGCTGTCGGTGAGCTTTCGACCTCCGGGGGCGACGAAACATGAGCGTACGCATCGGGCAGGCGTCGCTCGGCGAAACTGGCGCGCATGGGCAGAAACCCGGCAATCAGACCGGTCGCGAATTAAACTTCGCGTATTGGTACTCTGGAAGCTGGCTCGGTGTTCTCCGGTTCAAGGACCGCAGGAAAGCCGAGCTAGCCGCGCAGGCGTGCGAAGCTGGTGTCGGCAACAAGAACATCGGGTACGATCAGGACGGTCGCAACACGGCCTACGTCGCTGCGGAAGCGGTAGACTTCATTCTGAGCAAGATCGCAAAGCCCGTAGAAACGGACTGCAGCGCGTTTATGATGCTCTGCGCAATTTCCGCTGGCGTCGACGCCCTGAAAGAAACCTACCGCAAGCAGGGCAATTCCTGCACGACCTACTGCATGATGCGCTGCTTCCCTGCTACGGGAGAATTTGAATTGCTGACTGACCGGAAGCACCTGACATCTGACGCCTACCTGCGCCGGGGCGATATTCTGGTATCGTCCGGGCATACGGTCATGGTGTTGGAAAACGGAGAAAAGGAGGACGACGATATGGACAAGGCAACCTTCACCGAGCTTTTCCGCGAAATGCGGAAAGATCTTCAGGACAATGACTGCAGCGATTGGAGCGAAGCTGCTCGCCAGTGGGCAGTCAACAACGGCATCGTGCAGGGCGGCGCACCGCTGCCCGACGGCTCCGCGAACTTCATGTGGCAGGACATGATGACGCGCGAGCAGCTCGTCACGGTTCTTTACCGCTTCGCGCAGAAGCTCGGCATGATCTGATGGCTCAGAAAAAGCGCAGGAGAAAGAAGCTGGACACGAGCAAACTCGTCTGCTTCCTGCTGGTCGGGTCTGGCTTGCTTATCACGCAGGAATGTATTTACCTGATGCGCCTGTGCATCAAGTCCAACTATATGGCTTCTGCCGCTTGGTTGACAGCCGCGCTCAGTCTGGCGCAGGTTATCATCATCACGGGCGGCAAGTGCTATTTTGAGCTGGTCAAGTCCGACCACAAGCGTGGCGGCATCACGTTTGAAGCCGCCAAGGCAAACGGCTTTCAGGAGCAGGACGCATCGGACAACGTGGACAGCGCCTTTATCTGAACACATGAACAAACCCCTCGCATGGCAGAAGTGTCATGTGAGGGGTTTTCTTTTTTGCGCGGCTCTGGCGGCTCGCTACGCTGTTTTTATATCTGCCCATTGATTCTCTCGTCGCTTTGCGCTGCCTAAACTTGCAAGTCCAGCAGCGACGCGACAGATGGGCTTCGGCGGCAACTAACGTTTCTTACGCACGCGAACGCGCTTCTTTGTGTTCCACTCGGCAATTACCGCGCTGATCCTGTCGGCGAGGAAATAGCTTCGTGAGCAGATCATGCGGTCGATACAGGCTATTTCTTCTTGCGATAAACTTCGCAAGGCATCGACCGCTTTGTATGACAGCCCCAGCTCATCCGCAGCAGCAGGAGTTCTTTCTGGTGCGCCCGTTAATCCGAGCAGCCAGTCAGATGATACACCGAAAAACTCAGACAGCCTTGCAAGGTACTCTGTTTTCAGATCGCGTGTACCGTTTTCCCATTGTGTGATAGTCTCCCGGCGAACGACCAAGCCGAGCTTTGCAAGCTCGTCGGACAGAGCTTTTTGAGATAGACCGCGAGCTTCGCGGAGAAAGGTGATTCGTTCCCCGACTGCTTTTCTGGTTACAAACCTATCTTTGCCGCTAGGAGCAGATTCTTGATTGTCCACTTTTTTGATGCCTCCTATTCTTCAATGGCTCAGAACGGCCATGTGTCACGCTCCGGAACAAACTCAATGATAGTATTCTCTGGGATTGGGTCACACGGTTCGCCATCAAAAGCGTTGCCCTGCTTCGTGCAGATGTCGGCCGGTCGGCTCTTGCGCGGATCGACGTCAACATACAGTCTTCCGTCGCACTCATACACGGGACGATCCCAGCTATCACGTCCCAATAAGCGAAGCGTCAGCTTCGGTGCGGCACGAAACTCTTCGTAGCTCATGTTTCCTGCTGCTTTCATTACGGAGCTGGCTGCTGCCAGCTCCTCGGGTGTCCAGTCTCTGCTCATGCTCAATAATCCTCCTCAATACATTCGTCCGCTTCGGTGTAATATGCTCCGTCGTAGCCTTTTCCCATAACCTTGTCGTAGCAATCGAAGCAGACCAACCGGTAAGTAATGCCGTGGCAGTCTCGTGTAAAAGTCATGTCCTCTCGCAGAAACTCACCCCTGCAGACAGGGCATTCGATCTTCCGCGCTTTCTCCCACCCGGCGTCTTCCAGATCGTCGAAGCCGTTCCAGACGTCCTCCATGACGATCTGCTTTTCATCGTTCACGATGAGACCTGCAGCATCCTCGCCGTAAAGCTCACTTTCAAGCAGGAACAGGTGCGCGGTGAGCGTTTCCGGTTTGCCGTCCACGTCCGGGGTAATCTGAAAATCGCCCTCGTCAATGACATACCACGTTCCCTCGTGACCGGCGATCTCGATGCCGTCGCTATTCCAGCTCAGCATACGCCACAACTCCGGTTCTTTTGTGATTGCCCACACGTTGAGCGAATTCTGCTTATGCGCAAAATCTTCGAGAGCTTCAACCGTTCCGCAGGTGTCGCAGATGTAGCAGCCAATGCGGCGGCTGAGGGCGTTGTGTGTGACGCTCTCTGCGTCCATCGTCATCTTCCCGCAGCGGGGACACGCGAAGTGTCCACCCGGCTGCTTTTGGGCAAAGCGTTCGATCAATGTCTTTGCCGGCTTATCGATCATCAGTCCCATGCTCTGAGCCTCCTTACCACTCTTGCCCCTCAAAGTCTTCCAGCGCATTCAGCGCGGCAAAGTGTTCGCGCATAAATTTGCCCGCATCTTCGTCCTGCCGATTTATCAGTTCCTCATCTGCACCGTTTTCTTCGTATTCGCGTTGAAGCCGTCTGGAGTTCTCGTAGACTTCTTTGCGCTTACGCTCATCCTCAATCAAGAGCGCGTGAATGTATTCCAACGTTTTGATCGTCATAAGGCTTTCTCCTTTCACTCGATAGCAGCTTCGATGCTGCTGATAGCTTCTTCCAAACTGTCCACAGCACTGGAAAGATTGTCGCAGGCTTCATCGGCCTTTTCATAGCGTTCGCTTTCCTGCATATTCTCCGGGATATTGTCCCGGTATTCTTCTTCCTCAGCCTGGAGGGCTTCGAGGCTGCCTTTCAGCTCCTCCAACTGGTCAATGATGGCCTGCAAATTCTTGCGGCGAACCTTATTCATCGTCGTTATCCTCCCCATAGTTTTCTTCAAAGCGGCCTTCAACAATGCCGCCGTAGGTGTAGCCATTGTCGAAGCTCAGATAGATTGGCGTATCTTCATCGTACTGCGCGAGGAAGTTGATCAACTCGCCAGCGGTCATTGTCCGGTTGATCTGGTCGACGCCGTAACCTTCGCGGGACGTGGAATAAATCAGCTTTTTCATGATAATCCTTTCAGCCCTCGTGACCTCCGGGGCGGGCACTGTTCAAAGATAGTAAAACGTCGAGGTATCCCAGTGAATGAGCTCACGCGCTATATCGACGCAGATATTCCAGTAGACAAAGGGCTTTTGCTTGCGGCCGTGGAAGGCGTAAAGACCTACTCTCACATAATCGCTCTCATCGCTGCATTTCTCGATGATTTCAATTCTGTCTTTTGGGGCGATGCGTCCGGTACTGATAAGTGCAGTTTGTAACGCAGTTTTGATATCCATGGTTCTTTCCTGCGCCCTCGTAACCTCCGGGGCGGGCTGTGATTTAGCAGCAGTAGAAGCGGAGCTCGCCGTTGACCAGCTCGTACATGAAGCAGGCACAGTCGAAGCGAACATAGTTCCAGTCAGTGGATTCGTACACAGGCGTGCGGTCGAAGGTTCCGGACTTGCGGAGGCGGCGGTGCTTGTTGACCTCGTAGGTGTGAACCTCGTGCAGAATGTGAATCTTTTCGGGAGCAAAGCCGCACTCGTCAGCGATGAATGTCTTGGCTTCTTCGTCGGTCATCAGCTTGCCACAGTTGGCAAGGTGGTCGTAGTCGCTCTGGCTCATGTTCGTTCCGGTGCCGGTGCTGGGCTTCCACTCAAGCTCACGATCCAACTCGGCAGTCAGGTCGTTGATCTGCTTCTCGCGAGCTTCCATCTCGGTCTTATGCTGCTTTTCCATCTCGACCAACTGGCTCTTGAGCTGTGCAATTTCTTCGGCTCTTGCCTTGTAGATTTTCTTTTCGCCGCCGTTCTTCACGAACGCCTTGCAGAATTCGTCTTTGTTGCCATTGAAGTCGTAGTAGGCTTTTTCAATCTTCGCATACTCGCTGGCGGTCGGCTCGAAGCCGGTGCGCTCGATAAACTCAGAAATCATCATTTTGTGTTCCTCCTTGATATTTTTGCCTTACTCGGTTATAATCAAGGTGGCCGGGGTAAGGCTCCCGGCTCACCTTTCGGGGTGTTTGAGTAGCGGGTCTGTGGAAGGGGCCGCTACTCTTTTTATTTACTCATCCATGATGCGCTTGACGCTTTCGCGGAGTTCTTCGAGCGTTTCGCACTTCTCGATGAGTTCGAGGATCGCTTTCAGCAGCGCCTCGGTGACGTTCACGTCGTTCATTCACCTCGCTCCTTTCAAAAAGCTGTTCGGCTTTGCCTTACATGCTTATATTACACTAATTCGTGTCATTTGTCAATATATAATTTACATTTTATCGTGAAATTTGCAAAAAAGTTTTTGACAATCGACACAGAATCGTGTATAGTGATGACAGGAGGCGATAGTATGGATATTTCAGTTGCAGAGAAGCTGCGCCTAATTATGAAACGGCAAAATATGACGATGGGCGAATTAGCCGAAGCGTCCGGGCAGACGCGCCAGAACCTGTCGAATAAGATGACTCGCGGCAACTTCACGGAAAAGGATATTGAGTCGCTGGCAAGCGCCCTGGGATGCAGCGTGAAGATCAGCTTCATTTTGCCAGACGGAACAGAAATTTAGGGAGGAACGCCATAGAGGTCTATACGATTCCCGCAAAAGGAGAAAGCCCGGACGCATGGTAAGCGTCCGGGCTTTGGGGAGCAAGTCAGCGTTTGGTATGTAATTCAAAGCCGGTCCGTGTCCGTACCCGCGGCTCACTATTCGGTATGCGGATAATCAGATCTTCGAGATCACAGTCCAGTGCTTCGCATATCAAATCCAGATGCTCAAGGTTGACACGCTCGGCGAATTCGTGGTAGTAGTCGTTGATGGTAGACGGACGTATTCCGGTTGCCCGAGCGAGATCAGCCTGCGTCCAGCGCCTTTCGCCGAGGCGCGTGGACAGTAAAATCCTAATCATAGCCATGCTCCTTTACGAGAAAATATAACAAGTATTTTCTCATTTTGCAGGAAGATGGTAGATTATAACGAACTTCGTTATAAAAAGAGGCAGACGCATCAAACGTCTGCCTCTTTTTTGCTGCATGGCAACGGACAAAGAAATACGAACCCAAATGCGGTGATGCGGATTTCTCCGTCGCCGTATTGCGTTCGTATAACTCTCTTATGGTGGAGCTCAAGAGAGTCTGTACGAACGTC
>FR887090.1 GCA_000436735.1 Firmicutes bacterium CAG:170
TGGAGTTTGTTCCGACGCAACTCCCCCTTTGCCGTTTTCTTTTTACCGCCAGCAGCTTTTTCTTTGCCGCACAAAGAAAAAGGGGCTGAATATCGCCCCTACGGAAGCATTCCGTTCAACGGATATGACCCGCGGAGCGGCGGTGACGGCGCACCAAATCAAACCGCGCCTTCGGCGCATACGAAACACCCCGCCGGGTTCCCCGGCAAAAAATTCTGCCCCGGGCAGTGAAAGGAGACTTCCCACTATGGCGCTCCACGAAGGCCACCGCGAACGGATGCGCAGACAGCTCAAGACCAGCGGCATGGACAGCCTGTCTGACGTTCAGGTTTTAGAGGTCGCGCTCTACTACGCCATTCCGCGCCGGGATACGAACGAGATCGCGCACGCGCTGCTCAGCCGCTTCGGAAGTCTTTCGGGCGTGCTGGAGGCACCGCGCGCGGAGCTTCTGAAGATCGACGGCATGGGCGAAAGCGCCGCCGACCTTCTGCTGCTGTTCGTGCAGATGGAGCGGCGGCACATGATGGACCGCGGGAGTGTGGAAACGATCCTCGATACGACCTACAAATGCGCACAGTATCTTGCGCCGCGCTTTATCGGTGAGCCGGAGGAGGTCGTGTATCTGCTGTGTCTGGATGCCAAGTGCAAGGTGCTCGACTGCTCGCTCGTCCATCGGGGCGCCGTCAACATGACGGCCATCTCCGCGCGGAAGATCGTAAAGACCGCGCTCGACCACAACGCGACCTCCGTGGTCGTGGCGCACAACCATCCGAGCGGACTGGCCCTCCCGAGCCGGGAGGACCGCGAGACCACCGCCGCGCTCAAGGCGGCGCTGAACGCGGTCGGCGTGGCGCTGGTCGATCATGTGATCGTCGCGGACGGAGATTTTGTCTCGCTGGCGGATGACGGATTGCTCTGAGCCTGCCGGAAAGGAGAAAATATGGATTTTCAGCTTGTTTCCGAATATAAGCCGACCGGCGACCAGCCGCAGGCCATCGAAAAACTTGTAAACGGCGTCAAAATGGGCCTCAACGAGCAGGTCTTGCTTGGTGTCACCGGCTCCGGCAAGACCTTTACCATGGCGAACGTCATCCAGCAGCTGAACCGGCCGACGCTCGTGCTGGCGCACAACAAGACGCTGGCGGCACAGCTCTGCTCGGAGTTCCGGGAGTTCTTCCCGAACAACGCCGTGGAATATTTCGTTTCCTACTATGACTACTATCAGCCAGAGGCGTATATCGCGCACACCGACACCTATATTGAGAAGGACTCCGCCATCAACGACGAGATCGAGCGCCTGCGCCACAGCGCGACTTCCTCTCTGGCCGAGCGCCGGGATGTGATCGTCGTTTCCTCCGTCTCCTGCATCTACGGTCTGGGCGACCCGATCGACTACAAGAGCATGGTCGTTTCCCTGCGCACCGGGCAGGAGCGCGACCGCGACGAGCTGATGCGCCGTCTGACCGCTATCCGCTACGAGCGCAACGACGTGAATTTCATCCGAAACACCTACCGCGTCCGTGGCGATACGGTGGAAATTTACCCGGCCTACTGGATGGGCCGCGCCATCCGCGTGGAGTTTTTCGGCGACGAGATCGACCGCATCAGCGAGATCAACGCCGTCACCGGAATGCCGGAACGCATTCTCAGCCACGTCGCCATCTATCCCGCCTCGCACTACGTCGCGTCGAAGGAGAAAATGGCCCGCGCGATGCAGGACATCGAGGCGGAGATGTGGGAGCGCGTCAAATTCTTCGAGGAGCACGATAAGCTGCTCGAAGCGCAGCGCATCCGGCAGCGGACGCAGTACGATCTGGAGATGCTGTCGGAGATCGGCTTCTGCACCGGCATCGAGAACTATTCCCGCGTCATTGCCGGACGCGCGCCCGGTACGCCGCCGACCACGCTGATCGACTATTTCCCGGACGATTTCCTGCTGTTCGTGGACGAGAGCCACGTCACGCTGCCGCAGGTGCGCGCCATGTACAACGGCGACCATTCCCGCAAGCAGAGTCTTGTGGACTACGGCTTCCGCCTGCCGTCGGCGTATGACAACCGGCCGCTGAAATTCGATGAATTCGAGGCCAAGATCCATCAGGCGATCTACGTCTCCGCGACGCCCGGCGAATACGAGCGCGAACGCGCCGGTCAGATCGCGGAGCAGGTCATCCGGCCCACGGGCCTCCTTGACCCGGAGGTGTTCGTCCGGCCCATCGAGGGGCAGATCGACGATCTGATCGGCGAGATCAACCAGGTCACGGCGGGCGGTGAGCGCACGCTCGTCACGACGCTGACCAAGAAGATGGCCGAGGATCTGACGACCTATCTGCAAACGAACGGTATCCGCGTGCGCTATATGCATTCGGATATCGGCGCGATGGAGCGCATGGAGATCATCCGCGACCTGCGCATGGCAAAGTTCGACGTGCTGGTCGGCATCAACCTCCTGCGCGAGGGCCTCGACCTGCCGGAGGTGTCGTTGATCGCCATTCTCGACGCGGACAAGGAGGGCTTCCTCCGCTCGGAGACGAGCCTTATCCAGACTATCGGACGCGCGGCGCGCAACGCGCACGGGCGCGTGCTCATGTACGCCGACAAGATCACGCCGGCGATGAAGGCCGCCATGGACGAGACGGCGCGCCGCCGCAGTATTCAGGACGCCTACAATCAGAAGCACGGCATCGTTCCGAAAACCATCGTCAAATCCGTCCGCGACCTCATTGAGATCTCGGCTTCGCCGGAGCCTGCGCACAAGGGCAAGGGCAACGTCAAGATGACCCGTGCGGAGCGCGACCGCGAGATCTCCAAGCTCGAAAAGAAGATGAAGGAGGCGGCGAAGATGATGGAGTTCGAATATGCCGCCGTCCTGCGCGACGAGATCATTCGCCTGCGCGGCGAGGAGACGGCGAAATAAGCCGCCTGTTGAAACAAAAGAGAACCGGGATGCTGCAAAAGCAGCATCCCGGTTTATGTTGGCGTGAGGCTGTGTCAGTCGCCGAGAAGCGTCTCCAGCGCCGATTCTCCGCAGACGGCAATGCCGTTTTTACGGAGCAGCGCGGCGGTCACACCGTCGCCGCCGGTCAGGCGGCCGGAAAAGCTGCCGTCGTAGATCGTGCCGCTGCCGCAGCTGGGGCTGCGCTCCTTCAGAACGGCGCGCCTGCAGCCGAACAGCCGCGCCAGCCGGAGGGCCTCCTCCGCCCCGCACCGGTAGGCGGCGGTCACATCCGTTCCGTCCTTCATGACGACCTGCGCCCCGATGCGCTCCGAGGGCAGGCGCGGCGTCGGCAGGCCGCCCAGCTGCTCCGGGCAGACCGGGATCAGCGTATATTTTTCCATCAGCCGCAGGATCGGTTCCTGCGGCTTGCTTCCGCCGTCATAGCGGCAGCGCACGCCGAGCAGGCAGGCGCTGATCAGAATGGCTTCCTTCATCGGAGCTTCCTCCCATCCAGAACGGCTTCCGTCAGCCGTCCGTCGTCATAAACCAGCTTGAGAGAGAAAAACGGGCGCTTTTCCTCCATCAGATCGAGGAAGATATGGTCTCCCTCCCACATGGGAAGCGCGCGCAGCGCCTTCTTGTCCAGCCATTCCAGAACACCTTCATCGCATTCGCGCAGCGTGCCTTCGAAGCCGTCGGCGCAGAAAAGATGCATATACTCCGTCCATGGACCCATTACAAAGGTGACGATGCCGCAGTAGCGCCAGTGTGTGAGCGTGAGTCCGGTCTCCTCCCTTACCTCGCGCAGGACGCAGTCCTCCGGGCTTTCGCCCTCCTCGAATTTCCCGCCGACGCCGATCCATTTGTCGCGGTTTTCATCGTTTTCCTTCTTGACGCGGTGCAGCATCAGATACTGTCCGCCGCGCTCGATATAGCAGAGACTGGTGTTTTTCATGGCGCTTCCTCCGTGCCAGTGCGGTGGAATACAAGCTCGTCGTAGCCGGTCTGCGCGTCCTGCTCCACGCCGAAGCGCCAGCCGTCCAGCCGTGCGAGTACCAGCTCACAGGTCGTATTGATGATGCAGCCCGGCATCAGATGCCCGCCCACCGTCGAAAGATCCTCCTTCGACAGCGCGAGATGCAGATGGCAGCGCACCGCGCTCACCGTCCCGTTCAGCGACACGATTTCGCACGGCTCATCCACCGTGCGCACCGTCACGCCGGAGGCGTCGCGCAGCACCGCGCGTGAGACGCATCCGACGGCGGAGAGCACGACGCCCGCCGCAATGCTTTCCTCCCGCGCCAGCCGCTCGATCTCCAGCAGAAGATCGTCGCCGCGGCGCAGCCTCCTGCACAATACCTCCATGGATACCGCCTCCTTCGTTTCTCCTGTCATTGTAGCAGTCCGGCGGAAAAATGCAAGTGCCGCAAATGGAGGCGGCATGAGTGCTTTCGCGCGAAGTTCACAAATTATGAACGGAAATTTTAGAATATGTCACGATTCCAAAATCCACGCTGTTCTGCTATACTGTTAAAGTAATCTGGTCGGGCTATAGCCAATCCACAATTATGGCATACTCCGGCTAAATAAGGAGGAAATATCAACATCCGCAGGACTTGCGGTGCGGCACTGTGGAGACGTGTCGTAATGCGGCAGCCATGCCCGGCCGCCGTGAGGGAGCGCATTGCGAATGCAGCGCTGTCAGAGTCAGAAAAGTATGGCAGAAGTACGTCTGGTCAATGTTAAGAAAATCTATCCGTTCGTAAGTGGAGAAGAGAAAAAGAAGAAAAAGAAGAAGGATGACGAGCCCGTCAAGGAAAAGGCCAACCTTCAGATCACCGATAAGGGCGTTGTCGCTGTTCAGGAATTCAATCTGGACATCAAGGACAAGGAATTTATCGTTCTGGTCGGCCCGTCCGGCTGCGGCAAGTCCACGACGCTGCGTATGATCGCCGGCCTCGAGGAGATCACCGAAGGCGAGCTGTACATCGGCGACAAGCTGATGAACGACGTCGCTCCGAAGGATCGCGATATCGCGATGGTCTTCCAGAACTATGCTCTGTATCCGCATATGACCGTTTATGATAACATGGCGTTCTCCCTGAAGCTGAAGAAGACGCCGAAGGCCGAGATCGACCGCAAGGTTCGTGAGGCTGCCGAGATCCTCGACATCACGCAGTACCTCAACCGGAAGCCCAAGGCTCTGTCCGGCGGCCAGAGACAGCGTGTCGCCATCGGCCGTGCCATCGTCCGTAACCCGAAGGTCTTCCTGATGGACGAGCCGCTGTCCAACCTGGACGCCAAGCTCCGTAACCAGATGCGTGCGGAGATCATCAAGCTGCGCGAAAAGATTGACACCACCTTCGTCTACGTTACCCACGACCAGGTCGAGGCTATGACGCTCGGCGACCGCATCGTCATCATGCGCGACGGCTTCATCCAGCAGATCGGCACCCCGCAGGAGGTTTTCAACCATCCGGCAAACCTGTTCGTCGCAGGCTTCATCGGCACCCCGCAGATGAACTTCTTCGACGCGACCCTCACCAAGAAGGGCGACAAGTACGTTGCGACCGTTCAGGGCGCGGACTTCGAGCTTCCGGCTGAGAAGCAGGCTGCTCTGAAGAATATGTCCAACGTTCCCACCAACGTTGTCGTCGGCGTTCGTCCGGTTCACATCCACCTGTCCGAGACCGGTATCCCGGCAGAGGTCGATGTCTCCGAGCTGATGGGCTCCGAGCTGCATCTGCACGTCAATTCCAACGGCAAGGATATCGTTATTGTGGTTCCGACCACCGATATCGACCTCAACGCTGTCCACGGCAGCCACAAGAAGGTCGCTTACTCCTTCCGTCCGGAGCTGATGCACTTCTTCGACAAGGAAACCGAGAAGAACCTGTTCTAAGGGAACCTCTGAATAAATCCCCGACCGCGGACGACGGATCTTTTCCGCCAATCCTGCGGTTTGAAAAACGAGAAATACATACAGTATTCCATCGTTTTTCAAACCTTGTCTTGACGAAAAATCTCTCGCCGTCCACAGCCGCTGATTTAATCAGAGCTTCCTAAGAACTGTACATGCAATCAGCCGCAGCTTTCGCTGCGGCTGACACCGTGCCGCCCGGCTTTGCCGGGCGGCATTTGTGTTTGCCGGAGGGGCTGTAAGGCTTTGGCGGCCGGCGCTGTGGAAAATACGCGGAAAGGTGCGGAAGGAAAAAGTTTTTCCGCGAAAAATGACGGCGGGGCTTGCATTCTGCCGAAAAGAGGCTTATACTGAGCATAAGGCATATTTGTTGAGATTTTGAGTGTAGCAAACAGCGGCCTGCTGTTTTGCTGCGCTCATTTTTTATGGCTTGAGGTGAAAATTATGTACGATGTCATCATCATCGGCTGCGGCGTCGTCGGTGCGGCGTGCGCTTACGAGCTGTCGCGCTACGAGCTGTCCGTGGCGGTGCTGGAAAAGAGCAACGACGTTGCAAACGGTACCAGCAAGGCCAATTCCGCCATCGTCCACGCGGGCTACGACCCCCATCCCGGCACGAACATGGCGCGGCTGAATGTGGAGGGGAACCGGCTGATGCCGGAGCTTTGCAGAAGGCTGGACGTGCCGTTCCGGCAGACCGGCAGCCACGTTCTGGCGTTCTGTGAGGCGGAGCTGGAAACGCTGAAGGCACTCTACGCGCGCGGCGTGGAAAACGGTGTGCCGGGGATGAAGCTCCTCACCGGCGACGAGGCGCGCGCCATGGAGCCGAATCTTTCCGAAGCGGTCTGCGGTTCCCTGTGGGCGCCGTCGGCGGGCGTGATCTCGCCGTGGGAGCTGACGCTGGCGCTCATCGAAACTGCCGTCCGCAACGGCACGGAGCTGCATCTGGAGGCGCCGGTGACGGCGCTGCGGCAGGAAAACGGCCATTTTACCGCCGAAACGCCGAAGGGCGTATTCGAGGCGAAGTATGTCATGAATGCCGCAGGCGTTCACTGCGAGGAGATCGCCGCCATGCTCGGCTGCGCGGATTATACGATCCAGCCCAACCGCGGCGAGTATTTCCTTCTGGATAAATCCGAGGGCACGCGCGTGCGCTCGACCATTTTCCAGTGCCCGAACGAAAACGGAAAGGGCGTTCTGGTCTCGCCCACCGTGCATGGAAATCTGATCGTCGGCCCGAATGCCGTCAACATTTCCGACCCCGACGGAACGGAGAATACCGCCGCAGGACTGGCCTTTGTGCGCGAAATGGCGATCAAGTCCGTGCCGTCGATCTCCTTCCGCGACAACATCCGCAACTTCTCCGGCGTCCGCGCCAATCACCCGGAGGATGATTTCCTGATTGGAGAAAATCCGAAGGTATCGGGCTTCTATGAGCTGGCGGGCGTAAAAAGCCCGGGCCTCAGCTCCGCGCCCGCGATCGCAAAGGACGCGGCAAGGTGGCTGGCGGGCAAGACGACGCTGATGGAAAAGACGCACTTCATCGACACGCGACGCCGCATTCGCTTCAATGAACTGTCCGCCGAAGAGAAAAACGCCCTCATCCGCGAAAATCCGCTGTATGGCCGTGTGATCTGCCGATGCGAGACGGTCACGGAGGGCGAGATCGTCGCCGCCATTCATTCTCCGGTGCCGCCGACGACCATCAACGGCGTCAAGCGCCGCGTCGGCGCGGGCATGGGCCGCTGTCAGGGCGGCTTCTGCGGGCCGAGAGTGCAGGAGATCCTGTCGCGGGAGCTTGGCATTCCGATGGACAAGATCCTGATGGATCAGCCGGGAACGTATATCCTGACCGGCGAAACGAAGGGAGGCGCTCACGAATGAAAACCTGTCAGCTTGCCATTATTGGCGGCGGCCCCGCCGGCCTTGCCGCGGCGTGCGCGGCCTATGACGCAGGTCTGCGCGACATTCTGATCCTGGAGCGCGACCGCGAGCTGGGCGGCATTCTGAACCAGTGCATCCACAACGGCTTCGGCCTGCATCACTTTAAGGAGGAGCTGACCGGGCCGGAGTACGCTGGGCGGTTCATTGAAATGCTCCGCGAGACCTCCGTGACCGTTCTGTCCGACACGATGGTACTGGATGTGACACCGGAGAAGCATGTCTGCTGCGTCAACACCATAGACGGCTATCAGGAGATCGCCGCGCAGGCCGTCGTGCTGGCGATGGGCTGCCGGGAACGCACGCGCGGCGCGATCTCGATTCCCGGCACACGCTGCTCCGGCATTTTTACGGCGGGCGCGGCGCAGCGGTATGTGAACATTGAGGGCTATATGGTCGGAAAGCGCATCGTCATTCTCGGCTCCGGCGACATCGGCCTCATCATGGCGCGGCGTATGACGCTCGAGGGCGCGAAGGTGCTGGCCTGCGTCGAGCTGATGCCGTATTCCTCGGGTCTGAACCGGAACATCGTGCAGTGCCTGCACGATTTCGACATTCCGCTCTATCTCAGCCACACGATCACCGACATTCAGGGCAAAGACCGGCTGGAGCGGGTCGTGGTGTCGGAGGTCGGGCCGGATCGCCGCCCCATCCCCGGAACGGAGATGGTCTTTGACTGCGATACGCTGCTGCTGTCGGTCGGCCTCATTCCCGAAAACGAGCTGACGCGGCGGGCGGGCATCGACATGGATCGCCGCACCAACGGCCCGCGCGTATTTGAAAATATGGAGACGTCCATCCCGGGCGTTTTTGCCTGCGGCAACGTCGTTCACGTCCACGATCTGGTCGATTTTGTCACGGCCGAGGCCGAGAAGGCCGGACGCAGCGCGGCGGAATATGTTCTGCACGGCGCGGCGGCGGACGGAAGGACGTTTGCAACGGCCTGCGGCGCGTGCGTGACCTATACCGTCCCGCAGCAGATCCGTCTGGCCGCGATGGGCGATAAGACGGAGGTCTCCTTCCGCGTGAACCGCAGCTTTGCGAAGAGCCGCATTCTGGTGACGGATGAGACGGGCGCGGTCGTCGCGCGGTTTGCGCGGCAGCATATGGCCCCCGGCGAGATGGAGCACATCGCGCTGCCGAGGGTGCTGCTGGAAAAAGCGGGCGGAGACACGCTGACGGTCTCCTGCGAGGAGGTTTCGGAATGAAAGAGCTGATCTGCATCGTCTGTCCGAACGGCTGCCACTTGAAAGTCGATGAGGAAAACGGTTATAATGTAACGGGAAACAAGTGCGAACGCGGCGCGGAGTACGGAAAGGCCGAGCTGCTGCACCCGGTGCGCGTGGTGACGAGCACCGTCCGGATCGAGGGCGCGGCCTGCCGCCGCCTGCCCGTCAAGACCAGCGCCGCCGTGGACAAGGACAAGATCTTTGACGTGATGGCGCTGCTGGACGGAGTGACGGTCCATGCGCCCGTTCACACGGGGGATGTGATCGTGCCGAATCTCTTCGGCACCGATGTTTCCGTCATTGCCTGCAAATCTATGTAAATCGGGAGGAACGCCCATGAGCCGTTATCTGCTTGCCCTCGATCAGGGCACGACCAGCAGCCGCGCGATCCTGTTTGACGAGGATCAGAACATCGTTTCGGTCGCTCAGAAGGAATTTACACAGTATTACCCGAATTCCGGCTGGGTGGAGCACAATCCAATGGAGATCTATTCCAGCATCTACGGCGTCATGATGGAGGTCATCACGCAGTCCGGTATTGATGTACACGACATTGCAGCCATCGGCATTACGAACCAGCGCGAGACGACCATCGTCTGGGACAAGACAACGGGCCGCCCCATCCACAACGCCATCGTCTGGCAGTGCCGCCGTACCGCGCCCATCTGCGACGAGCTGGCCGCGCGCGGGTTGAAGGATTATATCAAAAAAACGACCGGCCTTGTACTCGACGCCTATTTTTCGGGGACGAAGATCAAATGGCTGCTGGACAATGTGGACGGCGCGCGCGAAAAAGCAGAGCGCGGCGAGCTGCTGTTCGGCACGGTCGATACCTGGCTCATCTGGAAGCTGACCGAGGGTCGCGTCCACATCACCGACTACACCAACGCCTCGCGCACGATGCTCTACGATATCCACAAGCTCTGCTGGGACGAACGCCTCCTGCGGGAGCTGGACATTCCGGCGTCGATGCTGCCGGAGGTGTGCAGCTCGTCGGAGGTCTACGGTGCCTGCAACATTCAGGGTGTGGAGATCCCCATTGCCGGGATCGCGGGCGACCAGCAGGCAGCGCTGTTCGGCCAGTGCTGTTTCCAGCCCGGAGACGCGAAGAATACATACGGAACGGGCTGCTTTTTGCTGATGAATACCGGCGAGCAGGCCATTGAAAGCAAGCACGGCCTTGTCACGACCATTGCCATCGGGCTGGACGGGAAGGTGCAGTACGCGCTGGAAGGCTCGATCTTCGTCGGCGGTGCCGTCATCCAGTGGCTGCGCGACGAGCTGCATTTCATCCGCGAGGCGCGCGATGCGGAATACTTCGCCTCCAAGGTGCCCGACACCGGCGGCGTGTATCTCGTCCCGGCGTTTACGGGCCTCGGCGCGCCGCATTGGGATATGTACGCGCGCGGCGCGCTGCTGGGCATTACACGCGGCACCCGCCCGGAGCACATCATCCGCGCCGCGCAGGAGTCCATCGCCTATCAGTCGTGCGATCTGGTGGACGCGATGGAGAAGGACTCCGGCGTGACGCTTTCGGAGCTGCGCGTGGATGGCGGCGCGAGCCGCGACCGCTTCCTGATGCAGTTCCAGGCGGATGTGCTGGGAAGGTCTGTCCGCCGGCCCATGATCCGCGAGACCACCGCGCTGGGAGCGGCGTATCTGGCGGGACTGGCTGTTGGCGTATGGAAAAATACGCAGGAGCTGCGGAGCCTGTGGCACTGCGACCTCACCTTTACGCCGGAAATGGACGAGGCGCGGCGGGAAAAGCTCCTGCGCGGCTGGCACAAGGCTGTCGGCCGGAGCCTCGATTGGGAGGAGCATGAGGGATGAACAAGCCCGAGCTTGCCGAATGCCCGGTCATTGCCGCCGTCAAGAACGAGGCGCAGCTGGAAAACGCGCTCCGGTCGGAGTGTGAGGTCGTGTTTCTGCTGTTCGGAGATCTTCTGAACGTCGCGGAGCTGACGGAGCGTGTCCGCGCGGCGGGAAAATTCCCGGTCGTGCATCTCGATCTTGTGAACGGCCTGAGCCCGCGCGACATTGCGGTGGACTTTATCGCAAAAACGACCCGCGCCGGCGGGATCATTTCGACCCGGCCCGCGCTGGTCCGCCGTGCGAAGGAACTGGGGCTGTTTACCGTCCTGCGCGTGTTCGTCATTGACTCGATGGCGCTGGAAAATCTGGCGCGCGACCGTCTGAGCGTCGAGCCGGACGTGCTCGAGATCCTTCCGGGCGTGATGCCGGAGATCCTGCGGCGCATCTGCCGGAGCGTTCCGACGCCGGTCGTCGCGGGCGGGCTTCTGTCACAGAAGAAGGATGTGCTGGCGGCGCTGGATGCCGGAGCCGTCGCGGTCT
>FR887091.1:0-7606 GCA_000436735.1 Firmicutes bacterium CAG:170
CGCCGGCCGGGCGATTTTCAGCAGTATGACGTTCGGAAAAGCAGAGCGTTCCGGGACGGGGGTGGGCGGCTTCCTCAGAGGAAGCGGTCGGTTTTCTGCCAGAGGGTGTCGAGCTTTTCGGACAGCTTTTCGTATCCGCCCTGAAGGCCTTCGCGCAGCTCCTGAAGATTTCCGCGCGCGCGGTTCACGGCGGCCATGTACTCGGCGATCCGGCGATAGAATTCGTCGGACGGCGCGTCATGCGGCGGATAGGCGCCGCTGCGGAAGCGGTCAATGACGACATCATAGCGCTTGCAGGCATGGTGGATCGCGTCGTCCCAGGAGATGTAGATCTCCTTCTGGGCGTTTTCGCCGACCTGACGCAGGAGTGTGCGGTCCTGATAGATCTTTTTGAGCAGCGCGGCCATGGAGGCGGCGTTTTCCTCGATGAAGAAGCCGTTGCGGCCGTCGGTGATATCCTCGGCGGCACAGCTCCCGGCGATCAGGACGCTGGCAAGGCCGCAGGCCGCGGCCTCCCGGACGACCAGCCCGTTCGTATCGAAGGTGGAGGGGAAGAGGAAGAGATCGGCGCGGCAGTACCACGCGCGGATCACGTCACGGTCATAGGCGGGCGCGACGAAAAAGACCTTGTCGTCCAACAGAAGCTCGTGACAGTAGGCTTCGACCTCAGGGCCGTCGGTGCCCTTGCCGACAAAAACCATGCGGAAATCGCAGCCGCTGTCCTTCAGCGCCTTCATCGCGTCGAGAATGATGCGCAGGCCCTTGTACCACATGATGCGGCCGACGAACAGGAACACCGGCACACCCTCCGGCAGGTCGAGACCCTCGCCGACGGCATGGGCTTTTTCCGGCTCGACCCGCCCGGCGGCAAAGTCCACGCCGTTGGGCATGAGGATATAATCGCCCTCGTAGCCGAGCGAACGCAGATTTTCACCCGCTCCGCGGCTGACCGTCCAGACCTCGTCGCAGGCGGAGATGTTCTCCACCAGCGCGCGGATCGCGGCCTCCTGTAGCTTTTTGCCGCGGATGGCGTGCGCGATGTCGATATCGAATTTGGTATGATAGGTGAAAACCAGCGGCACATGGATCCGGTCGCGCAGGATGCGCGCCAGCACCGTGGAGGCGACCGGACAGTGCGTATGGATCAGGTCAAAATGCTTTTCCTCCAGCCGCTGCACGACCTCCGCCGAAAGCGGATTGCCGGCGCGGTAGCCGACCAGCTTTGTAAGGTCGATGCTGGGGTAGCGGACGACCTCAAAGGGAAAAACGGAATCGTCGGCGTCGGGATAATACGGCGTGACCACCGTCGCCGAGCCGTAATCCTTTTCGATCACCCGCGCGTAATTTGTCACGGCGTTCGCCACGCCGTCGATGACCGGCGGGAAGGAATCGTTTGTCAGGCATATGTTTCTTTCAGCCATGAGAAGCACCTCCTCGTGTTATTATTAAAATACCACATGGACGGAGGGCTGGCAAGTGTCGAAATAACCGTTGCGCAAACGCGGATCTTCGTTATAATATAATGTGTCCCGGAATGGGACGCCCTCAAATATTCATTATCCACCCTGCGGCTGCCGGAAGGACCGGCTGTGAGATTTGCTATGAAACATGAAATCAAACTGATCGCTCTGGATCTGGACGGAACGCTCCTGAATTCGGAAAAGAAGCTGAGCGCGCGGAACTATGCCGCGCTGGAGCGGGCGGCTGCCCTGGGCATCCAGATCGTGCCCTGCACGGGACGGCTGCTGTGCGCGCTGCCGGAGGCGGTGCGCGGCCTGCCGTTCCTGCACTATGCCATCTGCGTGAACGGCGCGCAGGTCGTGGATGCGGAGACCGGGCGGACGCTCTGCCGCGCAGACATCCCACATGAACGCGGGATGGAGGTGTTCCGGACGCTGTCCGCGCTGCCCGGCGTATACGACTGCTACATGGACGGACACGGCTGGATGGACGCGGCGATGTACGACCGGCTGGAGGAATTCGCCGGGTCGCCGCAGTCGCTGGCGTTTCTGCGCAGCATCCGCACGCCGGTGCCGGATTTTCTGGGCTATATGGCCGAGAAAAAGCGCGACTTCCAGAAAATACAGATCTTCTTCCACACCCGGGAGGAGCGTATGCGCTATGAAGCGGAGCTGAGCGGGCCGCTGGGAGACCTGAATCTGACCTCCAGCTGCGCGAACAACATCGAGATCAACAGCCGCCTCGCGGCCAAGGGCGAGGCGATGGCGGCGCTCTGCCGGACGCTCGGCTTCGGGCCGGAGAACGCGATGTGCTTCGGAGACGGCACGAACGACATCTCCATGCTGCGTCTGGCGGGCGTCGGCGTGGCGATGGAGAACGCCGAGCCGTGCGTCAAGGAGGCGGCGGACGTGGTCACGGCCTCCTGCGACGAGGACGGCGTGGCGCAGATGATCGAGAGGACGCTGCTTTGAAAGAAAGTCTTGAGAGGAGAGACGGTATGCAGACGAAAAAGGGATGGAACGGCAATCAGCTCAAGCTGATCGCCATAATTGCCATGACCATCGATCATCTGGCGTGGACGCTCGCGCCGGGGTATTCCACCGAATGGTGGGTGCTGCTGTGCCATCTGGCCGGGCGGCTGACCGCGCCGATCATGTGGTTTTTCATCGTAGAGGGCTGGCATTATACGCACGATGTGCGGAAATACACGCTCCGACTGTTCCTGTTGGCGCTGGTGTCACATTTTGCGTACAATTTCTGCTTCGGCATTCCGATGCTGCCCTTCCGGGAGGGGAGCTTCTTCAATCAGACGAGCGTCGCGTGGTCGCTGGCATGGGGCCTTGTGCTGCTGCGTATCCACAGCAATGAAAAGACGGCCAGCTGGCTGAAATTTGCGCTGACGATCCTGATCTGCGTGATCTCGTTCCCGTCGGACTGGAGCTGCGTGGCGTCCATGGCGATCTTATACATGGGCGTCTCGCGCGGAGATTTCAAAAAACAGATGGTGTGGATGATGGTCTGGTCGGCGGTTTATGCGCTGGTCTACTTCCTGTTCCTTGACCGGCTCTACGGACTGCTCCAGCTTGGCACCTGCCTGACGATCCCGCTGCTGCGGCGCTACAACGGCCGGCGCGGTCGCTGGAAGGGTATGGGGAAGCTGTTTTACGTCTATTATCCGCTGCATCTGGCGCTGTTGGGCCTGCTGCGCACGGCGCTGCGGGGCTGAGATAACATATGCAGAAATGAATGAATATGCAAAGGCAGCCGCCCGAAGGCGGCTGCCTTCTGTCTGCGCCCTGCGGACGGGAGAGTAACGAAGAATGTTGGGCGGCGGAAACGCTGAATCTGCGACATATCGAAAAAATGCACAAAAGGAACACACAATATTGTGCAGCTTGAATGAGAGAAAAGCGTTGACAGAGAGGGAAGACAGACTTTATAATAGTAGCCAAATGCATGGAGATTAATGAAAGAAAATGGAATTTTGTGGATTTCTATGCAAATACTCCAAAATGTCCTTCCGGGCGGGACAAAACTATGCGGAAGGACAAATATGCAGAAAGAAGGAAAAGAATGAAGAAGCGCTATTTGAGCCGTGTGCTCAGCCTGCTTCTGGTTCTGACGATGCTGGCGGGATTCCTGATCCCGGCCGGCGCGGCTGGAACGGAAAGCGGGACGCAGGGTCTGGAGTTTGAGAAGACGGAAAACGTCGGCTCGGAAATGCTCGCAGAAACTGCGGAAGGTGAAGAAAAAGAAGATGCGGCCACACACACGGACAGCGACGTTGTCCGTGTATCCATCGTTCTGGACAAGGCTCCTGCGATGGAGCTCTACGGCACGGCGGACATCACCGCCAACACGGCCGTGGCCTCCTACCGCAATGAGCTGAAGGCGCAGCAGAACAGCGTGGCGCGGAAGATCGAGACGGCGACCGGCGAAAAGCTCGACGTCGTGTGGAATCTGACGTTTGCCGCCAACCTGATCTCCGCCAACGTCGAATACGGCCAGATCGAACAGATCAGGGGAATCTCCGGCGTTCAGAAGGTCGTTCTTGAGACCCGGTATGTGCCGATGGTCGTCGATCAGAACGAGACGGCGAATCCCAACATGGCTACATCTCCCGTGCAGATCGGCTCCAGCACGGCGTGGGCCGCAGGCTACACCGGTGCGGGCAGCCGCATCGCGGTGATCGATACCGGTATCGACACGGATCACCAGTCCTTCGCAGAAGCGGGCTATGAGTATTCCCTCGGCCAGCTGGCGGAAAAGAAGGAAATGGACGCGGACGCTTTCAAGGCAGGCCTGAAGCTGCTGGGCAAGGATGAGATCGCGCAGAAGCTCGATCAGCTGAACATCAAGGATTATCCCGCCGCAACGACGGACAATCTGTATGTCAGCTCCAAGATCCCGTTTGCCTACAACTACATCGATCAGAACATCACCGTTGACCACGACCACGACCGTCAGGGCGAGCATGGCTCCCACGTCGAGGGCATCGCGGCGGCCAACGCCTACATCGAGAAGGCGGACGGCACGTTCGTAAGCGCGCTGGACGAGGTCAAGGTGCAGGGCGTCGCGCCCGACGCGCAGCTCCTCGTCATGAAGGTTTTCGGCGCGAGCGGCGGCGCTTATGACTCCGACTACATGGCGGCCATCGAGGACGCGATCGTTCTCGGCTGCGATTCCATCAACCTGTCTCTCGGCTCCGCAGCGCCCGGCTTTACCCGGTGCGAGGAGTATGAGGCGATTTTGAACAAGCTCTGCGAGAACGGCAGCGTCGTCGCCATCGCGGCCGGCAACGCCGGTTACTGGGCAGAGCATGAGGTCAACAATGTCGGCCTGCTCTACAACGGCGACGTGAACTTCCAGACGGCCGGTTCTCCCGCGACCTATACGAATTCTCTCGCGGTCGCATCTGTGGACAACTCCGGCTACACCGGCACCTACTTCACGGTGAACGGCAAGCAGGTGTTCTACAACGAGACCACCTACAATAACCGTGCGCTCAGCACGCTCCTCGGCACGCACGAGTATATCTTTATGGATAACCCCGGCGACGACGGCGACTATCTGAATCTGCCGGAGGACGGCGAAGAAGCCGAGGGCAAGATCGTGTTTGTCGAGCGCGGCAGCATCAGCTTCTCGGAGAAGGCCAATCAGGGCGGCTCCTACAATGCGGCGGCTGTGATCGTCTACAACAACCAGCCCGGCACGATCAATATGGATCTGTCTGATGCACAGTTCGACATCCCCTGCGTGTCCATCACGAAGGCGGACGCCGACATGATCCGCAGCGCCTCCGAGGCCATCGACTACGAAAAGTGGGAAGAGCCGTTTACCTATTATACCGGCTCGTTGACCATCACGAGCGACGTAGACTCCGTGCAGTATAACCCCGACTACTACACGATGAGCTCCTTCTCCTCGTGGGGCATCACCGGATCTCTGGAGCTGAAGCCCGAAATCACGGCCCCCGGCGGCAGCATCTATTCCGTCAACGGCGCGATCGCAGGCGGCAAGGCCTATGAGACCATGTCCGGCACCTCCATGGCGACCCCGCAGGTCGCAGGCATGGCGGCGCTGATGGGCCAGTATGTCCGCGAGAACAAGCTCGTGGAAAAGACCGGCAAGTCCGCGCGTCAGCTCATCAACAGCCTGCTGATGTCTACGGCGACGCCCGTGATTAATGGCGAAAATGAAATGCCCTACGCGGTCATTCAGCAGGGCGCGGGCCTTGCAAACGTCAACGACGCCATCAACGCCAAGTCCTTCCTCATGATGGACGACAACCTCAGCGGCACCGCCGCCGACGGCAAGGTCAAGGCGGAGCTGGGCGACGATCCCGACCGCACCGGCAAATACTCCTTCGGCTTTACCATCAACAACCTCAACGGCGAACAGCAGGAGTACACCTTCTCCACCGAGCTGTTCACGCAGGCCATCCGGACGGTGAAGGGCGCGGAATATCTCGACACGCTGACCACCCCCATTGCCGCGAACGTGAGCTATGAGGTAAACGGACAGACGTTCGTTCCCACCAGCAAGATCGTCTGCGACGTGAACCGCGACGGCGTGACCGATGAAAAGGACGCGCAGCTCGTGCTGGACAGCATCGTGGGCCTCGAGACCCTCGACGCCGAGCAGCAGCAGATCGCCGACGTGAGCGAGGACGGCAAGGTCACGACCTATGATGCCTACCTGATCCTCAAGGGCCTCACGATCGCGTCCGTCGAGGTCCCCATCGGCTCGCAGGTCCATGTGACCGTCAGCATCGAGCTGACGGCGGACGCCAAGGCCGCGCTGAACGAGACCTACAAGACCGGCGCCTATATCGAGGGCTATGTCTATGTGGATACCGCCAACACCCCCGACGGCGAACGCCTCCCGGCGCATTCCATCCCGGTGCTCGGTTTCTATGGCAACTGGTCCGACCCGTCGATGTATGACCATCCGACCATGAGTGAGATGCTGGCAGGCGACACGCGCACGACCTATTTCGGTTCCCGCGTGACCACCAACGCCCCATACATCGGCTATCCGGGCAGCATCAGCAGCTATACGCTCAACGGCAACCCCTATGTCTCGGACGACCCCGAGCAGCTGAACCGTCTGGCGCTCAACTCCAAGGCGTCCATCAAGGGCTACAATCTCAGCCTGATCCGAAACGCAGCCGCAGGCGCATTCTATGTGACGGATGCGGACGGCAAGATTCTTTACATGAGCGGCCTCAGCACCCAGCGCATGCCGGCATATTACAGCGCCAGCTATCAGGATTGGCTGAACGACTATGAGACGCTTTCGGTCAACTGGAAGCCGTCCTTTGCCGGCCTTGTCGAGAACGACACCTTTACGGCGGGCCTCGTCATGGTGCCGGAATACTATGAGCAGGACGGCGAGATCGACCGTGCGCAGCTCGAGAGCCTGATCGGCTCCGGCAAGCTCGGCGCGGGCGCATTCTGCACCAGCTCCATCACCATCGACGATACGGCTCCGGAGCTTGTCAAGGTCGAAAAGGACGAGGCGACCGGTGACCTGATCGTCACGGCGAAGGATAACCAGTACATCGCGGCGATCGTCGTCAACAAGGGCGTCGGCACGAAGCGCCTCGCCGCGGTCATCCCGGAGCAGACCGCTCCCGGCCAGACCTCCACGACGACCGTTGCCATGCCGGAGTACACCAGCGAGTATGTGACGGTCATCGTCGCGGACTATGCAGGTAACCAGACCACCTATAAGGTCTACTACAACGGCAAGATCCCCGACAGCACGGGCAAGCTGTTCGGCTTCACCATCACCAACAACCGCGGCACCGGCAATCGCTGGGTGGAGATCGATCCCGATACGCTGGCCTACAGAAAGCCCTCTGCCAGCGGCATGACCACCTACGACAGCATGAACTATCAGGTCACGGCGGCGGAATATGTCGGCGGCTATGTCTACTTCTCTACGCCCGACGCCATCTATGCCGCGCCGCAGACCGACCTGACGCTCGTGCAGAAGGTCGCAAACATCACGGCGCTTGCTGAGAAGGAAATGATCGTGGACATGGCCTTCAATACGCAGGACAATAAGCTTTACGCCATCACCTATTTCAACGGTGCAGTCGGCACCGGCAATTACAACAGCACCATGGTTGGCAACGACA
>FR887091.1:7630-11091 GCA_000436735.1 Firmicutes bacterium CAG:170
ACGACGCTGCTCTACACCGTCGATCTGATCACGGGCGAACTGAAGAGGGTTGCGGAGATCTCGGCTACGAATCCGGGAAAGAACTTCAACAAGAAGCCCTATAGAACGATCTCTGCCTTTGCGATCGACGATGGTGGCAACTTCTACGGCGTCAACCACTCCACCACCACGACCGGCGCATATCTCTACCGCTGGACGCTGGAAGAGATCGTGGACGGCAAGATCGGCCCCCTCGCGCCGATCAACAACAAGACGAGCGGCAAGATCAACAGCGGCTGCTATGCTGGCGGCTTTACCAGCCTGACCTACGATCATGACAAGGATGTGCTCTACTTCGCTTCCGGCCTGAACGCCAGAGGCTCCGCCTCGATCAGCAACAAGCTGTATGTCATCGACCCCAAGACTGGCAAGGGTGCGCTGCCGAACAAGTCCCATGACGGCATTCTCTATGACCGTGTGACCACGCTCTACACCGTTCCGTCCAAGACCGTCACGATCGGCAAGGACGCGAACGTCTACGTCACGCTCGCAGAGAACGAGCGCACGCTCTATAAGGGAGCTTCCTTCTCGGTGAAGGCCGAGGTGTTCCCGTGGTTCGTAGACGACAAGACCGTCACATGGTCTACCAGCGATGCAAATGTCGCAGCCGTCACGGACGGCAAGATCACTGCGACCGGCGTCGGTACGGCGACGATCACTGCGACCGCCAATGCCGACAAGAAGGCGACCGCTTCCATCAAGGTCACGGTCGAGAAGCTCCCGAACATGACCTTCAGCGGCCTTGTGACCGACGCGAACGGCAGCTCCTACTGGGCTGACTTTGAGACGGACCATCCGGAAAGCTGGACGACCGTTTCCAAGGCCGGCAGCGGCTACATTGCAGGTACCTATCATGAGGGCCAGCTGATCGTTCATGACGGCGAAAAGGTCTACACCGTCGATCCCGACACCTTCCAGACGACGGAGCACGGCGAGATCCAGAGCGAGCTGATCTGGTCCGACGCGGCGGAGTCCCCCAAGGCGGACGACGGCACGCTCGGCAATATGGTCGGCCTGTGCAGCAACGGCGACTATCTGATGCAGCTGAATCTGGACGACAACACGGCCATCTACCGTCAGCTTACCGGCTATTCTCCGCTGTGGGGCCAGCAGATGGCGGCCATCGCCTACATCGGCTCCGGCACGCAGAGACATATCTACAGCGACAGCATCACCGGCGAGCGTGTGGACGCCATGCTTCCGGCGAACTACTACTACATCCTGACGGAGACCGGCAAGCTCGTCAAGCTGACCATCGTCAGCTTTGACCGCAACACGCAGCACTACGAATTCCTGAGCGAGATCGGCCAGACCGATCTTGACCTCACCGGCGTTTCGCTGGTCACGGACGGCAAGTACGCCTCCATGGTCTACGACCAGAAGAACGAGCTCCTTCTCGTTTCTGTCTACACCGATGGCAATGAGACCAAGCTCTACGCCATTTCTCCCGATGACTGCCTGGCGGCTTATGTCGGATCCTTCGGCGAGAAGAACTGCCCGGTCGTTTCGCTGTATCAGTATCAGCGTTCGACCGACCTGACGCTGAAGATCAAACCCACGTCCGCAGAGCTTTATGCGGGCGACGAGCAGAAGATCACCGCAAAGGTCATTCTCGGCAAGACCAATGAGGTCACATGGAGCAGCAGCAACGAGGCTGTTGCGACGGTCTCCGCCGACGGCATCATCACCGGCGTTTCCGCAGGCAATGCCGTCATCACCGCGACGACGGTCGATACGAACGCGGCAGGCGAGCATATCTCCGCCAACGTCAACGTGACGGTCAAGCCGCTGATGAAGATCGACGGCGTCGTCAGCGCACAGATCACGAAGGACGGCGTGAGCTCCTGGGTCGATCTCGACCTTGCAAAGGAGCTTGAGGTCGCAGTCGCCAAGGAGGGCGCGACACAGCTCAGCGGCGGCGGCCGTCAGGGCGAAAACCTCTACGGCTCTGATTTGAACCTCAATGCAAGCGGCACCACCGGCAGACTCTACAAGATCGATGCAAAGACCTTTGAGGAGACCGTCGGCCCGGCCTGCTATGTATCCTTCGCTCCGCGCGATGTGGCGGATGCTCCCGCAACGACCTTTACTTACACCTCTGGCGGCCAGAAGCTGACGCTTCCTGCGTTTGACATGCCGGTATTCCTCGGCAACGACGGCGGAACCTACATGATCACCGACTTTGTGGCTGGTAATCTGGCGGGCTGGCCGACGCAGAAGCTGTTCACCGATTTGGCAGCCATCACCTATGTGGGCGATACGACGGTCGGCGAGATCAACAAGACGCTTGAGGACGGTCAGCTTGAAGGCGCGGACAGCGATTCGCTTGCACACAGCTACTACGCACTCGGTGCGGACGGCAAGCTCCATGAGCTGATCATTGCGCCGAGCTACAGCACCGATGCCAAGACGGTTTCCTACAACCTCGTTTCCGGCACCATTGCCGACATCGGTATGCGCTTTGATCGCACCGCGCTCAGCATGCAATATGTCGAGGTCAGCGCGGACAGCTACGGCCTGCTGATCTCCGATTCCACCGATTGCAGCATCTATTATGTGGATCTGGCTCCGGAGAAGCCCACGATCGGCAAGCTCGGCCGCGTTGACGGCGCGACCAACCTGACCGCGCTGTATAACGCGACGGCCATCGGCATCATTGACGGCGCACAGAGCACGCAGACGCTCAGCCGGATGCAGGATGTGCAGCTTCAGGCTGCGGAGGCGATGAATGCTTCCGACGCAGCGGCGGCTGCAAAGACCGGCTTCACAATTGTGGAGACCTATACGGCAGAGCCGCAGACCGAGACCGAGAAAACGACGGAAGAAACGATGGATGCGATCCCTGAGGGCACGCTGAACGCCATCGCCGTCAGCACGAAGCAGGCGGATCTGCCCAATGCCGCCGGCGGTACGGGCGATGCGGATACGCATGTTCTGACGGTGCGCGTCACCGACACCGAGGACGCGACGAACGGCCTCTATGAGGTGACCTACGACCCGACAAAGGTCAGCCTCGTCAGCAAGACCTCCTCCGCGACGCTCAAGAGCTTCCGCGTCGATGAAGAGGCGGGCAAGATCCTCTTCGCCTTCGCCTCCAAGAACGCCATTTCCGC
Organism: Firmicutes bacterium CAG:170; assembly: GCA_000436735.1. Classification (GTDB taxonomy): domain Bacteria; phylum Bacillota; class Clostridia; order Oscillospirales; family Oscillospiraceae; genus CAG-170. The sequence goes on from FR887091.1 coordinate 10,783, forward strand.
AGGCTCCGCGCTTGCAACGCTCACCTTCTCCTACGGCGATTACGTCAACACCGAGATCACCATTGAGGCCAAGCAGCGCAACGACGCTTCCGATCTGAAGGAAGAGCCGGCGGTGATCGCGATCGAGGACGAGGTCGGCGGCCATGAGTGGACCGAGACGGACCGCAAGGACGCGACCTGCACCGAGGACGGCTATGTCGATTACTACTGCCCGAAGTGCGAAAAGACGCGCCATGATGTGCTGCCTGCGCTCGGCCACAACTTCCGCAAGAACGCACAGACCGGCAAGTACGTCTGCGAGAACTGCGG
>FR887092.1 GCA_000436735.1 Firmicutes bacterium CAG:170
ACCGTTCGCTCTCCCAGCTGAGCTACAGGCCCATATACGATCAGTGCTGGATCAGCATTGCGTTCACAGGAATACGCCTACTGCTCAAACAGCATGAACAATTATAGTATTTCCCCGCCGTTTTGTCAAGAGGTCACGGCGGGGTTTTTACAATTTTCCTTTTCTGTGCCGCGCTTATGCCGGTTTTACCGCCTGCACGGAAAGTGTGCGCGGCGTGGCGACGGAATCGAACTGAATGATATACGCGCGTCCCTCCTGCGCAAGCCCGATGACCTCCCCTTCTCCGAAGATCGCATGCCGGACACGCGCGCCGCGCTTTACGCCGGGCGCCTCCGCAGGCGCGGCGACGCGCTCTGTGCGGCCGATGTGGCACATAGCCTCCTCCAGCAGCTCCGGCTCCAGCTCCACAGCGTAATCGACGTTTTCGCGTTCCGCATTAAATACAAACCGCGACGGATAGCGGAAGGAGCCGTCGTAATTTTTGCCGGACGCGTCCGAAAGATAAAGCAGATCCTGCGCACGGGTGAAGGCGACGTAGGCCAGCCGCCGCTCCTCCTCCAGCTTTTCGCGCGTGTTGGCGCGTTTTCCCGGGAAAATCCCCTCGGACATGCCGCAGACAAACACGACCGGAAACTCGAGGCCCTTGGCGCTGTGGATGGTCATGAGCTTGACGGCGGCAGCGCGCTCTGCCGTATCCATGTTGGTAAAGAGCGCTGCATGCTCCAGATAGCCGCCCAGCGAGACCTGCTCCCCCGCCTTTCGGGCATAGTCATAGACGGCCTGCTTCAGCTCGGCCAGATTGTCGAGCCGATCCTCCTCGCCGCACAGGCGGAGCATCGCCTCATAGCCGCTCTGATTCAGCACCTCCGCGACCAGATCGGTCAGATCCATCTGCGCATAGATGGCGCGGTACTTTTCGATCAGGCGCACATACTCCTTGGCACGGCTCTGCCGGAACAGCGGCGATTCCACGTTCTCCAGAAGCGCCGTATAGAGGCTCGTATTCCGCGCGGCGGCATATTCCTTCAAAAACGCGATGCGCGTCCGTCCGACGCCGCGGCGCGGCTCGTTGACCGTGCGCAGGAAGGAAATATCGTCGCCGCTGTAGATCATGCGCAGATAGCAGAGAATGTCCTTGATCTCCTTGCGCTTGTAGAACTCCACGCCGCTGTAGAGCACATACGGCACCTTCTCCCGGATCAGCGCCTCTTCAACGGCGCGTGAGACATAGTGTGCGCGATACAGCACGCCGATCCGGGAAAGCTCTGTCCCCTGCGCTGCGAGAAAGCGGATCTTCCGCACGATCCACGCCGCCTCGTCGGCTGCGGTCTTTGCATGGAAATAGAGCGGCTTTCGGCTTTCGGGCCGGACGGCGCGGAGCTGCTTGTCCAGGCGCTCCCGATTTTTTCGGATGAGCGCGTTCGAGGCAGCTAAGATCTCCGGCGTGGAGCGGTAATTCGTGTCCAGCAGGATCGTTTTCGCATTTTCATGGCGGCTTTCAAATTCCAGCACAAATTTCACATCCGCGCCGCGCCATGTGTAAATGGTCTGATCCGGGTCGCCCACCACGAACAGATTCTTGTGGTATCCCGCCAGAATATCCGCCAGCTCGTACTGATCCTTGTCGATGTCCTGAAATTCATCGACCATGGCGTATTCCAGCCGCTGCTGCCACTTTTTCCGCACCTGTGCGTCCTGCCGCAGACAGTAGAGCGCAAAATAGACGATATCGTCAAAGTCGAGGCCGTAGCATTTGCGCTGCTCATAGAAATACCGGTACATGACCTTGTCCTTGAGCGTGTTGGCCGACGCTTCCAGCTCCCGCAGGCGCTCCGGGTTCATATCGATGAGCGTGCGCACATAGCCGCGCCCGCCCTTGCGCCAGCTAATGTAGTCGATGGCGTCCTTGACGGTCATATCCCGCGAGGTGACGCCCAGCTCCTCGAAAATTCCGCGCAGCATCGCCGCCTTGTCCTCCTCGTCCAGAACAATGAAGGTGGAGGGATATTGCAGGACGTGGCAGTCCTCCTTCAAAAGCCCCACGCAGAAGCCATGGAACGTCGTGATGAGCGCCAGGTCCTGATCGGGCAGGACGCGGCGGATGCGCTTTTTCATCTCGGCGGCCGCCTTGTTCGTAAACGTGACGCAGAGGATATTCGCAGTCGAGACGCCGAGCGCCTGCACCAGATACAGATAGCGCGCGGTCAGCGTTTTCGTCTTGCCGGAGCCAGCGCCCGCGATCACACGGATATAGCCCTCCGTCGTTTCCGCAGCCTCGCGCTGCGCGGGGTTCAGCGTATCCAGAAATTCCAGTCCATCCATAGTATTTCTCCTTCCCTGTATGCTTCTGCATTGAGCATAGCACACTATATGTCCAATATACCGGACTTTATAGGGAAGCGTGAAAAAAATCTCCCGGCAGCAGCGCTGCCGGGAGACTGTTTTGTGTTCCGTATTCCTTATCTGGTGAGGAAGAACATCAGGGTGAAGAGGATCGTGATGACCCAGGTACCCGCGTTGATCTCCTTGATCTTGCCGGTGAAGATCTTGATAAACACATAGGAGATCAGGCCGAAGGCGATGCCGTAGGAGATGTTGTAGGTCAGCGGCATAAACGCAACGGTCATGAAGCCGGGAACGGCACAGGCGGGGTCGTCCCAGTCGATGTTGCGGACGTTGGACATCATGAGGACGCCGACGTAGATCAGAGCCGCCGCGCAGGCGTAGGTCGGGATGAGCTGCGCGACCGGCGCAAGGAACATCGCGATGAAGAACAGCGCAGCCGTCGCCATGGAGGCAAGGCCGGTACGGCCGCCCTCGGCAACGCCGGAGGAGGACTCGACGAACGTGGTGACCGTGGAGGTGCCGCAGACAGCGCCGCAGCAGGTGGCGATGGCGTCAGCCAGCATGGCCTTGTCCATGTTGGGAACGTCGCCTTCCGGAGTCAGCATGTTGCCGGCAGAGCAGGCGCCGTAGAGCGTGCCCAGCGTGTCGAACATATCGACCATGCAGAACGCCAGCATGGTGGTGAGGAACATGATGACGAAGTTGCCGGTGCCGTGTTCAGCGATGTACGGGCTGAAGTTGAAGCCCTCGGTGAACACCTTGCCGAACGCCTGTGCGCCGAAATCCTTGAACGCGCCGAAGAAATCGGAGGTCAGGTTGGGCGCGACATTGGTCGCATAGAACTCAGGAACGGTGATGAGGCCGATGACATAGTAGAGCACCGCACTGCCGAGCATGCCCCACAGGACAGCGCCCTTGACCTTCTTCTTGGACAGCGCGCCGATGACGAACACGGCGACCAGGGTGATGAGCATCGGGAAGATGCTTGCCCATGTGGCGCTGCCGGTAAAGACGTTGAAGGAAGCGAGGTTGACGAGCGTTGCGCCGTCGTCAACGACGATGCCCGCGTTCTGAAGGCCGATGAAGGCGATGAACAGGCCGATGCCGGCGGAAATGGCCGTCTTGACCGCGGCGGGAATGGCGTCGAAGATCATCTTGCGCAGACCGGTGACGGTCAGCAGGACGAAGATGATGCCATCGACCAGAACCAGAACCAGCGCGTTTGCGTAGCTCAGGCCGAAGCCGAAGCAGACCGTGTAGACAAAGAATGCGTTCAGGCCCATGCCGGACGCCTGCGCCAGCGGCAGGTTGGACAGGAGGCCGATCAGGACGGTGCCGATGACGGCGGAAATCGCGGTCGCGATGTAGATCGCGCCGTAGCTGACCGTGCCGAGGCTTGCGAACATGCCGGCGTTGACCATCAGAATGTAGGCCATCGCCATGAACGTGGTAATACCGGCCATGATCTCTGTCCGGACGGTCGTACCGTGTTCCTTCAGGTGGAATCTTTTCTCCATGGTGAAATCTCCTTCTCTCTAATATTGCTGCGCATCCCTGCCCAGCTCTTTCGAGAGTATCATAGCATACTTTCCCGGAAGAAAACAGAGGGTCGAAGCCTGTCAAAAATCACGAAACGCTAAATAGATTTTCATGCAAAACTGCCTTGTTCCAATATTCATGCAAAAAACCCGCGCACAGTACAACAATTTTTAGGAAGATACAAAACTTTTTAGCTTTCACCATTATCGAAGCGCATACGCCGACGCCGAAATTATACGCCTGCGCTCTCGCAGGTGCGCAGGATATGCGCGCCGTAATCCGTGTTCTTCAGCTCCAGACCGCGCGCGCGAAGCTGCTCCAGCGTGATGTAGCCCATGCGATAGGCGATCTCCTCGAGACAGGCCACCTGCGTGCCGGTCCTCTGCTGGATCTGCATGACCGTGTTAGCCGACCGGAGCAGGCTCTGTGCGTTTCCGGCGTCGAGCCATGTGAAATCCTGCCCGAGCTTCACGACGCGCAGCGCCTGCCGCTCGAGATAGACGTTGTTGACCGCCGTGATCTCCAGCTCTCCGCGCGCGGAGGGCCGGATCGTCTTTGCGATGTCCGTGACCTCGCTGTCGTAGAAATAGAGGCCCGGAATGATGTAATTGGACTTCGGGTGCGCGGGCTTTTCCTCAATGGACAGCGCGCGGCCGTTTTCATCCATCTCGACCACACCGAACGGGCGCGGATCGTCCACATAATATCCGAACACCGTCGCGCCGCTGCGGTTTTCTGCGGCCTGACGGAGGCTGGCGCGCAGTCCCTCGCCGTAGAAAATGTTGTCGCCCAGAATGAGGCAGACGCTGTCGTTTCCGATAAAGCTCTCGCCGATCAGGAAGGCGTCCGCAATACCGCGCTGCACCTTCTGGATGCGGTAGGAAAGATTGAGGCCCAGCTCGGAGCCGTCGCCGAAGAGCTTGATGAACGAATACATCTCGTCCGGCGGGACGATGATGAGAATATCACGGATACCGGCCTGCATCAGCACGGCCATCGGATAGTAGATCAGGGGCTTGTCATATACGGGGATCAGTGGCTTGCAGACCGGCAGCGTCATGGGATACATCCGCGTGCCCTTGCCTGCGGCGAGAATGATACCTTTCATGTCCGGCACCTCCAAATTATATGCTGTTTTTATCATACCGGATTTCGGCGGAAAAATCTACCTCCCGGCAAAATTTCTCTCACCCGAGCGCCGACCATGCCTCGCCGTCCGCATTCAGACAGGCCGTGTGGTCGGTACCGGCCTCCTGCATATCGAGGAAATACCACGCTTCTGCGTCCGAATTGTCCGTCCAGAGCGGCATCCCGATCAGCAGCGCGTCCAGCGAGGCGGGGCTTCTGTCCAGCAGGCGGTTGAGGATGCGCGCAAGCTCCGCGCGCGTCAGCGGCCTGTCCGGGTCGAATTCTGCTCCGTCGAGGCCCATGATCCAGCCGTCGCCCGCAGAGAAGGACGGCTCCAGCGCCGACCAGCCCTCCGCCAGCTCCGGGAGGCATTCCGCCGCCGTCTTCGACGCGGCAATGCGCATGAGCACCGCCGCCAGCTCCGGGCCGGTCACGCCGCCCTCCGGAGAGAACGCGCCGTCCTGCGTGCCGTAGAGCACGCCGAGATTCACCGTCGCCGTGATCGCCGTATACGACCAGCGCGACGGCGGCACATCGCAGAAGCAGGTCGGCGCGTCAAGCCCGGCGCGGCGATCCTCAGGGATCAGGCGGTAGAGCGCCTGCGCCAGCTGTTCACGGGTGAGCGCCGCCTCCGGGCGGATGGTGCCGTCCGGAAAGCCGCCCAGATACGCCGGATGAAAGACCTCGCCGGCGGCAAAAGCCTGTCCTGCCAGCAGGGCCAGCAGAAGCACGGCGGCTGCAAATCTTCGGATGTAAGAAAATTTCATTGGTACGGCCTCCTTTTTTGCCCATTGTGGCACAGGAGGGCGGCAGAATCCCGTCGCCTTGCGGCGAAGGGAAAAAATTCTGCGCTGAGCAGAGAAAAGCGTCCGGCAGCGGATGCTGCCGGACGCTGGCTTTCGATATGCGGGCGGTCACTTTTTCCTGTTGGCGGATCTGGCGAGCTTTTGACAAAGCAGCATCAAAAGGAACATCGCCAGCCAAGTGCCCGGAAAAAACGGGAGCCAAATCGGATCCGTAAGAATTTCTGTAAAATTTCTTATGTCTCCTGTCATCAGCGCAAATCCAAGAGACGCCAGCGGCATGAACAGTGCAAACCACATCACCGTCCAAAGGCCGCTGAGCCAAAGCAGCGGCCGCAGCATTTTCTTCGGCGGCTTCAGCTGGCAGGACGCAGACTTTTCCTGCTCGTCCTTGTCGAGATTTTTCAGCTCCGCCCGCTTGACGGCGATCCGCAGCTGACGCTCCAGCTTCGAAAGGGAGGCCGCGTCGTCCATCGATATGCTCCACTCCGTTTCCCGAAGGAGGCGGCGGCCGTTAGCGTGGAACATGCAGGAATAGATGTCGCCCATCTCCTCGCCTCTTCTCAGCAGCTCCGTCCCGCTGAGCAGTGCCAGCCTCAGCTCGCCGCAATACGACTCCCGACAGTGGATACGGTATGCCGTGTTCTTATGCAAGCCGACGATATAGTCCTGAAAATACGGTGTGAGCACAGTATGGTGAATGCCGCGCAGCGGCTCCCTTTTGTAAAAGTCCGGGTATGTCCCGCTGTAGCCGTAAGAATGCAAACGCCGTTCGACCGCATCGCGCACCCTTTTCAGCAGCTTCGGAGAGCACTCCGCCTCCGTACACGATGGGTATTCCGCCTGTGAGTCCGTGATCTGTTCAAAAAGCTCCCGCCAGAGCGGCTCATATTCCAGCCGGTTTATCGTCAGCGTCAGCTGGTTGAAGCGGACCTGCTTCCATTTTCCGAAGAAGCCCGCTTCCAGCTTCTCGATGCTGCGCACAAGGCCCCGGTATCCGAAGCGGGCGGCCCGCTCCTTCAAAAGCGGAAACCTTCCCGTCAGCTTTTCAAAGGCCCATGGCTTCAGCTGGTAGATCTCCCGCAGGAGCGGCAGCAGCGCCCGTTCCTTTTCGTTCAGCGGCCCTTCCGCATCCGCGCGGTACAGGATCTGCTCCGCAGCGCCCCACAGTACGTCCCACGCTCTTCCATAGGCCGCCGACAGTCCCGCACGGTAAACGTGGGACACAGCCTTCGCATCCGAAAACCGGATGGCAAACGGAGTCTGTTCGCCCTCCACTTCCGGCGACGTCTGTCCGGTCAGGATATAGTCCTTCCCATCCCGCAGCAGCTCTCCATCCTCAAAGCAGAGCCACACATAGTCCCCCTCCGGAAGGCCGGAGGCATTACAGAGCGTCAGATGGCGCCGGTAGCTTTCGCAGCCCGGGCTCTCCAATACCAGATCCACGCCGTTTTCGCCGCTCCACTCTATATCACCATAATAAAACGGATCGTTAAACAGCATATCGTGCAGCATGCTGCGCGCCTTCTCGTCCAATCCCGCAGCTGCCTGCGCGAATGATGCCTCGCGCTTTGCCCGGATATCTTCCATGCACTCACCCCGTTTCAGAATTCATAAATCGTTGTTACGGCTCCAGCGTAAAGGTCATCACGACCGGCTGATGGTCGGAATAGGCAAAGCCCGTATCGTAAACAAGGCTGCCCGTGACCGTCACATTGTCGGAAACGAGAAAGCCGTCCACGGTCAGAAGGAGCTGTCCCTCATGATACGGCGCGTCGGCGTTGCGGCACGACGGCTGCGGGTCGTTTTCATCCAGCGGCGCGACCAGCGTCAGGTTTTTCCCCTCGAAAAGCTCCGTTTTGATTGGCTGCGCCCAGGTATAGCCCTCGGTCGAAACGCCGAAGATCTCGCCGCTGTTTCCGAGCAGATCCTTGTTGAAGTCTCCGCCGCCGACGACATAGTTTCCGTTCTCATATTCCTGCTGCATATCCGCAAGCAGCATCTCCAGCTGCTCGTCGGCGATCTTTCCGTCGGAGGTATAGGCGGACAGGTGCAGGTCGTACAGGCAGAGCGTTTTTCCGTTGTCGACCGGAATGCGCGTGACGCTGTAGCAGCGGTCGAGGTCAAGGAGCTTGGTAAAGCCGGTCTCGACCGGAAGGCTCCGCCGGAGCGCGCTCTCCACCGTCAGCGACGAGACGGTCAGCAGCCCGGAGCGCGACGCGCCATGCGGGCGAACGAATGGGTAAAACAGGAACGGGGAATCATAATTGACGGCAAAAACGCTGTCAGTATCCGCTTCCAGACCGTGATAATTGCGCAGAAGGTCCGCCTCGTTCACATGATACGTCCGCGTGGAATCAAAATCGACCTCCTGCAAAAGCGTGATGTCCGAGTCCAGCGATTCGATCACCGCGCCGATCTCGTCGAGATTCTGAAGCAGGCGCTCCTCGGACCATGCCCACGATTCCGTGCCGCCGTCCATGAAGAAGCTGTAATCGTCCTCATACGCGCCGAAGCCGATGTTCCAGCAGGCGATACGGTACGTCTCCCCTGCCCGCGCCGTCTGCGTCTGTCCGGAGACCACGGCAAGCTTCTGATTGTCCTCGATGCGGTGGTAGGCCGCGAACACATAGGCCACATAGCTGCCCGCAAGGACGAGCACAGCCAGCAGTACGATTCCGATGATTTTGAGTGTCTTTTTCATGACAGCCTCCTGTGGATATTCTGATATTCTTTATTATACAGGAAGCCGGATAAAAAGCAACCGCCGCCGGGCGTTTCGGATGATCCCCTCCGCTGTCCAATTCTTCCGTCCTCCCTTGCAAAGTTCCCGCCGTCATGGTAAACTGAGCGCAGGAGGGAAGCTTATGTCAAAATATCAGATCTTTCTGGATATCGTATTTCTGTTTTTCTTCGGCGCCTGCGCCGGATGGGTGCTGGAGCTGCTGTTCCGCAAGTTCTTTTCCGGCTCCAACCCGGAGCATAAGTGGCTGAATCCCGGCTTTCTGTTCGGGCCGTGCGTGCCGCTGTACGGCATCGGCACCGTCGTCCTGTTCGGTATGTCGCTGGTCGAAGACGCCGTTTTCGGCAGCTTTTCCGGCAGCGTCGGCTATTATTTCGTGATGTTCTTCATCATGGCGCTCGTCATGACGCTGATCGAGTATCTGGTCGGCCTGCTGAGCATCCATGTCATGGGCATCCGTCTGTGGGACTATTCCCACTGCTGGGGCAATATTCAAGGCATCATCTGCCCGCTGTTCACGTTCTTCTGGGGCGTGCTTTCGGCGCTGTACTACTTCCTGCTCTATCCGAGGCTGCTGCATCTGGTGGAGTGGTTTACGCTGCATCCGCTGTTCTCCTTCATCGTCGGCATCTGCTTCGGCGTGTTCGTGATCGACTGCGCGTTCTCGCTCCATCTCGGCACGCAGATCCGCCGCCGCGCAGGTGAGATCGACAAGACGCTCTATGAATCCGTCGATCTTCAGAAATTCCAGCTCAAAATGCAGAGCCGGGCCGGCTTCTTCCGTTTGGCTGCGCCCAAGCCTCTGAGCGAACGCATCGAGACCTTCAACGAATTTCTCCATCGCCGTCCCGGCACGCCTGCGGACGAAAAAAAGCCGGAAAAGCAGCGCAAAAAGAAGTTGTAATTTGCACAGGTATATGTTATTATAATAATAAGAATAATTATTATTAATTAGGAGGTACGCCATGTACTGTATCAAGAAAATGACGGACGATCTCTACTGGGTCGGCGGAAGCGACCGCAGACTCGCCCTTTTTGAGAACGTTTACCCCATCCCGAACGGCGTGAGCTACAACGCCTATCTGCTGCTGGATGAAAAGACCGTTCTGCTCGATACCGTGGACCGCTCCATCGCTGATCTGTTTTTCGAGAACGTTGCGCACGTTCTGAACGGCCGGAAGCTCGATTATGTGATCGTCAATCACATGGAGCCGGATCACTGCGCCGTTTTGCAGGATCTGGTGCTGCGCTACCCGGAGGTCAAGATCGTCTGCAACGCCAAGACCGTCACGATGATCCGGAATTTCTTCACCTTCGACATCGACAGCCGCGCTGTGATCGTCAAGGAGATGGACACGCTCTGCACAGGACGGCATACCTTCGCCTTCGTCATGGCGCCGATGGTCCACTGGCCAGAGGCCATGGTCAGCTACGACGCAACGACCAAAACGCTCTTCTCCGCCGATGCCTTTGGCACCTTCGGCGCGCTGAACGGCAACCTCTATGCCGACGAGGTCAACTTCAAGACGGAGTATCTGGCCGACGCACGGCGGTATTACACCAACATCGTCGGCAAATACGGCACGCAGGTGCAGGCGCTGCTTAAAAAGGCGGCCGCCATTGAAATTGAGACCATCTGCCCGCTGCACGGCCCGGTCTGGCGGAAGGATATCGCGTGGTTCCTGGACAAATACGTCCATTGGGCGACGTATCAGCCCGAGGAGACCGCCATTGTGATTGCCTATGCCTCCGTCTACGGCAACACCGAAAACGCGGCGAATATCCTCGCCGGGATGCTGGCCGACAAGGGCGTCCGCAACGTCAAGGTCTACGATGTTTCCGCAACGCACCCGAGCTATATCGTCTCCGAATGCTTCCGCGCCAGCCATCTGGTGTTCCTCTCCACGACCTATAACGCGGGCATGTTCGTGAACATGGAAAACCTCGTCCACGACATCGTCCACCACAATCTGCAAAACCGCACCATTGCGCTGGTGGAGAACGGCTCCTGGGCGCCGACGGCGGCAGGTCTGATGCGCGCCGAGTTCCAGAAGCTCAAGAACTGCACCATCCTCGACGAGGGCGTCAGCATCCGTTCCTCCCTCAAGGAGGATCAGCTTGCGCAGATGGAGGCGCTGGCTGACGCGCTGGTCGCATCGATGCCTGCGCAGAAGCCCGTTCCTGCGCAGGAAAAGCCCGCGGGCCTCGTGGAGCAGAACGCGATGTTCTCGCTCTCCTACGGCCTGTTCGTCCTGACGGCCCGCGACGGTGCGAAGGACAACGGCTGCATCATCAACACCGTCACGCAGCTGACCGATTCGCCCAAGCGCATTTCCATCGCAGTCAACAAGGCGAATCTCACGCACGACATGATCGTAAAGACCGGCGAGTTCAACGTCTCCGTCCTTTCAAACGACGCGCCGTTCGCGCTGTTCCAGCACTACGGCTTCCAGTCCGGCCGGAACACGGACAAATTCGCGGGCGTTCAGGGCATGGCGCGTTCGACCAACGGCATATATTATATCCCGTACTGCACCTCCGCCTTTCTCAGCGCGAAGGTCACGCAGACCGTGGAATTTGAAACGCATACGCTCTTCATCGCCGACGTTACGGAGGCCAAGCTGCTCTCGAACGTCCCCTCCATGACCTACGCCTACTATTTTGCGAACGTCAAGCCGAAGCCCGCCGTGCTCCAGAAGCAGACCGGCTGGGTCTGCAAGATCTGCGGCTGGGTCTACGAGGGTGAGGAGCTTCCGCCCGACATCGTCTGCCCGCTGTGCAAGCACGGCGCAGCGGACTTTGAGAGGCTGCAATAAACCCGTCGCTTCTCCTGCAAGGCCTTCCCGGACGGGAGGGCTTTGCAGGCATTCTCATTACATATTCAGGAGGTTTTTTCTATGCGCGTACTGGAAAAGCTGGAGCCGCGCTCCGTATTCTGCTTCTTTGAGGATCTTTGCCGGATCCCGCACGGCTCCGGCAACACCAAGGCCATCAGCGATTACTGCGTCCGCTTTGCACAGGAACGCGGTCTGCGCTGCGTGCAGGACGCCGTGAACAATATCATCATCTGGAAGGGCGGTACGCCGGGCTATGAAAACGCTCCGACCGTGATCCTTCAGGGTCATCTCGACATGGTGGCGGAAAAAACGCCCGACAGCCCGATCGATTTCACAAAGGATCCGCTCGACCTGCAGATTGACGGCGACTATGTGTACGCAAAGGGCACAACGCTTGGCGGCGACGACGGCATTGCCGTCGCCATGGCGCTGGCCGTGCTGGACAGCAAGGAGCTTCCGCACCCGCCCATCGAAGCGGTCTTTACCATCGACGAGGAGGTCGGCATGGACGGCGCGGCCTTCCTTGATCCGGCCCCGCTTCAGGGCCGCCGCCTTCTGAACATCGACTCAGAGGACGAAGGCATTCTGACGGTGAGCTGCGCCGGAGGCGTCCGGGCAAACATGGAGCTTCCGGTGCAGGCCGCGCCCTGCGCGCTGGCGTGCTGGCGCGTGACGCTGGCCGGCCTCAAGGGCGGCCACTCCGGCGTGGAGATCCAGAAGGAGCGCGGAAACTCCAACATTCTGATGGGCCGCTTCCTCCGCCGCCTGTGGAAGGCTGCGCCGGAGCTGCGCCTGGTCTCGGTCGCAGGCGGTCAGAAGGACAACGCCATCCCGCTCTCCACAACGGCGCTGTTCGCCGTCCCAGAGGGAACGGATGTCGCGGCGGAGGCCGCTGCGTTCGAAGCCGCGCTGAAAAACGAATTCTCCGTCTCCGATCCGGATGCGCGCCTCTGCGCGGAGCGCTGCGGCAATGCTGAAAGCGCCATGACGGAGGAAACGACGGCCCGCGTGCTGGACTTCCTGACGCTGGTGCCGAACGGCATTTACGCCATGAGCATGGACATTCCGGGCCTTGTGCAGACCTCCTGCAACCTCGGCGTGCTGGAGGCCGATGAAAAAGGCCTTCGCGCGTGCAGCTCGATCCGCAGCTCCGTCGGCTCCCAGAAGGAAATGCTCTACGCGCGGATGGAGGCGCTCTGCGCCCGCCTCGGCGGCAGTGTCCGTCCGACCGGCGATTACCCCGGCTGGCAGTACCGGCGCGAATCCGCGCTGCGCGAGACGATGGTCGCCGCGTTCCGCGACCTCTATGGCCGCGAGCCGAAGGTCGAGGCCATCCACGCAGGACTGGAATGCGGTCTGTTTGCCGACAAGCTTCCCGGACTCGACGCCGTCAGCTTCGGCCCCGATCTTCTGGATATCCACACGGTGCATGAGCGCATGAGCATCGCCTCCGTCCGGCGGACGTGGGATTACCTCTGCGAGATCCTCCGGCGGCTGGATCACTGAACGCCGTCTTTCTCAAAATTCTCTGTCCCGGCGGAAAAAACTCCGCCGGGGCAGATTTTTTTCCACAAAGTTTCAAAATGATTCACAAATAACGGGAAAAAATATGTATAATGAGTTCTGTTAAAGGATCAAAGGCGGAAAAGGAAGTGAAGGCATGGTCAACGACCCTTATCAGATTTTGGGCGTCTCGCGGGACGCAAGCGAGGACGAGATCCGGCAGGCGTATCGCCGCCTTGCCAAGAAATATCACCCGGATCTGAATCCCGGCGACGCGCAGGCCGCGCAGAAGATGAACGAGATCAACGAAGCGTATGACCTGCTGAAAAATCCGCAGGCCTACCGTCAGCAGCAGGCACAGCAGCGCGCCCAGCAGCAGGCGCGTCAGGCGTATCAGAACGGGCCGCAGAATCAGGGCTATTATAACCCCTTCGATCCGTTCGGCTTCTACGGGAGCCAGAGCGGCAGCGAGGAGGACTCCTCCGATCCGAATCAGAATACCTATTATTACTACTGGAGCAGCAATGACGACCCGAACCGGCAGCAGTATCAGTGGAACTACCGCCGTCCGCGGCACAGTCCGCTGGGTGTGCTCGGCAAGATCGTCATGATCTGGCTCATCATCCAGTTCCTGCTTTCCATGCTCGGAAGCTGCTCCGTCCGACGCTATTATCCGTCGTATTACTATGGCTACACCGACGGCTCCGGAAGCGCCTATTCCGACGGCTACACGAGCGAAAACGCCTCCTACACCTGGACACAGACCACGGGCCAGAATGGCTCGCGGAACTAGGAGGCCGTCATGAAGTTGTTTCAGAAAAGGCAGCCGCAGCAGGCAGCTAAAGACCCGCTTCTTGAGGAACTGGAAGCGGAATACCGGAACTATCGCCGCCGCACCGCGCTGGAGCTGGAGCAGGCAAACGACGCCGCAACACGCCGCGCGGTGCTGAATTTTCTGCCGCTTTACGACGATCTCGAGCGCGCTCCGTCAGCCCTGTCAGGACGAGGCGTACCGCCGCGGCATTGAAATGGTGATGCAGAATCTGCTTGCCATTCTCGCGTCCATGAAGGTGCAGCCGATGGACAGCCTGCACCGTTGCTTCAATCCGGCCTATCATGAGGCAGTCGAGCACATCACCGACCCGCAGTACCGCGAGGATGAGATCGTTGGGGTCGTCCGGACGGGCTTCACCATGGATGAAGAGATCATCCGCCACGCCAGAGTGGTCGTGGCAAATTAGAGGTTTCAGGAGGCATTTTCATGTCAAAGATCATTGGCATTGACCTTGGCACCACCAATTCCTGCGTCGCCGTCATGGAGGGCGGCGAGCCGGTCATCATTCCCAATGCCGAGGGCGGCAGAACGACGCCGTCCGTCGTCGGCTTCTCCAAGACCGGTGAGCGTATGGTTGGAAGCCTTGCCAAGCGTCAGGCGGTCACGAATCACGACCGCACGGTGACCTCCATCAAGCGTCAGATGGGCACCAATTACAGGCTGAACATCGACGGCCACAAATATACGCCGCAGGAGATCTCCGCAATGATCCTGCAAAAGCTCAAGCGGGATGCGGAGAGCTATCTCGGCGAGCCGGTCACGGACGCCGTCATTACCGTCCCCGCCTACTTCACCGACGCCCAGCGTCAGGCCACGAAGGACGCAGGCCGCATCGCCGGACTCAACGTCCAGCGCATCATCAATGAGCCGACCGCAGCGGCGCTGGCCTACGGCGTTGACCGCGAGGAGCCGCAGAAGATCATGGTCTATGACCTTGGCGGCGGCACATTCGACGTGTCCATTCTGGACATCTCCTCCGGTGTGATCGAGGTGCTGGCCACCGCCGGCAACAATCACCTTGGCGGCGACGATTTTGACCAGTGCATCGTGGACTATCTGGTCCGGGAATTCAAAAACGAAAACAAGGTCGATCTGAGCCGCGACCCGGCGGCCATGCAGCGTCTGCGCGAGGCCGCGGAAAAGGCCAAGATCGAGCTTTCGGCCATGACCGCAACAACGGTCAGCCTGCCGTATATCACCGTCGGCAAGAGCGGCCCGCTGCATATGGAGATCCCGTTGACGCGGGCAAAGTTCAACGACCTCACCTACCATCTGGTGCAGGCGACCCGTGAGCCGGTCAATCAGGCCATCAACGACTCCGGTGTCCGCATCTCCCAGATCAGCAAGGTGCTGATGGTCGGCGGCTCGAGCCGCATTCCCGCCGTGCAGGATCTTGTCCAGTCCATCACCGGCACGCTTCCCTTCAAGGGCATCAATCCCGACGAATGCGTCGCCATGGGCGCGTGCTTGCAGGGCGGCGTCCTCTCCGGCAGCGTCAAGGGCCTGCTTCTGCTCGATGTGACGCCGCTGTCGCTCGGCATCGAGACGCTCGGCGGCGTGTGTACGCGCGTGATCGAACGCAATACGACGCTTCCCATCCGCAAGAGCCAGATCTTCACCACCGCCTCGAGCTTCCAAAGCTCCGTGGACGTGCATGTTTTGCAGGGCGAACGCCCGATGGCCAGCCAGAACAAGGAGCTTGGCCGCTTCCAGCTCACCGGCATCCGCCGCGCACCGCGCGGTGTCCCGCAGATCGAGGTGACGTTCTCCATCGACGCGAACGGCATCGTGAACGTCTCGGCAAAGGATCTCGACACCGGCAAGGCGCAGCAGATCACCATTACCGCGACCTCCAACATGTCGCAGGCCGAGATCGACCGCGCGGTGCGCGATGCGCAGCAGTATGCGGCAGAGGACGAGCGCCTGCGCGCGGAGGCGACGGTGCGTGACCGCTGTGAGCAGCTGCTCTATCGCGCCACCGGCGCCGGGAAAACTGTCAGCCGCGAGGATAAGGCCCGCGTGAGCGAGGCCGAAAAGGCCGTCCGCAAAGCAGTCAAGTCGAAAAATACGGATGAAATGCTCTCCGCCGCCGACCGGCTGGAGCGCCTGCTCGACGAGCTTGGCGTGACGAATGGGAGCGGCCCCTACCGCCCGGCGGGCGGCTATGAAAACCCGAACGACGATGTGGAGGACGAGGCTGTTGACGCCGAGTATGAGTCGGTGGACGACTCCAGATCCTGAATCGGTCGAACTGCTAAACGATCATTTGGTTCTTGCAATGTGAACTTTTATAGATTCGTGAGAATCACGCGCATGAAAAACGAGACTATCTGCAAAGGCAGGACCGCATAAGAAAACAATAAAAAAGTCCGTCGGAAGCTTCCGGCGGGCTTTTTCGCGCAGCGCCGCAGACAGATGTTTTTTCGTTCCTGACAAGCAGTTTTCCGTAGCGCTGCTTTGTGTAACGCAAGGAAAAACTGCGAAGCCAGGGGGCGAAAAGGCGCTGCCTGCGGGCGTTGGTTTCTTATGCGGGGCTGTCTAAGACCCGCGCCTGTCACGACACATTTACCTGCAAGGTCT